>JALOLA010000093.1 GCA_025456205.1 Acidobacteriota bacterium | reverse complement strand
CGCCTTCATGCGCTTGATGAAGGAGGGGGCGCCGGGCTTGGCCGCCGCCAGTTTGTAGTAGCGCTCGGCGCGCTTGAAGTCCTTGAGGTACTTGTAGGTATAATAGCCGGCGTCGTGGTCGAAGAGCCATTCCCCGGGGTTGTGCCGCGAGCCCTTTTCCAGCAGGCGCAGGGCCATGGGCACGTCCTTGGCCTCGTGGACCATGATCAGCGAGCCGACGATGTAGGGCTCGCGGTACTGCGGCGTGATGTCGGTGATGGCGTCATACACCCGTTCTAGAAAATCGAAGCGGTTGCGGATGTGGTAGGTGGAGTAGAACTGGATGGACCAGATGAAGAGCAGGTCGGCGGCCAGGCTGTGATAGCCGAAGGAGAGGGCCTTCAGCGTCTTGCCCGACGGCAGGGAGACGAAGGCGTCGCGCTCGCCGAAGTAGTCGACGGTCGAGTCGTAGCGGCCCTGCATGCCCGAGGCCAGCAGCAGGCCGGAAAGCGCCGCCACGGCGAGCCAGCGGCCGCCTGTCATTGGAATTCCCGCCGGCGGAAGACCAGGATGGTGAGGGCCAGCAGCGCCAGGACGTAGCCCAGGGCGTAGAGGCCGGAGAACAGCAGGGCCCAGGGATCGAGCGCCGTGCCCATGACCACCTGGCTCTTGATGTTGAACTTGTTCAGGTTGGGCAGCAGGTAGTAGAGGACTTGCGTGAACGCCCGCCACAGGGGGATGGCCAGGTATTTCGCGAACTCGTTGTAGGTCCAGATGATCTGGCCGATGAGGTAGAGGGAGACCGTGAAGATGAAGGAGAGGATCGGCGTGGTGAACGAGGAGAACAGCAGCGAGATGGCGATGATGATCAGCAGCTCGAGATAGAGCATGAGGAAGTAGACGGCGATCTTCAGGTCGAAGCCGCCGCCGCTGACGGCGACGAAAACGAAGAAGATGACGGCCATGGCGCCGAGCGCCGTCAGCATGGTCAGGGCCAGCCCCAGGAACTTGCCGATGATGAACTCGTCGCGGGACACCGGCTTGCTCAGGATGTTGTAGGCCGTCTTTTTCTCGATCTCCTTGTAGACCAGGTTGATGCCGGTGAAGATGGCGATCAGCACGCAGAAGAAGTTGATGGCCGCCAGGCCGGTGTCCTTGAGCACCTTCATGGCGTCGCCCAGGGTGAGGAAGCTGACCAGCTTGGAGCTG
This sequence comes from Acidobacteriota bacterium, assembly GCA_025456205.1. Taxonomy (GTDB): domain Bacteria; phylum Acidobacteriota; class Aminicenantia; order UBA2199; family UBA2199; genus UBA2199. The sequence goes on along the minus strand of JALOLA010000093.1, from coordinate 9,638 downwards.
AGGGCGAACAGGATGCCGAAAAAGACCAGCAGGTAGAACATCTTGTTGCGCGCCGATTCGCGGAAGGTGTTGACGGCGATGCCTTTGACGGCCGGCTTCATGTCTTTTCCCCTGTCGCGGCGGGGCGGCCCGGGCCCCCGGTGCCGCCGGACCGGGACGTCGGGTCCCGGAAGGCCTCTCCAGCCATCTCGCTGAAGAAGATGTCCTCCAGCGTCATCTTGACGGGGTTGACGGCCACGATGCGGCCGCTGTTGTGGATGATCGACTCCACCACCAGGTTGACGTCGGCGTCGCTGGCCAGGGTGATGATGAACTGGCCGTCGCGGCGGACGAAGACCGGCTGGATGCGCGAGAGCTCCTTCGCGGAAATATGATCGCAGACCACCTCGTAATATTGCGTGCTGCGCGAGATGAGCTCGGAGAGCTTGCCCTGGCGGCGGATGGCGCCGTCCAGGATGATGCCCACGCGGTCGACCATCAGCTCCATGTCCTGCAGGATGTGCGAGGAGAAAAAGATGGTCTTGCCCGCTTCGCGCAGGGACAGGATGAGCGTGCGCAGGTCCTTGCGGCCGACCGGGTCGAGGCCGGAGAAGGGCTCGTCGAGGATGAGCAGGTCGGGGTCGTTGACCAGGGCCTGGGCCAGGCCCAGGCGCTGGATCATGCCCTTGGAGAACTTGCGCAGCTTCAGGTCCTCGCGGCCGCTCAGGCCGACGCGGTGGATCAGGGCGGCCACCCGGTCCTTCACCTCCGTTGCCGGCAGGTTGAAGAGCGAGGCGGAAAAGAAGAGGAACTCGCGGGCGGTCAGGTAGTCGTAAAAATAGGGGTTCTCGGGGAGGAAGCCGATGCGCTGCCGCGCCGCCGTGCGCCGCGCGGGCTGGCCGTCGACCAGGATCTCGCCGGCGTCGGGGGCCAGCAGGCCCATGACGCACTTGATGGTGGTGGTCTTGCCGGCGCCGTTGGGGCCCAGGAAGCCGTAGATCTCGCCCTTTTCCACGTCGAGGTCGATGCCCTTCAGGATGTTGTATTTCCTGAGGAGAAAGTTCGAGCGGAACGACTTCTTCAGGCCTTTTATTTCCAGTGCTTTCATGGTTCGGGGAGATTTTAGGAAAATGGGCGGAGAATGTCAATAGGAGAAGGTGATCTGCTTTCTCAAACTCAACCCCAACCCCTTCTCTTGTGAAGAGAAGGGGCCATGGAATAGAGAATTCCCCCTCTCTTTACGAAGAGAGGGGGTGCGGGGGTGAGTTGCGCGAATCTCTTAAAAAAAAGGCAGGCCCGGAGGCCTGCCCTATAGGATCGTTCGCTGCGGGTTATTTCTTTTTGCCTTTCCTGACAACCCGGGTCTTTTTCGCGGCCCTGGCTTTCTTGATCGCGGCCTTTTTTACCGCCGCTTTTTTGGCGGGCTTGGCTTTTTTCAGGGCTTTCTTCGCCACCGCCTTTTTAGCCGGGGCCTTCTTCGCCTTGGCCGGGGCCGGCTTTTTCACGGCTTTTTTGACGGTCTTGGCTTTTTTGGCGACGGCTTTTTTCGGCTTGGCCGTTGCCTTGGCAAGGTTCTTCCTGATCTCGGCCTGCGCGGCGGCCAGGCGGGCGATGGGCACGCGGAACGGCGAGCAGGAGACGTAGTTCATGCCCACGCGGCAGCAGAACTCCACCGACTTGGCCTCGCCGCCGTGCTCGCCGCAGATGCCGATCTTGAGCCCGGGCTTGGTCTGGCGGCCCTTTTCGATGCCCATCTTCACCAGCATGCCAACGCCTTCCTGGTCCAGCGACTGGAAGGGGTCCTCGGCGAAGACGCCGGCCTTCTTCTCGTCGACGTAGTCGGGCAGGAACTTGCCGGCGTCGTCGCGCGAGATGCCCATGGTCATCTGCGTCAGGTCGTTGGTGCCGAAGGAGAAGAACTCGGCGACCTCGGCGATCTGGTCGGCCAGCAGCGCCGCGCGCGGCACCTCGATCATGGTGCCGACCAGGTAATTCAGCTTGACGTTCTTTTCCTTGATGACGGCGTCGGCCACCAGGCGCGTGCGCAGCGTCAGTATCCCCAGCTCCTTCTTGTCGATGGTCAGCGGGATCATGATCTCGGGGAGCACCTTGACGCCCTCGGCTGTGCACTCGCAGGCGGCCTCGATGACGGCCCGCACCTGCATGTCCAGGATCTCGGGGTAGGTGATGCACAGGCGGCAGCCGCGGTGGCCCAGCATGGGGTTGGCCTCGTGCAGCTGCTCGACGCGGTAGCGGATCTTTTCATAGGGCACGCCGATCTTGTCGGCCAGCTGGATCTGCTTTTCCTCGGTGTGGGGCACGAACTCATGCAGCGGCGGGTCGATGAGGCGGATGGTCACAGGGAAGCCGTTCATGGCCTTGAAGATGCCCTTGAAGTCGTTCTTCTGGAAGGGGAGCAGCTTGTTCAGCGCTTCCACGCGGCCGGACAGGGTGTCGGCCACGATCATCTCCTGGATGGCCAGGCGGCGCTCCTCGGTATCGAAGAACATGTGCTCGGTGCGGCAGAGGCCGATGCCCTCGGCGCCGAGCTCGACGCCCTTGGCGGCGTCGTAGGGGGTGTCGGCGTTGGTACGCACCTTGATGGCGCGGATCCGGTCCACCCAGCCCATCAGCGTCTGGAAGGAGGCCGGGGGCTCGGGCTTGATCAGGCGCATGGCGCCGCGGAAGACCTGCCCGGTGGAGCCGTTGATGGTGATCTCCTCGCCCTGGCGGACGACGATGTCGCCCACGGACATTTCCCCCTTCTCGTAGTTGATGTTCAGCTTCTCGCAGAGGTCTTGCCGCCGGTGGCGGTCAGGATGCCCTGGGCGGCGTGCATGCCGCCGACGTCCTCGGGGCTGGTCTCCTTGCGCACCAGGATGACCTTCTCGTCACGGGCGGCGGCCTCCTCGGCGTCCTTGGCGTTGAAAACGACCTTGCCGCTGGCGGCGCCGGGAACGGCGTCGATGCCGCTGACCAGGAAGTTCCTGCGCAGCTCATCCTTCTGGTCGGGATCGATGATGGGGTAGAAGATGCCCTCGATGTCCTTGTCCTTGATGCGCAGGATGGCGTCTTCCCTGCGGATCAGCTTCTCGCTGACCATGTCCACCGCGATGCGGAACGAGGCGGCGGGTGAGCGCTTGCCGGTGCGGCACTGCAGCATGTAGAGCCGGCCCTCCTCGACGGTGAACTCCAGGTCCTGCATGTCCTTGAAGTGCTTTTCCAGGATGCGGCGCACCTCGACCAGCTGCCGGTAGGAGACGGGGTCGGCGTCCTCGAACTCCGAGAGCTTGATCGGGGTGCGGATGCCGGCCACCACGTCCTCGCCCTGGGCGTTGACCAGGTAGTCGCCGTAGAAGATGTTCTCGCCGTTGTTGGGGTCGCGGGTGAAGCAGACGCCCGTGCCGCTCTTGGGGCCCATGTTGCCGAAGACCATCTGCTGGACGTTGACGGCCGTGCCGACGACGCCCTTGATCTTCTCCACGCGGCGGTAGGTGACCGCCTTCTCGGCCATCCAGGAGCCGAACACGGCGTCGACGGAACCCCAGAGCTGCTCTTTGGGGTCCTGGGGGAAATCCCTGCCGATGTTGCGCTTGTAGATCGCCTTGAACTCGCTGACCAGGATCTCCAGCTCGCTCTCGTTCACGTCGGTGTCATTGACCTTGACGTGGCCGGGCAGGGCGAGCCGCTGGCGCGTATGCTGGTTCTTCACCATCTCGAAGGCGTGGTTGAACTCCTCGCGGTCGATGCCCTTGGCCGTGGAGCCGTACATCATGATGAAGCGGCGGTAGGCGTCCAGGGCGAAGCGGCGATTGCCGGTCTTGGCGGCCAGGCCGTCCACCGAGCGGTCGTTCAGGCCGAGGTTGAGGATGGTCTCCATCATGCCGGGCATGGAGAGGGGGGCGCCGGAGCGCACCGACACCAGCAGGGGGTCGGCGGCGTCGCCGAACTTCTTGCCCACCTCTTTTTCCAGGCGGCGCATGTGCTCGTCGACCTCCTTGTCCAGGCCGGCGGGGTAGTTGCGGTTGTTTTTATAGTACAGGTCGCAGACCTCGGTGGTGATGGTGAACCCGGCGGGGACGGGCAGGCCGATGCTGGCCATCTCGGCCAGGCCGGCGCCCTTGCCGCCCAGAAGATTCTTCATCTCCTTGCTGCCTTCACTCAGTTTCTTGGAAAAGAAATACACGAACTTTTTTTTCATGGGGCCTCCTTTATGATTGGGATCGGTGTTTTGCGTTCATGCCGGCCGCGGCCGGGGGAAAGGCGATCTCGAAGCAGCTGAATTCGCCGGCGCACGAGCTGACCGCGCAGGCGGCGCCGTGATCGGCGATGATCTTCTCGCAGAGGACCAGGCCCAGGCCGGCGTGGCCGGGGAAGTTGGAATAGAACGGCGTCCAGGCCAGGGCCATCTCCTCGTCGTCCATGCCGCGGCCGTTGTCGCGCACGCGCAGCGTCAGGGAATTCCCTTCCGCGCGCGCGGAGACGCGGATCTCGCCGCTGGCGGGCGCCTTGGCCTGCAGCGCGCTCGCCGCGTTGTCGGCCAGGTTGAGCAGCAGCACCCGCAGGCGGCAGGGGTTGAGCTCCAGCGCCGGCAGCGCCGGGTCCAGCTCGAGAACGACGCGGGCCCGGGCCGCTGTGGCGATGCCCTGCCACTCCGGCGCCATGGATTCCAGCAGGCCGGCGATATCGGTCGGCTCGCGGCGGCAGGCTCCCGGCAGGACGTAGTCCTTCAGGACGTTGAGCTCATCGGAGAGCTCGGCGGTATTGCGCTCGATGCGCGCCAGCCGCTCCCTGGCGAATTCGTCGCTGCCCCGCGCCATGAGCATCTGGGTGTAGCCGAGGATGGGGGTCAGCTTGTTCTTGAGCTTGTGGAAGAGGAGCGGCAGGACCTCGAGCAGCACATCGTTGCGCGCGGCCACGTCGGCCGGGGAAAGGACTGGAGTGATGATAGTCGGCTTGCCGTCAGGTTTGAATTCAATGGTTTTCATGAATCTAGGATAAGCGATTATATTCCATTTTTTCGCTGATTTCAAGGACGGAAACGGCGAAAAAATGGAAAAGTGCTCGGTGTAGGGCGGAGGGCGTAAGGCGCAGGGAAGATGAAGAAAAAAGCGCGGCGTCCAGTTTCTTACCTTACACCTTGTGCCTTACACCTTACGCCGAGATCAATTCCTTATTTCAATAATTGCTAAGATCGTTCACTTCTCACCCTACGCCTTGCACCTTACACCGAGATCATTGCCTTGGTTTCAGGGCTTTTTTATGCTAAAATTGCCCTATGATAGCCAAAAAGCACCTGAAATACTGGCAGCGCGGCCGCGAATTCCTCGGCGTCGAATACCCCCTGATCGCCGGGGCCATGACCTGGATCAGCACCGCGGGCCTGGTCAGGGCCGTGGCCGACGCCGGCGCCTTCGGCGTCCTGGCCGCCGGCAACATGCCCGCCGACGTGCTGGAGCGCGAAGTGAAGGAGCTGAAGGCGGACGGCTGCCGCTTCGCCGTCAACCTGATCACCATCGCCCCGAACTACCTGTCGCACCTGGAGCAGGCCGCCGCGCTGGGGGTTCCCTATATCGTTTTCGCCGGCAGCTTTCCGCGCCAGGAAGAGGTGCGCATGGCCAAGGCCAGCGGCGCCAGGGTGCTCTGCTTCGCCTCCAACGACTCCATCGCCGAGCGCATGATCGCCTACGGCGCCGACGCCCTGATCCTGGAGGGCAGCGAGGCCGGCGGCCATATCGGCCATGTTTCGACCATCGTGCTCATCCAGCAGGTGCTGTTCCATTACCCGCAGCTGCCCGTCTTCGTGGCCGGCGGCATCGCCACGGGGAAAATGATCGCCCACCTGCTGCTCATGGGAGCGGCCGGGGTGCAGATGGGGACAATTTTCGCCATGGCCGGGGAGAGTCCGGCCCATCCGGCCTTCAAGGAGCGCTTCCGCAAGGCCCGCGCCCGCGAGGCCTTCGCCACGCCGCAATACAGCTCGGCCCTGCCGGTGGTGGCCGTGCGCGCCCTGAAGAACAAGGGCAGCGAGGAGTTCGGCCGCCTGCAGCTGGAGCTGATCCAGAAGCTGGAGCGCGGCGAGATCCACCGCACCCAGGCGCAGTACGAGGTGGAGAAATACTGGGTGGGCGCCCTGCGCCGCGCCGTGCAGGACGGCGACGTCGAGCACGGCTCGCTGATGGCCGGCCAGAGCGTGGGCCTGATCCGCGACAGCAAGCCGGTGAAGGAGATCGTTAAGGACCTGGTGCAGGAGGCCGAGGCGACGTTTTCGAAACTTGGACTTTGATCTCGGCATAAGGTGCAATGCGTTGGGCGTAAGGTAAGAAGTGAACGATCTTAGCAATTATTGAAATAAGGAATTGATCTCGGCGTAAGGTGTAAGGCGCAAGGCGTAAGGTAAGAAACCGGACGCTGAGTCTTTTTCTTCCTCTTCCCTGCGCCTTACGCCCTACGCCGAGTTCTAGTCTCTTACAGATTTTGAGGTCTCAATTTTCCCGGTCTTGTAATCCAGCTCAGACCCCAGCAGCGAATGGGGGATCAGGTACACGATCAGCATCAGCACGGTCGCGCCTGCGGTCCACCAGCGGCTCTTTTTCCTGAGCAAGAACGCCGCCAGCCAGATCAGGACGACGAACAGCGTCTTGCTGTCGGTGAGGTCGCCGCCCAGCGGGAAGCCGGTCCAGTAGGCGCCGAAGGCGTATTTCTGCACGATCGGGCCGAGCAGCAGGCCGCCGCAGGTGGTGACCCCGAGCACCCAGGTGACGAGGCGTTGCCAGCGGTCATCGTTGAGCAGCGCCCCGAGGCCGGCCCGGAAGGCCAGCATGAGGGCGGCGAACATGAAGACGACATGCAGGACCAGCAACCAGGCCGGGACCTCGTTCTTGAAGCGGGCGACGACGGGTTTCCCGGCGCCGATCCAGGTCACCCGGCCCGGGGAGATGACCTCCACCTTGTAGGCCACCTTGCCGGCGGCGGGCTGCCCGGGGATGAAGGCCTGGAAGGCGCCGTTATAAGTGACCATCTGGGCCACCGACCATTCCTCGCCCGGGACCAGGGGGTAGCGGCGGTGATGCAGGCGCATGGAGGCGATGCCGTCCCCGGACACGCGCACCGGCAGGGGGCGATGGCTCGTCCAACTGCGCAACAGCCTGTATTTGACCTGGACCCCGGCGATGCTTTCCGTTCCCCTGATCGGGTGGGTCGGGCCGCTCAGGCGCTGGTAGACGGCCAGGACCAAGGTCAACGCGAAGGCGATGATCCAAAGGAGGCGGTTCTTGTTCATGGTGATATTATACCTGGTGCCAGGCGATATGGGAAGTGATACGTAATTCGTGATTCGTGATTCGAAAGAGAGAGGCCTACGGGGTCTACGTTATGCGTGATGAGAAAGAGAAAGGCACTTTCTTCTTCTTTCGTGTCACGCGTCACGCGTTACGCGTCACGTAGTTCGTACTTGCATTTGAGCCTCGGAAATACTAAAATAGCGCTTTCCGATCAAGGAGATCTCCCATGAAAGGCAATATGAAAGCCCTGCGCAAGATGAAACCCGGCCCGGGATTGGAAATGCAGGAAGTCCCCATCCCGGCCATCAAAGCCAATGAAGTCCTGATCCATGTCCATATAAGGGCCATCTGCGGCACCGACCTGCACATCTACAAGTGGGACGAGTGGTCGCAGAACCGCATCAAGCCCCCGGTCACCACCGGCCACGAGTTCTACGGCGAGATCGTGGCAACCGGGGTGGACGTGCGCCACTACACAGTGGGGGACCTGGTGACCGCTGAAATGCATATCGTCTGCAACCAGTGCTTCCAGTGCCGCACCGGCAACGCCCATCTCTGCGAGAACGTGGTCATCCTGGGCGTCGACGGCGACGGCTGCTTCGCCGACTATATCGCCGTGCCCGAATCCAACCTCTGGCGCGTGCCCAAGGGCATCGACCCGGAATGGGCGGCGGTCTATGATCCCTTCGGCAATGCCGTGCACACGGTCATGGCCGGGCCCACCGTCGGCAAGACCTTCCTCATCCTGGGCGGCGGCCCCATCGGCATCGCCGCCATCCCGGTGTGCAAGGCGGCCGGCGCTTCCCTGGTGCTGGTCAGCGAGGTGATGCCCTTCCGCCAGGAACTGGCAAAAAAAATGGGCGCCGACCGCGTCATCGACCCGGCCGCCGAGAACGTGGAGGAGGTCGTGCGCGAGCTGACCGGCGGCCAGGGCGTGGACGCGGTGCTGGAGATGTCGGGACACCCGGCGGCCATCGCCCAGGGTTTCCGCTCCATCCGCAAGAACGGCCGCTACTCGCTGCTGGGCATCCCGGCCAAGCCGCTGAGCCTGGACCTGGCCAGGGACATCATCTTCCCCGGCGTGACCGTCCAGGGCATCAACGGCCGGCGCATGTACGAGACCTGGTACCAGATGGACGCGCTCCTGGTCTCGGGCAAGGTCGACCTCAAGCCGCTGATCACCCACCGCTTCAAGATGGCCGATTTCGCCGAGGCCTTCGCGATCGGGCTTTCCGGCAACGCCGGCAAGATCATCCTGGAATAGGCGTACCGCCGCCCGCCGCGCCGTGAAGCTCTCCGTCATCCTGGTCATCAGCTTCGAGAAGCCGCAGATGGTGAGCGAGGCGCTGGCCGCGGTATTCGCCAGCCAGGTGGGCTTCGACTACGAGGTCATCGTCGTGGACAACGCCGCCGCCGAGGCGGCGCTGGGGCTGGCGCCGTTCCGCGACCGCGTCCAGGTCCTGCGCAACGGGGAGAACCTGGGCTTCACCCGGGCCAACAACCGCGGCGCGGCGCGCGCCGTGGGGGAATACCTGCTCTTTTTGAACAGCGATACCAAGGTCTTCCCCGACACCTTCGCGCGCCTGGTCGCCTGCGCCGATTCCCGGCCGCGGGCCGGCGCCGTCGGGCCGCTGGTGCTCAACGGCGACGGCAGCTTCCAGCTCTCCTACGGCCGTCCCTTTTCCCTCTTCTCCGAGTTCTGGCAGAAGGCCGTGGCCGCCCCGCTCGCCCGGCGCCGTGACCCGCGGCGCCTCGCGGCCAGGGAGGTGGGCTGGGTGAGCGGCTGCTGCCTGCTCACCCGCAGCGGCTATTTCCCCGGCGGCAAGGTGTTCGACGAGGAGATCTTCCTCTATTTCGACGACAGCGAGCTCTGCGCCCGCCTGCGCAAGCTGGGGCACGAGATCTGCTTCCTGGCTCGCGCTCACGCTCTATCTGGCGTTCAAGTATCGCTGGAAGCTGCTACGCAGCCGGGACGAGGACGAGCGGAGCGCGGCAGTCCAGATCATAGAGTTATTGAAGAAGTGATCCTTCTATAGGAAGGTTCGAAGTTCAATGTTCGAAGTTCGAAGTTTTAGGAACAGAGGATTAAGCGATCGCCTGAAGTTCAAGGTTCAGTGCATGACAAAACAGCATTCGTTCGAACAATCTGCAATTTTCTTGCTTCTTCAACATCGAACATCGAACTTCGAACGTCGAACCACTTTCCTTTATTTGACCCCCATTTCCTTCAGCAGCCTTTGGGCATTGCTGAACTTATCCAGCGACCACAGGATGAAGCGCACGTCCACGCCGATGGAGCGGCTGTAGGACTCGTCCCAGGCGAAGTCGTTGATGGTGGCCTCGTAGACGCGGTCGAAGTTCAGGCCGATGAGCTCG
>JALOLA010000092.1 GCA_025456205.1 Acidobacteriota bacterium | reverse complement strand
GGGATTCTCCACCCATTCCTCGATATAGCCGCATTCGGTGCAGACGAAGCGCGTGATCCAGACGTCAAGGCTGGTCAGGTTGATGGAGATGCGGCTCCAGCTGTTGAGCACCGGCGAGCCGCGCTTGCGGGCGATGGCCGAAGAATTGCACTTGGGGCATTTTTTATTGTTTTTCATTTGTGCTCCTCATGAACATCGTTTATAGCAAATAAATAAATAATTAGCAAGACGAAATTGTACTCGGTGTAGGGCGCAAGGCGTAAGGTGTAAGGCAAGAAAATAACACTTTTTCGTCGCTCATTCCTTTCTGTTTTTCCCAACACCTTCCGCCGAGTTCTTATTCTTCCTCTTCCCCTCCGCCTTACGCCCTCCGCCTTACGCCGAGTGGTTTTTCTTGCTACTCTCACCTGTTTATAGGGATTGACTCTGTCAGCGAAATATCATAAAGTTAACCCTCTAACAAGCACTAGGAGGACTAATGGCCAAAGAACTGCTCTCGGGCAACGAAGCCATCGCCCGCGGCGCCTGGGAGGCGGGCATCACCTTCGCCTCGGCCTATCCCGGCACCCCCAGCACCGAGATATTGGAGAACATCATCCGCTACAAGGACGACATCTACTCGCAGTGGGGAGCCAACGAGAAGACGGCCATGGAAGAGGCCCTGGGGGCCAGCTTCACCGGCGCCCGCGCCCTGGTGGCCATGAAGCACGTCGGTCTGAACGTGGCCGCCGACCCGCTTTTCTCGGCCAGCTACATCGGCGCCACCGGCGCCCTGGTCGTCATCTCGGCCGACGACCCGGGCATGCACAGCTCGCAGAACGAGCAGGACAACCGCCATTACGCCGTGGCGGCCAAGATGCCGGTGCTCGAGCCCTCCGATTCGCAGGAAGCCAAGGACATGGTCCTGGAGGCGGTGAAGATCAGCGAGACCTTCGACACGCCGGTCATGATCCGCATGACCACGCGCACCTCGCACTCGCGCACGGCCGTCGAGCTGGGCGAGCGCCAGGCGCCGCCCGTCCCGGAATACAAGAGCGACTTCGCCAAGCGCAACCTGCTGCCGGGCAACGCCCGCAAGCGCCATGCCGTCGTCGAGGAGCGCCTGAAGAAGCTGGCGGTGTTCAGCGACAGCTTCGCCTATAACACGATCATCAAGGGCAAGGAGCGGGTCGGCGTCCTGGCCTCCGGCGTCTCCTACCAGTACGGCCGCGAGGTCTTTCCCGACGCCTGGTTCCTCAAGCTGGCCCTGCCCTACCCGTTCCCGGTCAAGCTGTTCCAGCGCTTCGCCGCCATGGTCGACAAGATCTACGTCCTGGAGGAGAACGACCCCATCATCGAGACCTTCGCCCGCCTGGCGGCCCCGCAGAAGGAGATCGTCGGCAAGGAGGTCTTCCCGCTGCAGGGCGAGCTGTCGCAGGACGTGGTCCGCGCCAGCCTGGGCCTGAAGGACATGACCCCCCGCTTCGCCGGGAACGGCGTGCCGGGCCGGCCGCCCTCCCTGTGCGCCGGCTGCCCGCACACCGCGTTCTTCTATAACCTGGGCGTGCTGAAGGTGCAGTCCAAGGGCGACATCGGCTGCTACACCCTCGGCGCCCTGCGTCCGCTGAGCGCCATGGACACCTGCGTGGACATGGGGGCCAGCATCACCGTGCAGCTGGGCATCGAGAAGGCGCTGGAAAAGGCCGGCAAGACGACGAAGCAGGTGGCGGTGATCGGCGATTCCACCTTCTTTCACTCCGGCATCACCGGCCTCATCGACGTCATCTACAACCAGGGCAAGTCGACGGTGGTCATCCTGGACAACTCGATCACGGCCATGACCGGCCACCAGGAGAACCCGGGCTCGGGCAAAACGCTGCTCGGCCAGGAGGCCCGCAAGATCGACATCGTCAGGCTGGTGCGCGACGGGCTGGGCCTGGAGCACACAACCGAAGTGGACGGCTACGATGTCAAGGCCATCCGCGAGCTGCTGAAGCGCGAAATGGCCCGCCCGGAGCCATCGGTGATCGTCATCCGCCGCCCCTGCGTGCTGCTCTACCGCAAGGCCAAGTGGTCGCCCATGGTCGTTGACAAGGTGAAATGCACCAGCTGCAAGACCTGCCTGCGCCTGGGCTGCCCGGCCATCAGCACCGACGTTGACGGCAAGTCGCTGATCAACGTGTCCCTGTGCACCGGCTGCGGCGTCTGCGGCCAGGTGTGCCCCTACAAGGCCATTTCCTACGCCGACGAAAAGGGCATGCACATCGGCGCCACGACCCTGGAATCGTTCGCCAAGGGAGGCGGCAAATGAAGACCCAATCGATACTGATCTGCGGCGTCGGCGGCCAGGGCATTTTGACCGCCAGCGACCTGCTCTCCGACGTGCTGCTGCAGGCCGGCCACCAGGTCAAGAAAAGCGAGGTTCACGGCATGAGCCAGCGCGGCGGCGACGTCATCTCCACCGTGCGCTACGGCGACCAGGTGTTCTCGCCGCTGCCCGCCCTCCGCGAGACCGACTACATCCTGGCCTTCGAGAAGCTCGAGGCCCTGCGCAACATCAACTACCTCAGCGACAAGGGCATCGTCCTGGTCAACGATTTCGTCTGGGAGCCCCTGCCCGTGGCCGCCGGGTTCGAAAAGTACCCGCAGGATGTGGTCGAGCAGCTGCAGAAGCTGGCCGGCGAGCTGGTGCTGATCCCGGCCACGCGCCTGGCCGCCGAGCTGGGCAACGACAAGGCCTCCAACGTGGTGCTGATCGGCCTGCTGGCCTCGCGCATGAAGATTCCCAAGGAGACCTGGCTGGAGGTGCTGCGCCGCAAGGTGCCGCCGCGCTTCCTCGACCTGAACCTCAAGGCCTTCGAGAGCGGCTACGGGTTCAAGGCCTGAGCCCGGGGCCAGGGAGGATGCCATGATACGCAATCTGCAGGAGCTGGTCAGGGCGGCGAAGAACAAAAAGGGTGTGACGGCGGGTGTTCCCTGTCCCGAGGACGACAGCACCATCCTGTCGGTCATCGAGGCCAAGAAGGAGGGCCTGGCCGATTTCATCCTTTGCGGCGACAGGGCGAAGATCAGCGAGATGCTGCGCCGGCACGGCGGCAACGCATCCGACTTCGACATCCACGACACGCCCGGGCCCGACGCGGCCGTGGCGCGCGTGGTCGACCTGGGCCGCCAGGGCAAGCTGCAGCTGGTCCTCAAGGGCTTCCTGCCCACGGCGGCGCTGATGAAGCCCATCCTGGACAAGGAAAAGGGGCTGCGCGGCCCCAACCTGCTCTCCGACATCCTGGTGGTGGAGAACCCCACTGCCGACGAACTGCTGGGCTTGAGCGACGGCGGCCTGAACATCCTGCCCGACCTGGCCCAGAAGCGGCAGATCGTGGAGAACGCCGTCGCCGTCTTCCACAACCTGGGCTACGAGGAGCCGCGGGTGGGGATCATGGCCGCCATCGAATCGGTCAAGGACTCCATGCCGGCCACCCTCGACGCCAAGGCCCTGAGCGAGATGAACGAGCGCGGCGAGATCAGCGGCTGCCGGGTCTACGGCCCCCTGGCCCTGGACATCGCCGTTTCCCGCGAAGCGGCCGAGCACAAGGGCATCTTCAACGACGTGGCCGGCCGCGCCCAGATCCTGATCATGCCCAGCATCGAGGCGGGCAACCTGCTGGGCAAGGCGTTCACCTACTACCTCAAGCTCACCGTGGCCCACGTGGTCATGGGCGCCCGGCTGCCGGTGCTCATCCCCTCGCGCAACGAGAGCGACACAGACAAATTCCACTCCCTGGCCCTCGGCGTCCTCAGCGCCGGCGCCTGAGGCAGATGGGGCTCCGCCGGGCATTGGTTCTCCTCCTGCCGCTGTTGGCGGCGACCGCCGGCCAGGCGGGCACCGACCCCTTCCTGCAGCGCGTGCGCGAGAGCATCCTGAGAAGCCAGCCTTTCCGCGTCGACTTCGTCCAGCAGGTGACCATCGACGGGGAGCCGGCCCTCGAGGAGAGCGGCGTCATCGTCTTCGCCGACCGCCAGCACGTCAAATGGCAGTACCTTGACCCCGAATTCAAGGTCTTCATCCTGGAAAAGGACCGCTACCGCTTCTACGACCGCGAGAACAACCAGCTGCTGCAGGGGGCCCTGGGCGAGCACAACGAGCGGCTGATCTGGGAGCTGCTGCTCTCCGACCGGCCGGGCGGCGCCGCCCGCTGGGACGCCCGCAAGCGCACCATCCGCCTGCGCCTGGACGAGGGCCAGGGCGGCGAGGGCGCCCAGGAGCTGCAGGTCATCGTCGGCCCCGATTTCCTGCCGCAGCGCGTGGAGCAGGCGGTGGAGAACGGGGTCACCACCGTCTATGTCTTCAGCAACTACCGCAGCCGCGTCGCCCTGGCCGCCGGCGAATTCCTCCTGGACCTGCCCGCCGACGTCGAGGTCATCGAGGGGCAGGCGCCGTGAAAACCTTCCCGCCGCGAAATACGTAGATGATACTGGACGAAGATCAGGCACTGATCAAGAAGACGCTGCGCGGGGACCGCAGGGCGTTCGAGGAACTGATGCGCAAGTACGAGAAGAAAATTTTCAGCTTCGTGGTCCGCATGGTCCGCAATGAGGACACGGCGGTGGACCTGACCCAGGATTTTTTCTTCAAGATCTTCACCGTCCTCGACAAGTACAACTTCGAGTACAAGTTCTCCACCTGGGCCTACCGCATCTGCTACAACCTGGTCATCGACCATATCCGCAAGAACCAGGCGGCGGTGGACTCGCTCGACGACGAGAGCGTCACCTCGCGCGACCTGCTGGAATCGGGCCACGTCATCCGCGAGGACGGCTTCAAGGCCCTGGCCCGCGACGAGACCCGCGACTACGTCTGGCGGGTGGTGGACCAGATCCCGCTCAAGTTCCGCGAGCTGATCCTGCTGCGCTACATCCAGGACCTCAAGTACGAGGAGATCGCCGAGATCACCTCCCTGCCGGTCGGCACCGTCAAGAACCGCATATTCAAGGCCAAGGAGATCCTGAAACAGGAGATGGAAAAAGATGGCATGCTTATCTAACGAAACCCTGATCGCCTGTAACGAAGGCAGCCTTGGCCCCATCGAGGCCGCCCGCGCCCGGGACCACATGCTGCTCTGTTCGGAGTGCCGGCGCGCCGCCGCCGCCTTCAGGGCCCTGGACATGATCCTGGCCAAGCCGACCCTGCATACCCCGCCGGCGCGGCTGGTGCCCCAGGTCATGGAGCGCCTCTTCCCGTCCCTGCCGCGCATCACGTCCATCGCGGCCATGATCGCCGCCAGCACCCTCTTTCTCATCACCTGGATCTATATCTACTTCGATTTCTCCAGCAGCAGCCTGATCCAGGCGCTGCAGCTGACCACGGACGGCGCCTCCGGCTGGCTGGCCGGCGTGATCAAGGCCATCACCGCGGTCTATACCGGCACCCAGGCCGCCGCCAAGGCCTTCGCCGCCCTGCTGCGCATCTTCCTGCCCACCCCGGTGGGCACGGTCGTGGCCGGAGCCGCTTTCCTGGCCCTGGCCGCCCTGCTGGCCAATGCCCTTCTCCGCCCCTGGCTGCGGAAGGCGCGCACGAAACGCTCATGAAGAAACCGGCCCTGGCCCTCCTGCTCCTGGCCGCCGGCGGCCTGCTCCTGGGCGCCACGGGCGCCAAGGACATCACCGTTGCCCGCGGCGAGACCCGCGCCACAGCCATCAACGCCTTCAACACCCGCCTGGCCGTGCACGGCAGGCTGGACGATTCCATTTTCCTGGTGGGCGGCAGCCTGCGCCTGGACGGCGAAGTGACCGGCGACGTGATCTGCATCGCCGCCCGGGTGGAGATCGGCGCAACGGCGCAGATCGGGCGCGACCTGATCGTCATCGGCGGCAGCCTGGACAAGGCCGGGCAAAGCCGCATCCTGGGCGAGCTTTACAATATCCGCACCAGCAAGGACATGAAGAAGATCGCCGGCTCGCTGCTGCCCTTCCTGCCCGAGAGCGGCGACATGACCTTTTTCAAGGTCATCAAGACCTTCTTCTGGCTCATCCTTTCCCTGCTGACGCTGGCGATTTTTCCATTGCAGGTGGGAGAGGCCGCGGCCATGCTCCCCAAGGCGCCGTGGCGCCACCTGGGGCGCGGGCTGCTGGCGCTGCTGGCCTTTTTGCTGCTGCTGCTCGCCTTCCTTCTCCTGAGCTTCATCCTCATCGGCATCCCGCTGCTGATCATGCTGATGGCCGCCTATTTCCTGGTGCTGATCTTCGGCCGTGCCGCCGTTTTCTACAGCATCGGCGACCAGGCCTGCCGCTGGCTGCACCTGAAGGCCAACCCCGCCCTGTTCATCGTCCTGGGCGTCGCCGCTTACTCCCTGCTCAAGTTCATCCCCTATCTCGGCGGAGCGCTGCTGGTCATCCTGGACCTGCTGGCGGCGGGGGTCGGAGTGGGATATTTTCTGCGCCGTAGGAAAGCGGTAGCCTAGAAGCTATTCGGAACTACGTGACGCGTGACGCGTAACGCGTGACGCGGAAGAGATCAAATCTCAAGCACCAAGCACCAAATTCCAAATAAATTCAAGTTCCAAATTCCAATGACCAAAACAAAAGCTCTTTCAAGTAATGGGATATAAAAAAACTCACCCCCTCCCCCCTCTCTTGTGAAGAGAGGGGGCAAAGCGC
>JALOLA010000091.1 GCA_025456205.1 Acidobacteriota bacterium | reverse complement strand
CCAGGACTGGGCCGAGATCCTGCTGCGCATGTACCTGCGCTTCGGCGAGCGCCTGGGCTTCAAGGCCGAGATCACCGACATCCTGGCCGGCGAGGAGGCGGGCGTCAAGAGCGTCACCGTGCGCTACGAGGGCGAGTTCGCCTTCGGCTACCTGAAGGAGGAGATCGGCGTCCACCGCCTGGTGCGCATCTCCCCCTTCGACGCCAACAAGCGCCGCCATACCTCGTTCGCCGCCGTGTTCGTCATCCCCGAGGTGGACGACTCGATCACTATCGACATCGACGCCAAGGACCTTCGCATCGACACCTACCGCTCCTCGGGCAAGGGCGGCCAGCACGTCAACCGCACCGACTCGGCGGTGCGCATCGTTCACCTGCCGACCAACACCGTGGTGCAGTGCCAGAGCGAGCGCTCGCAGCACCAGAACAAGGACCGGGCCATGAAGATGCTGCGCTCCAAGCTGTACGACCTGGAGCTGAAGAACCAGCAGCAGGTCAAGGACAAGATCGAGGACGGCAAGGGCGGCATCGCCTGGGGCAACCAGATCCGCTCCTACGTGATGCAGCCCTACCAGAGCATCAAGGACCACCGCACCGGCCTCGAGCGCGGCGACGTCCAGCGCGTCCTCGACGGCGACATCATCGGCTTTATCAAGGAATCGCTGAAGCTGCCCAGATAGACCGCCCGGATCAGGGCTTGCGCACCGTGGTTTTCCCTTTTTTGGCCACGCAGACGGTTTTCCCGCCCGGCCCGGTCGCCAGGCAGACCTCCTTCTTGGCCAGAGACTCGATCTCGATGATCAGCGGGCCCGAATTGTCGATGTGGAAGCGGTCGCCGCCCTTGGCGATAGAAAGCCTGTAGCTGTCGGCGGCAGCCGGCACGACATAGCGGTCGAACTCCTCCCGCAGCCCCAGGCGCCCGAACAGGAGGGCCTCGCCCAGGATGCCCGCCGCCCCGGCAAAAAAGGAGGCCCCCTGCCCGTTGCCGGAGCGGTCGGACCATTCGAAGATGTTCATTTCCGCCAGGCTGCGGAGCACGATCTCCCGCAGGTATGCTTCGGCTTCGGCGCGAAAGCCGGCCTGGTAGAGGGCGGATACCAGGCGGCCGCCGATCCAGTCCCACTCGCCGCCGTTCTGGTAGCTCCAGGGTGAGCGCAGCAAGGGGTGGGGGAAAAAGCCCTGCGGGTAAGGCGGCAGCAAGGTGTAAGATATCGAGCGCAGCCGGTAATGCCGGCGCCGCTCCTCCAGCACCCGCAGCAGGCGGGCGATCTCCTTTTTATCGAGCAGCCCGGCGCGCATGGCCTCGGCGTTGCCGCCCACGGCCAGGATGTTTTGTTCCCAGTGCAGTGTCTCGTCCATGCTCTCGACGCGGTGGACGATGAAATACCCCTTCTCGGGAAGGTAAAGCTGCCGGCGGCATTCGCCGGCGACGGATCTTTCCCTCCGGCGCCATTTGCCAGCCATGGCCGCGTCGCCCAGGCGCTCGGCCATGAGCGCCAGTCTTTGCGCCGCCTGGATAAACAAGGACTGGGCATAGGTCGAATAGGTCCGCCGCGAGCGGTCGGAGAGCTTGATCGCCCGCTGGTCGGGGTAGGAGCGCTCGACGTCGCCCCAGTCGGCGGTGAAGCCGCTCCAGATCAGCCCCCGCGCCGGGTCGCGCCGATTCTCCCAGAGCCAGTCCAGCGCCATGTCCAGGCGGCGCAGGCGGGAAACGCCGGCGATCCGCCCCGCCAGCCAGCCGGGGTCGTCCAGGGCCAGAGGCCAGACGGCCAGGACCAGCGACGTTTCCTGGTCGCTCTCCACCGTGTTCTTGTCGCAGCGCCCGGTGGTGTCCACCCAGTCCTGGACCTCGCCCTGCCGGCTTTGCGCCAGGAAGAAGCGGTCGACGATGCCCTGCAGGACGGGCGGCGGGTAAAAGAAGCGCGCGTAGCCCGTCATGGTGGCGGTGTCGCGGATCCAGGCCTGGGGATAAGTGGTGCCGGCGGCAAAGGCGAACAATTTCCCCTCGAAGCGCATCTCGTTGTTGCGCAGCACCTGGCGCAGCAGGTACTGCATGCGGTCGAGCCACTCGCGGCCGCTTTCGTAGAAGGTCGGCAGCCAGGCGCAGCGGAAGTCGGGCGCGACGAGCGGCAGCAGGTCCAGCGTGACAGCGGCGGTCTTCCAGCCCCTGTCCCGGCCCCAGAACTCGCCCTCGCGCACCAGGTCCCATTCCAGGCGATAGGCGCCGGGCTCGAGGCTGAAGTAGACCGGCAGGGCGAAGCGTGTCGTCGCCCCGGGCCGGGCGGGGGCGGGCAGGGGAAAGCGCCGGTTGTCGAAGCGCCGCATGCGCCCGCTGGCGTCGGCGGCATGGAAGGAGAGGAAAAAATTGCCGGCCGTCTCGATGCGGAAAGCGGAGCGGTTGCGCACGACGAACTGCAGCATGACCTGCTCGCCCTGGCGCGCCGTCACGCGCGCGGGAGCGCAGGTGATTTCGACATCGGCGCCGCTCAGGCCGGGGGTCGCGGCCGCAAGCAGGAGCAGCACGGCGAGCAAGGCGCGGCGGCACATCACGGGCGCGCCTCCTCCAGGCGGGCCTTCTCGCGGAAGAACTCCCCGAGGTTGGCCTGCCAGTCGCTGACCCGGAAGTCGAGCTCGCTTTCGGCTTTGCCGCCGGCCAGGACCGCGCGCAGCGGCCGCTGCGCCCGGGCGGGGTAGGCGGAGCTGGGGATCGCTTCCAGGGGGACGCTTTTTTTGAGCAGCCCCGCCCGCAGCCCGTGCGCCATGATGGCCGCGGCGAAATCGTGCCAGGAGATCACGCCGCGGTCGCAATAGTGGTAGGTCCCGAAGCGCTCGCTGCCGTCGTCGACCAGGCGGGCGATATTGGCGGCCAGGGCGGCGGCATAGGTCGGCGAGCCGAACTGGTCGTCGACCACGCGCACCTTTTCCTTTTCGCGGAAGGCCTTCAGCATGGCGAGGACGAAATTCGCTCCATGGATGCCGTAGAGCCAGCTGACGCGGAAAAGAAAATACCGGTCAAGGCAGGCGGCCAGGCGCAGCTCGCCCTGGCGCTTGCTCCAGCCGTAGCGCGACAGCGGCCTCGGCGGATCGTCCTCGGTGTATGGTTCCTGCCGGTCGCCGGCGAAGACATAGTCGGTCGAGAAATGGACGAGAGTGGCGCCCAGGGTGGCGGCCAGGCGGGCCAGGTTCTCCACCCCGCCGGCATTGACGGCCAGGGCCAGGTCCGGCTCGTCCTCGGCTCGGTCCACCGCCGTATAGGCGGCGCAGTTGACGATCCAGCGGATGTCCTTGCCGCGGCAGAACTCCCGCAGCGCCAGCGGGTCGCGGATATCCACTTCGCGGTCGCTGGCATGGAAGGCGCGGCCGCGGGCGCTGAACTCGGCGGCCAGCTGCCGGCCCAGCATGCCGGCGGCGCCGGTCAGCCAGATCGCCGGGGCGGGAACGGCAGGCGGGCGCAGGTCAGGGGCGCTCATCGGCCACGCGCAGGAGATAGCTGCCGTACCCGCTTTTCTCCAGGGGCGCGGCCAGCTTGCGCAGCTGGCCGCGGTCGATCCAGCCGTTGTTGAAGGCGATCTCCTCCAGGCAGGCGATCTTGAGGTCCTGGCGGTCCTCGATGGTCTTGATGAACATCGTGGCGTTGACCAGCGACTCGTGGGTGCCGGTATCGAGCCAGGCGAAGCCCCGGCCCAGCACCTGCACGCGCAGCGCGCCCTTTTCCATGTAGGCGCGGTTGACGTCGGTGATCTCCAGCTCGCCGCGCGCCGAGGGCTTCAGCGAGCGGGCGACGGCCACGACGTCGCGGTCGTAGAAATAAAGGCCGACCACGGCCAGGTTGGAGCGCGGCCGCTCCGGCTTCTCCTCGATGGACAGGGCCCGGTGATCGGCGGCGAGCTCCACCACGCCGTAGCGCTCCGGGTCCTTGACGACGTAGCCGAAGATGGTGGCGCCGCCAGCGGCGGCGTCGCCCGCGGCCTGGCGCAGCATGCCCGTCAGCCCCTGGCCGTAGAAGATGTTGTCGCCCAGGACCAGGCACACCGGGTCGCCGGCGATGAACTCCCCGCCGACCAGGAAGGCGTCGGCCAGGCCGCGTGGCTCCTCCTGGACCTGGAAGAAAAAGCGCGCTCCCAGCTGGCCGCCGTCGCCCAGCAGGGCCTGGAAGCGGGGCAGGTCCGCCGGGGTGGAGATGACCAGGATATCGCGGATGCCGGCCAGCATCAGCGTCGAGAGCGGGTAGTAGATCATGGGCTTGTCGTACACCGGCAGCAGCTGCTTGCACATCACCTGGGTGATGGGATGGAGCCGGGTGCCGTGGCCGCCGGCCAGGACGATGCCTTTCATCACGATTGCCCTCCTTGGCCCCTCATGCCGGGCCGCTCACTCCACCGTGACCGACTTGGCCAGGTTGCGCGGCTTATCGATGTCGCAGCCCCTGGCGCGGGCGATGAAATAGGCGAGCAGCTGCAGCGGCACGATATTCAGCACCGGCTGCAGGATCGGCAGGGTCTCGGGAACGCGGATGACATCGTCGCACACGTCGGCGATGCGATTGCTGCCCTCGCTGGCGATGGCCAGCACCCGGCCGTTGCGCGCCTTGATCTCCTGAATGTTGCTGAGCATCTTCTCGAAGGTGGAGTCCTGCGAGACGATGGCCACGGTGGGGAAATCCTCGTCGATCAGCGAGATGGGCCCGTGCTTCATCTCGCCGGCCGCGTAGCCCTCGGCGTGGATATAGGAGATCTCCTTCAGCTTCAGCGCCCCTTCCATGGCGGTGGGATAGTTGAGCTGGCGGCCGATGAACAGGAAATCCTCGTAGCGCGCGTATTCCTGGGCGATCTTCTTGATGTTCTCGATGTCGGTGAGGATCTTCTTGACCTGGCGCGGCAGCTTCTTGACGGCCTGGATGATGGCGCTGCCCTCGGTAAAGGAGAGGCCCTGGTAGCGGCCGATGAGCAGGGCCATCAGCGTCAGCACCACCAGCTGTGAGGTATAGATCTTGGTGGAGGCCACGCCGAACTCCGGCCCGGCGTGGTTGTAGACGCCGGCGTCGGTGATCTGGGCGATGGCCGAGCCCACGACGTTGACCACGCCGAGGATCAGCGCCCCCTTGCGCTTGGCCTCGCGGATGGCGGCGATGGTGTCGGCGGTCTCCCCGGACTGCGACAGGGCGAGGACCGCCGTGTCGGCGTTCAGCTTCAGCTTGCGGTAGCGGAATTCCGAGGCCACCTCCACTTCGACGTGCAGCTCGCACAGGTTCTCGAAAATGTAGCGCCCGCACAAACCGGCGTAGTAGCTGGTGCCGCAGGAGACGATGATGAGCTTCTTCACGTTCTTCAGCCGCTCCAGTACCGGCTCCAGTCCGCCCAGCTTGGACACGCCTTCGCTCTCGATGAGGCGGCCGCGGAAGGCGTTCTCGATGGCCTCGGGCTGCTCGAAGATCTCCTTGAGCATGAAGTGCTCGAAGCCCTTCTTGTCGGCCTGGTCGTCGCGGTTCTCGCGGATCTCGACCTCTTTCTGCAGGATCTCGTTGTTCAGGTTCTTGATATGGTAGCCGCCGGGATGCAGCACGGCCATCTCGTCGTCGTTGAGCGAGACGATCTTCTGGGTGTAGGGCAGCAGGGCGTTGGCGTCGGAAGCGGCGTAGTATTCCCCATCGCCGATGCCGATGATGATCGGGCTGCCGCGGCGGACGATGACCACCTGGCGGTCGCAGTCGGCGTGGATGGCCGCGATGCCGAAGGTCCCTTCCAGGCGCTGGACCGTCTTCAGCAGCGCCGTCTCCAGGTCGCCGGCGAAATACTCCTCGATCAGGTGGGCGATCACCTCGCTGTCGGTCTCCGAGCGGAACACGTGCTTGCGGGCCAGCAGCTCCTCCTTCAGCTCCAGGTAGTTCTCGATGATGCCGTTGTGCACGATGCTGATCTTTTCACTGCAGTCGCCGTGCGGATGGGCGTTCTGCTCCGAGGGCCGGCCATGGGTGGCCCAGCGCGTGTGGGCGATGCCGCAATGCCCGGGCAGCGGCCGGGCGATGCCTTTTTTCTCCAGGTCCGACACCTTGCCCAGGGCGCGGATGAGGCTGAGCCGGCCGCCGTCGGCCACAACCAGGCCGGCCGAATCGTAGCCGCGGTATTCCAGCCGCTTCAGGCCGTCCAGCAGGATCGGCTTGGCCGCCCGCGGGCCGCAATATCCGATGATGCCGCACATGGATCCTCCTCGCGATCCCGCCCCTAGGCGAAATGGGTCAGGCTGGGCTTGCCCAGCGGGAACACGTTGAAGCCGATCTCGAAGAGCCGGCGGTGGTCGAGGATGTTGCGGCCGTCGAAAACAAAGGCCGGCTTGCGCATGGAGGCGAAAATTTTTTCATAATCGAGGTCCTTGAACGCCTCCCACTCGGTGATGACGGCCAGGGCCTGGGCGTCGGCGGCGGCGCGGTAGGGATCGGGCTCGTACGCCACCGTGCCGGCCAGCCCCTCCAGGTCGCGCCGGGCGTTGTCCAGGGCCTGGGGATCGGTGATGGCCAGGAGCGCCAGCTCCTCGAGCAGCTTGCGGGCGACGTGGATCCCCGGCGACTCGCGCGTGTCGCCGGTATTGGCCTTGAAGGCGAAGCCCAGCAAGGCGATCTTCTTGCCGACCACGGTATGGAACATCTCGCGGATGATCGTCTGCACGAAGCGCTCCTGCTGGTA
>JALOLA010000090.1 GCA_025456205.1 Acidobacteriota bacterium | reverse complement strand
CAAGCCCCAGATCATCCAGATCAACGAGGGCGAAGTACATGCCCATGTGGATCGACTGGTCAAGCAGACGGTCGAGGAGATGCTGAACGGCATGCTGGATGCAGAGGCGGACCGTTTGTGCCAAGCCAAGCGCTACGAGCGCAGTGACGGGCGCCAGGACACGCGGGCGGGCCATTACAAACGCAAACTGCACGTCAAGGCGGGCGAAGTCGAGCCGAAGGTGCCCAAGCTGCGGCATCTGCCGTTCGAGACGGCCATCATCGAGCGCTACCGAAGGCGCGAGGCCTCGGTGGAGGAGGCCTTGATCGAGATGTACCTGGCGGGGGTCAGCGTGCGCCGGGTGGAGGACATCACCGAAGCCCTGTGGGGAACTCGAGTCAACCCGGGCACGGTCAGCAATTTGAACAAGAAGACCTACGAGCGGATCAACGATTGGCGCAACCAGCCGATTGAGGGCCGTCACCGCTATGTCTATCTAGACGGCATCTGGCTGAAGCGCAGTTGGTGCGGTGAAGTAAGGAACCTGTCGATTCTGGTATGCATTGGGGTAAACGAAGAAGGCTTTCGCGAGGTGCTGGGCGTTGCGGAAGGCGCCAAGGAGGACAAGGAGAGCTGGCTCTCGTTCCTGCGGCACATGAAGACCCGGGGATTGAAGGGTGTCGAGTTAACCGTGTCGGACAAGTGCCTGGGGCTGGTCGAGGCGCTTGGGGAAGTGTATCCGGAGGCCCGCTGGCAGCGTTGCGTGGTGCATTTCTACCGCAACGTATTCACGGTGACACCCCGGGGCAAGATCATGGTCGTAGCGGCCATGCTGAAGGCGATCCACGCTCAAGAGGACCGCAAGGCGGCCGATGATAAGATCAAGGCTGTGGCAGCCAAGCTGGAGAAGATGAAGCTGAGTAAGGCAGCCAAGATGGTCAGGGAGGGTGCGCATGAGACGCTGAGCTATTACAGCTTCCCCCAGGCACACTGGCGGCATCTTCGGACGAACAACCCGCTTGAGCGGATCATGCGGGAGATCCGCCGGCGTACGCGGGTGGTGGGCAGTTTTCCCGATGGCGAGTCGGCGTTGATGCTAGTGGCGGCTCGCTTGCGACACATAGCCGGCACTCGCTGGGGAACGCGCATGTACATGAGCATGGAGCGGTTCAACGACGTGATCGAAGAGGAGGTGTTAACGGCAGCATGATCAAAATGGCGGGCGATAGAATGTGGAAAAGACGGGATGATAGACCAAGGGCCCACATCCCTTGGAAAAGGCTTCGCCTTTCCCACTTTCCCACATTCATGTTTTTGTTTGAGGACTACCTCAAATCAAAAGTGCGAAAAATACTTGACACTACCTTCTAATTACAAAGGGGCTGGATATTTTATGAGTTCATTATGAGGACAGAAAGCAAAAGTAATAATGAATGCCCTGACCCCAATTCTTCACCGTCAGTTTTCTTTAAATTCTTTCAATCCAATCAATCATGGTTTTCAGAGCCAATTCAATATTTCCTGTCTGACAATGATTTTGAGCATGCTCTTTTTCTGTAAAAATCCTGCCGGTAACGGATTTTGCATTGACCAACGCTTTTAGCTGCATGTCATGCATTTTGAAAGGAATAAAATGGTCTTTCTTGCCTGTCAGTATCAGAACGTCCTGTTTAACAAGTTCCGAATGAATGTTTTCTTCATTCATCTGCATGTAGATTTCCAAAGCATCCAACGGTTTGGTTTTCTTTGTGATATATTTTAAATGGTCAACCACCCAGGGTGCCATTCCTTCTCTTTTTTCGAACTTCATGACAGCCATGCGATTCATGAAATTCCGACAATGTTCCATGCACCATAGATGGATTTTTCTAAATAGTGGCGGCATGCTTTTCATGTAATCAATGGCATGCCCTGTTGCAATTACGCGTTTTATTCTAGATTCAAAAGCCGATGCTCTCAAACAGAGCCATCCGCCCATGGAGATGCCAATCATCGTTACATCTTCAAGATGAAAATAATCCAAAATGGTTTTGGTTGGTTTCTCCCACTCGTATGTTATGGGTATTCCGAATTTCCTGAGCGTAGCGCCTTGTCCCGGGCCTTCGAATCCGATTGCTTCGTACCCATGATTTGAAAAATATCTCATCATGGAGTAAAATTCTTCGATAAACGAATCGAACCCCCCATGAATTACAATCGTGCCTTTTTTTTCAGCAACCGAGGGTATCTTTATCGCAGTTAAAAAAGCATCCCCATAGGGAATGTTCACTTTTTCCAAATCATCGTTCTTGAAAGCTTTATAAAATAAATCGATAAACTTATCATATAAAACAACCTTTTCAGGGTCATTTGATTTTATATAGAATTCAGCAGCACGATAGCAAAATGCAGCATTCATTACTCTTTCCTCGGAAATGGCTTTTTCCGCCAGTAGCAGCATTTCTCTTTTCCAGTCTGTAAACGTTTTTATCTTTCGCCCTGCTTCTTTCATGTCTGCGGATTTGGCATAGCCAAAAGAATATGGCCGGTTCAGCTGGAAATTGAACAGCTGCCTTTTATGAAAACGTTCGTATCCAACAGGAAATGTGAACCGGGATTTCCCATATGACCTGACCCAAGCCATCTGTTTTCTACTCTCCTGCTTGGATTTTTCTACTTTTTGAAAGTATTTTCAAGGACCGGGCCCCAATTCTTCGCGTTCACCTGAACAAATTATTCCCGTGGAGGATCATTTATCAGGGGGACAATCTTCTGGAGATGCCCATTATTCGCAGCCCCTATCTCTGGTCGCGCGTAAAGGAGTTCCGGGATTTTCTTCCTTCGTAAGTGTAATAGATTTTTAAAAACTGTTGGCCGGACGGGTGAACGCCGTGCTCGATGGTTGCGTCGGTCCACCACGGATTCTTGCTGTAGTGAAAAATCAAATATTTGCCGTAATAATAGCCCGCGGCATCGCGCTGGTCGGCGAATTTCAGGACGATCATCCCCTCGGAAAATCCGATCTCCGGTCTCGCCACCCCCCTGTTGTAATACCTGACGACGTAAGATCCCCCTTCCTTGGAAATGATTTTCCGACCCGCCTGCCAGCTGCCCGTCAGATCATTCGGATGGGTCGGTGGAGTCGGCGGCGGAGGGTCGATGGGAACGGGTGGAGCTACTTTGCCCTTCGTCGCCGGCGAATCGAAGCCGGGCTCCAGGTTCAGGCTGGCTGTCCTGACGTCGTTTTCCAGGTTGCGGATCATCTGCGTGAACTCCCCGGGGGTTTTCAGGTTGGGGACGTTGAGGCTCCTTGCCTGGTCTTCGCTGAGAAAGGAGCAGCCGAGCGTGCCGCGCGTCATCGTTCCCATTCTGAGGGCCTGGTTGATCCCGCTTTTGCCCAAGTTCTCGAGAAAGGCATTTCCCATCTGGCTGGCGGCCAATGCCAGGCCGCTGTGATAGCCGAGGTCGGTGACGTAGGTGTCGCAGGTGGAATTGTACGTCACGCCTTTGTCGGACCTGAAAATGACCGACATCGCCGATTTCAGGTTGGTGTAACAGTTCTGCAGGTAGGACGATTTCCCCCGGTTGTTCATCTGCTCCGTGGCAATGGAAAACCGCCGCAACATGTCGGCGATCTTGCGGATCTGGCCCGCGTCGAAAGGGGGATCGTTGTACTGACCGGCAAGCTGGTCCAGCATGGCGATCGCCGTGTTGATATAGCCATTGAGGGTATTGGAATTCTCGGGGGTGATCCCCTGGAACTCGACGATGGCTTCGGCCATACCGATGTTCCCGGCCGCGTTGAACACCAGGCGCTGAAGCTCATTGGCGGGCAGGTTTTGCACGACCGTCAGCAGGAATATGCCGAGCAGCAAGAAAATAGGTTTTCTGAATCTCATCCCGTCACCTCCCTCAAGATCATGCGCATCGTACTCTTATGCTGAAAAAATCTATGATAATGCACCTTGGTTGTCAATAGCCGTATCGCATTGGGGTCTTTCACTATTACAACCGATTTGGCGCTTCAGTCCCTATGGTTTTTTCTTCACTTTTGCCTTTTTACTTTTGCCTTTTGCCTTTTCCTTCCCCTCCGCCTTCCGCCCTGCGCCTTACGCCGAGTTCTTCAAACCTCCGCCCTCCCTTCTTCGTATTACCCCCTCAGGAGGGCCCTCATGAAAGCACACGAGATCGGTTATCAGATTTACGGCGATGACATGCAGGTGGTGGAGGTGGAGCTGGACGCCGGCGAGACGGTTGTCGCCGAGGCCGGGATGATGAACTGGATGGAGGACGGCATCACCTTCGAGACCAAGATGGGCGACGGCTCGCAGCCCCAGGCCAGCCTGCTGGACAAGCTGCTGTCCGCCGGCAAGCGCGCGATCACCGGCGAATCGCTGTTCATGACCCATTTCAGCAACAGCGGCACGGGCAGGAAGCGCGTGGCCTTCGCCGCCCCCTACCCGGGCAAGATCATCCCCGTCGACCTGGCCGCCCACGGCGGCGAGCTGCTGTGCCAGAGCGCTTCGGCGCCGGCCTCTTCGGCGGCGAGGGCTTCATCCTGCAGCGCCTGCTGGGCGACGGCCTGGCCTTCGTCCACTCGGGCGGCACGGTCATCGAAAAGGAGCTCAAGGGCGAGACCATCCGCGTCGACACCGGCTGCATCGTCGCCTTTTCGCCCGGCCTCGACTACGACATCGAAATGGCCGGCAACCTGAAGTCCATGTTCTTCGGCGGCGAGGGCCTGTTCCTGGCCACGCTCAAGGGCACGGGCAGGCTGTACCTCCAGACCCTGCCGTTTTCGCGGCTGGCCGACCGCATCATCAGCGCCTCCAAGATCGGCCTGGGCCGGCAGAAGGACGAGGGGTCGGTGCTGGGCCAGCTGGGCAAGGTGCTGGGCGGCAAATGAGCCGCGCGCGCCGGGCCGGTTGACAAGAGGCGATTTTGATAATAAAATTGGTATTCGCAAAGGAGGACTGAAATGTCACTGACGATTAACGATACCTGCATCAGCTGCGGCGCCTGCGAAGCGGTCTGCCCGGTTCAGGCCATCTCCCAGGGCGACCAGTATTACGTGATCGACGCCAGCGTCTGCGTGGAGTGCAAGGGCCATTTCGACGAACCGCAGTGCGCTTCGGTGTGCCCCACCGACTCCTGCGTCAAGCTGTAAGCTCCGCCGCCCGCCGCCGTCCCCGCGTCCGGGGCCGGCATCCTGACCCGCTGCCTTTTCCCGCGCCATGAGTTCAGGTCGATTTCGCACGATCGCCGTCCCGGGGCTGCTGTTCCTGCTTACCCTGGCCTGCACCATCGTCATCGGTGTGCAGTACCACGTCAGCTATTTCAACGTGAAGCTGCCCGCCGGCATGGGCTTCTGGAGCTTTCTCCTCAGCCACCCCGGTTCCTGGCTCTGGGGCCTCTCCTATTCGCTGCCGCTGCTGGGCATCCTGCTGGTCCACGAGCTGGGCCACTATTTCGCCTGCCGCCGCCACGGCATCGCCGCCACCCTGCCGCACTTCATCCCCGCCCCCACCCTGATCGGCACTTTCGGCGCCTTCATCAAGATCCGCTCGCCATTCTCCTCCAAGCGGGCGCTGTTCGATGTCGGCCTGGCCGGGCCGCTGGCCGGCTTCCTGGTGGCCCTGCCCGTCGTGGCCGCCGGCCTGTCGCGCTCGCTGGTCGTGGCCAGGGGCGCCATGGACGGCGGCCTGGCCCTGGGCGAGCCGCTGGCCTTCACCCTGCTCGGCCGGCTGCTTCTGGGCGAGCTCCCGGCGCAGAGCGACCTGCTGGTCCACCCCATGGCCTTTGCCGGCTGGTTCGGTCTGCTGGCCACCGCCTTCAACCTCTTTCCCATCGGCCAGCTCGACGGCGGCCACATCCTCTACGCCATCATCGGCGGCAAGGCCTACTATTTCGGCATCGCCGCCGTGGCGGCCCTGGTCCTGCTGGGGATCTTCTACTGGCAGGGCTGGCTGCTGTGGGCGCTGATCGTCACCCTGATCGGCCTGCGCCATCCGCCGATCTTCGAAGCCGAGCGCCTGGACCTGAAGCGCAAGGTGCTGGCCGCGGCGGCCCTGCTCATCTTCATCCTGTCCTTCACCCCCGCGCCCCTGGCCCTCGCCCCCTGAGCGCCGCCATCCTGAAGGAGATCGCCTCGCCGTTCGCCATCGGGCTGCTGGTCTACACCTTCACCCTGCTGATCAACCAGATCCTCATCCTCTCCAAGACGCTGATCTCCAAGGGGGCCACGGCCGGCACCATCTTCAAGATCCTGCTCTACCTGCTGCCCGACCTCCTCTCCTTCACCATCCCCATGGCCTCGCTGATGGGGGTGCTGGCCGGCATGAGCCGCCTGAGCTCGGATTCCGAGGTGGTGGCCCTGCGCACCATGGGCGTGCGCAACCGCCAGCTTCTGAAACCGGTGCTGCTGTTCTCCCTCGCCACCTGGCTCATCTCCTCCTTTCTGATCATGTTCCTGGCTCCCGAGGCCAACTTCCGCTTCAACAAGCTCTATACGGGCGTGGCCCTGTCGCAGACCGTCTCGGGCATCAAGCCCGGCGTCTTCTACCAGGGGCTGCCGTTCTACAGCCTGTATTTCCGCGACCAGGAGCGCGGCGGCGCCTGGCGCGACGTGTTCCTCTATTCGCAGAAAAAACACGACGAGGACACCGTGATCCTCGCCCGCCGCGGCCGCTTCATCTACAAGCAGGGGCAAAAGGACAACTTCATCGTGCTCAGCGACGGCGTGGTGCACGGCTTCAAGAAGAACGACCCCACCAAGTACTCGCTGACCTTCTTCGCGCAGAAGACCGAGACGATCAGCGGACTGGCCACCTTCCGCCAGACCCGGCGCAGCACGCAGCTGGTCTTTCCCGAGCTGGTGCGGCGCATGCGCGACGCGCCCGGCGACGTGCTGCTGAGCCTGGAGTTCCACAAGAAGTTCGCCCTGCCCTTTGCCTGCCTGGCCCTGGGCTTCCTGGGCATGTCGCTGGGCATCTCCACGCGCAAGGGCGGCAAGACCAGCGGCTTCGTCATCTCGCTGGGCATCATCTTCGTCTACTACGTGCTGATGACCGCCGGGCGCAACCTGATCATCAAGCGGGCCGTGTCGCCCTTCTGGGGCTCCTGGGCGCCGACGCTGTTCCTGGTGTTCCTCGGCGCCTGGCTCTACCGCTACTCGAGCCTGGAGAAGGCGATCAACTGGGAAAAGTTCTTCGCCTTCCAGTGGCTGCGCCGCCGGCGCCCCGCCCCGGCGCCCGCGCCGGGGGCTGCCGCGGGCCTTGGCAGGCCGGCGCGCCGGAGCTGGTGGCCGGTCAAGATCCTCGACCGCTACGTCCTGCGGCGCATGTTCCTGGTGTTCTTCCTGGTGTTCTCCTCGCTGCTGCTGGTCTTCTACATCGTCAACATCCTGGAGTTGATCGACAACGTCATCGAGAACAAGGTGCCTTTTCTCTACCTGCTGAAATACGACTTCTACGCCACCCCGGAGATCGTCACCATCATCCTGCCCATCGCCATCCTCACCGCCGTGCTGCTCACCTTCTCGCTGATGAGCAAGAACAACGAGGTGACCGCCGTGCAGGTGAGCGGCGTCAGCCTGCTGCGCCTGGCCCTGCCGGCCGTGTTCCTGGGTCTGCTGCTGTCGCTGGGGGTGCTCTTCATCCAGGAGAACGTCCTGCCCGAGGCCAACCGCCGCTCTGGCCAGACTCTGGACGTGATCCACAAGCGCCAGTCGGTGGCCGAGATGGAGTTCGCCCGCAACTGGGTGCTGGGGCTGGACAACCAGATCTATTTCTATGACTTCTACGAAAAGCGCCGCCGGCGCTTCGTCGGCTTCAACATCCTGCGCCTGGACGGCGAGTTCCGCCTGCGCCAGCGCATCAGCGCCCGCAGTGCCTCCTGGCAGGAGGAGCGGGTGCTGCTGCTGCGCGACGGCTTCACGCGGAATTACCGGGAGAACCTGCCCCTCGCCCGCGAGCCCTTCCGCAAGCTGCGGCTGCCGGTCGCCGAGAACCAGAAGTTCTTCTCCGAGAAAGTGCGCTTCTCCGGGGCCATGAACAGCCGCGAGCTGAAGGAGTACATCCGCTACCTGCAGGAGAAGCGCAGCGACCCGCTGCGCTACCAGGCCCAGCTCTACAACAACTACGCCTTCCCCTTTTCCTCGCTGGTCATGGTCTTCATCGCCATCCCCTTCTCCTTCCTGATGGGCAACCGCGGCGCCCTGTTCGGCATCGGCATCGCTGTGGGCGTCTCCATGGCCTACTGGGGGGCCCTGGGCATCTTCAGCTCGGTGGGCGCCACCGGCCTGCTCTCGCCCTTGCTCGCCGCCTTCGCGCCGCTGGCGGTGTTCACCCTCATTTCCGTCTTCCTCTTTTTCAAGATCAGGACCTGATCGCCCGCCATCCGGCGGGATCGCCGCTGTCCCCACGGGAATGCCGGCTTCACGGCCTGGCAGTTTTAAAGCGCCGCTGAATGTGATAGAATTGAGTATCTTGAAGACCGGATCCCCCTTTAACCCGAGGTGAAGCATGGAGAAGGAAGAAGCAAAGGCCAACCAGGACGCCCTGGAGCGGCGCGCCAAGCCCAAGAACAAGTTCGGCACGTCGGTGAAGATCGACGCCCAGGAGTACTGCATCGGCTGCAAGATGTGCGAGCTGCAGTGCCCCGATTTCGCCATATTCGTCAACTACGAGGAAGCGAAGAAGGAAGGTGGCAAATGAGCCAGCGCAAGGTACTTCAGGGCAACATCATCGTGGCCAAGGCGGCGCTGGCGGCCGGCTGCGATTTCTTCGCCGGCTATCCCATCACCCCCTCCTCGGAGATCGCCCAGTACATGTCCAAGGAAATGCCCAAGATGGAGCGCACCTTCATCCAGATGGAGGACGAGATCGCCTCGCTGGGAGCCTGCATCGGCGCGTCGCTGGCCGGCAGGAAGACCCTGACCGCGACCTCCGGCCCGGGCTTCTCGCTGATGCAGGAGCACGTCGGCATGGCGGTCATCGCCGAGGTCCCGGTGGTGATCGTCAACGTCATGCGCGGCGGCCCCTCCACCGGCATGCCCACCAAGCCGGCCCAGGCCGACCTGATGCAGGCGCGCTGGGGCACCCACGGCGACCACCCCATCATCGCCCTCTACCCGGCTTTTTCCGACGAGATCTTCAGCGAGACCGTGCGCGCCTTCAACCTGGCTGAAAAATACTGGAACCCGGTGATCCTGCTCCTGGACGAGGTCCTGGGCAAGGCGCACATGGACGTGGAGATCCCCGAGCCCGGCAGCTACGAGGTGTACTGGGAAAAGACGCACGAGATCAAGGACCTGAACATCTACGACCGCAATCTCGGCGAGAACCCGCCGCGCATCGACTTCTTCCACGGCTACCCGATCCACATCGACAGCCTGGAGCACGACGCCCACGGCTGGCCGTCGTTCGACGCCAAGACGGTCGACAAGATGCAGAAGCTGCGCATGCAGAAGATCTACCAGAACCTGGACGACATCATCAAATACAAGGAATACTTCATGGACGACGCCGAGGTGATGGTCTTCAGCTTCGGCATCTCGGCGCGCAGCGCCCTGGCCGCGGTGAAGACGGCCCGCGAGCAGGGCATCAAGGCCGGGCTGTTCCAGGCCCTGACCATCTGGCCCTTCCCGCGCGCCGCCCTGCAGGAGCGCTTCAAGAAGACCAAGAAGGTCCTGACCGTGGAGATGAACATGGGGCAGATGAAGTACGAGGTGGAGCGCATCGCCCCCTGCGACGTGGAGAAGCAGACGCTGCTGCGCGCCAACGGCATGCCCTTCGCCCCGGCCGAGGTCCTGGACGCCATCAAGGAGTTCGCCAAATGAGAGACTACGAAAAATACATCCGCTACCGCACGTTTCCCACCCCCTGGTGCCCCGGCTGCGGCGACGGCGTCATCCTCAAGTCCATCGCCATGGCCTTCGCCGAGCTGAACCTCGACCCCGACGACATCGTCGTCATCGCCGGCATCGGCTGCTCCGGCCGCATGCCCACCTACTTCAACACCAACACCCTGCACACCACCCACGGCCGCGCCCTGACCTTCGCCACCGGCATCAAGCTGGCCAAGCCCGAGAAGCTGGTGGTGGTCATCTCCGGCGACGGCGACGCCACGGCCATCGGCGGCAACCACCTGATCCATGCCGCCCGGCGCAACATCGGCATCAAGATGATCCTGATCAACAACGGCATCTACGGCATGACCGGCGGCCAGGTGTCGCCGCTGACGCCGCCCTCGTTCTTCACCGAGACCACGCCCTACGGCAACATCGAACCGCATTTCAACGTGCGCAAGCTGCTGACCGCCGCCGAGGCCACCTTCGTGGCCCGCGAGACGGTCAACCGCCTGATGCAGCTGAAGCAGGTGATCAAGAAGTCATTCCAGCACAAGGGCTTCTCGGTGGTGGAGGTGATGAGCAACTGCCACGTCAACCTGGGC
Source organism: Acidobacteriota bacterium (assembly GCA_025456205.1). Taxonomy (GTDB): domain Bacteria; phylum Acidobacteriota; class Aminicenantia; order UBA2199; family UBA2199; genus UBA2199. The sequence goes on along the minus strand of JALOLA010000090.1, from coordinate 7,054 downwards.
CGGCGCAACAAGATGAAGAGCCCGCTGGTGATGACCAAGTACATCAGGGACATCACCATGAATATGCCCGAATTCGAAAAGCTCTCGCCCGCGGAGCAGGCGTCGAAGTACCCGCTGGGCATCTTCGTCCAGAATACCGAGCGGCTGGAATACACCGACCTCTACTACAACCACATCGTTCCCACCGCCCAGCAGGCGGGCGCCAAGGGGGAAAAATGAAGAAATTCGAGATACGCTACGCGGCCGCGCGGCGGCCCGACCAAGGTCGACGTCATCATCGCCGACGAGAAGATCGACTTCCCGCACGCCACGGCCATCGACTTCTTCCTCTGCACCGACCAGCGCCCCTACGACATCTACAAGCAATCGCTCAAGGACGACGCCATCGTGGTCCTGGACTCGCACCTGGTGCGCGAGCTCGGCGACACCCGGCACTGGAAGGTGTACCAGGTGCCCATCATCAACGAGACCAAGGTGGGGGCGGGCAACGTGGTGCTGACCTCGGTGGTCAGCCTGGCCGTCACCCAGAAGCTGACCAACATCATCAGCTACGAGCACATGCTGGCGCACATCAAGCACTGGGCCCCCAAGGGCACGGTGGACATGAACATCAAGGCCATTGAGGTCGGGATGAACCTGATCAAATAGGATGGCTTTCCCCGCCGTAGCCGAACAACTCGACCTGCTCAGGAAGGGGGCGCTGGAGGTCATCAGCGAGGAGGACCTCGAGAAGAAGCTCGCCCGCTCGCTGAAGACCGGCAAGCCCCTGCTGGTCAAGGCGGGCTTCGATCCCACCGCCCCGGACATCCACCTGGGGCACACGGTGCTGATCCGCAAGATGAAGCACTTCCAGGACCTGGGGCACGCGGTGGTCTTCCTGATCGGCGACTTCACCGGCCTGATCGGCGACCCAAGCGGCCGCAACAAGACGCGGCCGCCGCTGAGCGCGGAGGAGATCGCCGGCAACGCCGAGACCTACAAGGAGCAGATTTTCAAGCTCCTCGACCCGGAAAAGACCGTGATCGACTTCAACTCGCGCTGGCTGGGCAAGCTGACGTCGGTGGAGATCATCAAGCTCACCGCCGCCTACACCGTGGCGCGCATCCTGGAGCGCGACGACTTTTCCAAGCGCTACAAGAACGGCGAGCCCATCTCGGTGCACGAGCTGCTCTACCCGCTGATGCAGGGCTACGACTCGGTGGCGCTGCATGCCGACGTCGAGCTGGGCGGCAGCGACCAGAAGTTCAACCTGCTGGTCGGCCGCGAGCTGCAGCGCGATTACGGCCAGGAGCCGCAGGTGATCGTCACCATGCCCCTGCTCGAGGGGCTGGACGGCGTGCAGAAGATGAGCAAGAGCCTGGGCAATTACATCGGCATCCACGAGTCGCCCGGCGAGATCTTCGGCAAGGTCATGTCGGTGAACGACGAGCTGATGTTCCGCTACTACGACCTGCTCACCGACACGCCGGCAAGGGAGATCGCCCGCCTCAAGCAGGAGATCGCCGCCGGCAGCCTCAACCCCATGGCGGTCAAGATCGCCCTGGCCAGGTCCATCATCGCCGACTTCCATTCCAAAGCCGCGGCCGAGGCGGCCGAGGCCGAGTTCATCAAGGTCTTCCGCAACAAGGAGACCCCGGACGACGCCGAGGTCCTGGCCCTGGGAGAGGACGAGCCGCTGGTGGATTTCCTCGTGCGCCACAACGTCCTGTCCTCGCGCGGCGAGGTGAAGCGCGTCCACGCCCAGGGCGGCATCTACCTGGACAACGAGCGCCCCGCCGAGATCGCCTTTACCTTGAAAAAAGGCCGCTCCTACCTCTTGAAGATCGGCAAGAGGAAATTTTACAGGATCGAGCCCCTGAAATAGCCCGATTTTCTGAGGCGCTGTCCTTGCTTCCTGTTCAGAACCACCCGGATGTCCTGTTTGTCGCGCAGAAAAGCACGTTTATTTTGGCATACGATATGCATGCAGTTCAGCGGAATTCACAAATTCCTGACGGGCGATCATCATGAACGAAGGAGGAGGAGCAATGAAGAAAACGGTTGCCGGCGCGGCGGTTTTTGCGATCCTGGTCCTGTTCAATGGCCTCTTTTTTGCGCAGCAGGAGATCGAGCGCGAGTATGTCCAGGTCCTGAACATCGAGATGCTGGTGCGGGTGATGAAGGACGGCCGGCCGCTGGCCGGCTTGAAGAAGGGGGATTTCACCCTGCTGGAGAACGGCCGCAAGCAGGACATCAACGGCTTTGTCGAAGTGCACCGCAGCATCGCTCCCGCAGCGGCAAAAGAAAAGCCGCTGGCCGAACAAAAGCAGCCTCCCGGCCGCCTGTTCCTCCTCTTTTTCTGGATCAGCGAATCCTCGCTCAGGGCCGATGAAGCGCTGGACTATTTTTTCAAGGACATCTACCGCGAGAACGACCGGGTGATCCTGGCCGACCAGCGCCGCTTCCTCGAGATCAAAAACGCCGCGGAAAAGGAAAAAACAGTTGCCGAATTCAAGGCCGGCGTGGCGGAGCTGAGTCGCGACCTTGGCTGGGAAAAGAAAAGATTCAGGATGCAGATCGAAGCGAACCTGCAGGATTACATCGATTGCCTGAAAATGCAGCGCAAGGATGGAGCCTCCCCCCGGTGCGATCCGAACATGGTCATCGTTCGTTACGAGCAACAGCTCAGGGAATACCGGCTGCAGCAGCAGAAGCCCAATGTCGAGCGGCTCGAGGCCATGATCCGCGCCCTGGAGGCCGTTGACGCGGACAAGTGGGCGCTCGTCTTTTTCCAGCATGATGCCCTGCCGCTCTTTGACACCGAGAGGATGAAATCCGGGAACATATCCTTTGGCGGGGTGATCGATACGCTCGAAAAATTGAATCGCGACATCCTTTTGCCACTAGAGCACCTCCCCATCGCCGACGCCCTGCGCACGCGCTTCATCCAGGCCAACACCCAGTTCCACCTGCTGCTCCTGGACAGCCGCCAGGCACCGGTTTCCTCGGAGGCCGACACCAGGTTCAATTTCATAAACCCGCTCCCGGTGTTCTCCAACTGGGAAGAGACGTTCCGCCAGATCACCGCGGCCACGGGCGGGGAGATCATGGACGGCAACCGCATGAAGGAAGCGCTGGTTGAGGTGGCCAACAGGGAAGACGTCTATTACGTTCTGACCTATGCCCCGGCCGATGGAGAAAGCCGCGAGCGGCGAATCGATCTCCGCGTCAAGGGCGAGGGGGTCAAGGTCATCCACGGCCGGCGCGTGGAGATGGAGAACCTGCCGCAGGTCAAGCTGGCGACGATCGAGCCCGCTCCCGGGAAGGTCAGGCTGGAACTGCGCGATCTCTATATGATCGGCCAGGGCGAGCAGCGCTCCGGCCTGGTCAGGGTGACATTGTCCGCAGCCGGCGCAGGCGAAAAGCCGCAGATCATGGTTCAGGACATGGAGGTCGCCACCACCGGAGGCATTGAAATCCCTATCAAGGATTTGGAGCCCGGCAGATACCAACTGGCGGTGCGGGTGGTGGACAGCCTCACCGGCCTCGAGGCCCAGGACGAATCCGTGCTCGACATCCCGGGCCAGGAGATGCCCGCCGAGATGACGGCGCTGCTGAAGCTGGCCGCTGATTACTCCGAGCGCCTGCGCCACGCTGCGTTCCGCTTCATCTGCCGGGAGACGGTCAACGAGGACGTGCTGGTGCGGGACGTGATGGATCGTTCCTCTCATAAACGGGTCAGGACGTCCTGGCTCTACGACTACCAGGTGGTGGTGCGCGATGGCAAGGTCACAGAGGACCGGGTGCTGCTGCGCAAGAACAAGACGAAAAAACGCGTGGAAAATGCGGCTCTCGAAACCCGCTTCCGCTCGCTGTACTCGGCGTTCCTGCCGGCGACGCTGTTCGCAGCCGACAAGCAGCCCGCTTTTTTCTACCGCCTGGAAAAACACGAGAAAATGTACGGGCGGCCGGTGGCGCGCCTGGCCGTGACACCTCGGCCCGGGCACGAGGAGACGGGAGCGGGAACGGCGTGGGTGGACGAAGAGACCGGGGCGGTGCTGAAGATCGATCTGGCGCAGCGGGCCATCAAGGGCATCGAGGCCATGGAGCAGCGGGCGAAGCAGTCGGGCGCCCGGCTGCTGGTCAGCGACGTCCATTATTACGGCATCGAGCGCGATGGCGTCTGGCTGCCCAGTTCGACGACCATCTCCGAGTATTATGTCATCAGCGTGTCCGAGGTCAGGGATGCCAGCCGCCTGGCCGAGAGGGGGACATGGTCGCCCCCGGCGCGCATGCTGTCCAGCAGCGGCAAGCGCCAGATCGAGCTGTCGCGCACCTGGGTGGAATACGCGGATTTCAAGTTTTTCGTCGTCGACGTGCAGTCGCGGGAAGAAGCGCTGAAATAACGCAAAAAAAGGCCGCCTAGACCGTCGCCAGGATCTTCTTGGCTTCCTTGCTCACGCGGACGTGGGGGTCCTGGGTGAGCTTGAGGATGTAGCCCTTCGCCCGCTCGCGGTCGAGCTTGGCCAGGGCCGACAGCAGCTGCAGGCGCACCTCGACGTTGGCGTCGGCCAGCAGCTCGTCCACCTTGTCAAAGAGGAGCAGGCTGCGGCGGTTGCCCAGGACCTCGATGATCGCCGCCCGCGTGTACCAGATGGAATGGCCGAGCTGGGCGATCAGGACGGACTCGTCGAGCTGGGGGCGGGCGGAAAGCTCGCGCACCACCAGTTCGCGCACGCGCAGATTGTCCTCGGCCAGGAACGAGAGCAGCAGCTCCTCGCCGGCGCGTCCGGTCTCGCTGACGATCAGCTTCACCGTTTCCAGCTTCTTCTCGTTGTTCTGCCGCTTGACCAGCTCGCGCATGGGGAAGAAGCCGAAGCCGTTGCTGCTCTCGCGGTCGCTCAGCGCCTTCTTGCAGGCCATGGTCACCGAGCTGTCGGGGTGGTCCAGGAAGCGCTTGTAGAAGGCGCGCTCGCGGAACTTCAGCTCGCGCAGGATCTTCAGGGCGCTGGCCAGGCACTTCGAGGAGATGCCGCCGCTGGCGGCGATCTCCTTGAGGAACGAGACGCGCTTCTCCCGGTCCAAACTGGCGAACTCCTCGGTCTTGAGGTACTGCACCTGCCCCGCCGGCGTCAGCTTGTAGAATTCTTCGATCATGGCGTCCTTACAGGTTGTCGAGAAGATGGCCCATCTTCTCCTTCTTGGTCTTCATGTAGCCCAGGTTGTCCTTGCCCGGCGCGATCTCCAGCGAGACGCGCTCGCTGATCTCCAGCCCGTAGCCGGCCAGGGCGATGTACTTGGCCGGGTTGTTGGTGATCAGCTTCAGCTTCTTCAGCCCCAGGTGGCGCAGGATCTGCGCCCCGATGCCGTAGTCGCGCTGGTCGGCCTTGAAGCCCAGCTTGACGTTGGCCTGGATGGTGTCCAGGCCCTGCTCCTGCAGCTTGTAGGCCTTGATCTTGCTGGTCAGGCCGATGCCGCGCCCCTCCTGGTTGAGCAGGTAGAGGAGCACGCCGCGCTTTTCGCGGCTGATCATCTCCATGGCGGTCTGCAGCTGCTTGCCGCAGTCGCAGCGCAGCGAGCCGAAGGTGTCGCCGGTGAGGCACTGCGAATGGACGCGCGCCAGGATCGGCTCGTCGCCGCCCAGGTCGCCCTGGGTGAGGGCGATGTGCGTCTCCTGCTGGATGCGATCGACGAAGGCCTTGATGGTGAAGTCACCCCAGCGCGTCGGCAGGTGGGCCTCGGAGACCATCTCCACCAGCGAGTCGGTCTGCACGCGGTACTTGACGATCTCCTCGACGGTGATGATCGGCACCGCGTGCTTTTTCGAGAACAGCTCCAGGTCGGGCATGCGTGCCATGGTGCCGTCTTCCTTCATGATCTCGCAGATCACCCCGGCCGGGCAGAGGCCGGCGATGCGCGCCAGGTCCACCGAGGCCTCGGTCTGGCCGGTGCGCACCAGCACGCCGCCGTCCTTGGCGCGCAGCGGGAAGATGTGCCCGGGGCGCGACAGGTCGTGCGGCCGCGTCTGCGGGTCGATGAGGCAAAGGATGGTCTCGGCGCGGTCGAAGGCCGAGATGCCGGTGGTGGTGTTGCGCTTGGCGTCCACCGACACCGTGAACGGCGTCTGGAAATGCGAGGTGTTGTCGTGGACCATCAGCGGCAGGTCGAGCTCGTCGCTGCGCTTCTCGGTGAGCGAGACGCAGATCAGGCCGCGCGCCTCCCTGGCCATGAAGTTGATGTTCTCGGCGTTGGCCTTCTCGGCGGCGATCATCAGGTCGCCCTCGTTCTCGCGGTTCTCGTCGTCGACGATGATGATCATTTTCCCCTGTTTCAGGGTTTCAACGGCTTCCGGCACGGTGATGGTCATTTATCGGGTCCTGTAGAATGGAGTTTTCCATAAAAAACGGCTTGGCCAGCTTCCCAGGCGATCCAGCGTTGATTTTTCATGGGTCAACCTCATTATATGGCAAACGTTAACACAAGGCAAGGCAGGGTTGGCGGCCATCTTAACTTTCTTTCCCGCTGCGCCTGCCCGCCGCCCCGGAGTCTCCGCGTGCCCAACCCCGTTTTTTTTGACTTTTTGCCGGCGAATCCCTAGAATCATCCCAATGTCGCGAATATTGGTCTTTCTGGGATCGCTGCTGCTGTGCCTGGCGCTCAGCGGCCAGGAAGTGGAGGACTATGGGCTCAGCCCCGAGCAGCTGGAAGACAAGCTGCTCGTGCTGGTCAACCGGGAAAGGGGCAGCCAGGGGCTGCCGGAGCTGCGCTTCGACCCGCTGCTGCGCGAAATGGCCCGGGCCCACAGCAAGAAAATGATCGGCGAGAACAGGCTTGGCCACGACTTCCCCGGCTACGAAAAACTGGACGAGCGCGCCGCCCGCGCCGGCGTGTATTTCAGCAAGGTCGGCGAGAACGTGGCCAAAAGCGAGACCTTCGTCATCCGCTTTTTTCATGAGGCGCTGCTGGCCAGCCCCGAGCACCGGGAGAACATCCTGGACGGGGAATTCACCCACCTGGGCGTCGGCATCGAAAAGTCAGGGGCCACCTACTTCGTCACCCAGGAGTTCGGCCGCCT
>JALOLA010000089.1 GCA_025456205.1 Acidobacteriota bacterium | reverse complement strand
CGCACGTCCACGCCGATGGAGCGGCTGTAGGACTCGTCCCAGGCGAAGTCGTTGATGGTGGCCTCGTAGACGCGGTCGAAGTTCAGGCCGATGAGCTCGCCCCGGGCGTTGAAGACCGGCGAGCCCGAGTTGCCGCCGGTGGTGTCCATATTGTAGAGCATGGCGATGGGCACGTCGCCGAGCTCCGGGTGCGAATAGCGGCCATGGTCGCCGGCCCGGGCCAGGTCGAGGAGCTTCTGCGGGGCGGCGTAGTCGGGTGAATTGGGATGAGCGGCGTGCTTTTCCACCAGGCCGGCGAGGGTGGTGAAGGGCTCCATGCGCACGGCGTCCAGCGGGGAATAGCCGCGCACGCGGCCGTGGGTGAGGCGCAGGGTGCCGTTGGCGTCGGGGACGAAATCCTTGCCCAGGAACTCGCGCTTGGCGTCCACCAGCTGGGCCAGCAGCGGGTCGAGGATGCCCTTTTGCCGCTTCTGCGCCTCCTTCAGTTCCTGATGATCGGGGTAGAGGGCGAAAGCCAGGCGGATGAACGGGTCATCCAGGGCCCGCAGTTCCGCGCCGGGCTTCCTGAGCCAGGCGCTCACGGTCTCGGGGTTTTTCAGCTGCGTGGCGGCGAAGGCCTTCTCCAGGAAGGCGGCGATGGCCTGGTCCGCGTCGGCGCCCGCAACGAGCTCCCTGACGGCGGCGATGGACTGCCCCGGCGGCAGGGCGGCGGCGCGGCGCAGCATTTCCCCGAGCACGGCCTTTTCGGCGGGCTCGTGATAATCGCGCAGCCCCATGGTCATGCGCTTTTCCGTCATGTCGAAATTGCGCTCCATGTAGGCCTCCTCGCGACGGGTGTCCTCCTTGGCGCGCTCATAAGAGGCCTCGCAGATGCGGAAGGCGTTGCCGAGCATCATGGACATGCGCGAGCTCAGCAGGTTGGACAGGAGCAGGTCGCGCTGGGCCCTGGCCGTCATCTCCGCGTAGGCGTGCTGGAGATCGCCCAGCAGGGAGCCGTATTTCCGGCTCCGGCCCGGATCGGCGTCAATGAAGCGCTGCAGGGCCGCCTCGTCCTGCTGCCGCTTCTTCACCAGCTGCAGGTTCTTCAGCCCCTTCATCTGCCCCAGGCTGCGCGTCATGGCGTTCCACAGCCCCTTCAGCGAGGAGGAGAGCTTGATGGCGATGGCGCGGTCGCCGGCGCTCATCTTCTCCTTGAGGTCGATGATCCAGCGGTAAAGCCCGGTGATGAACGGCATGCGCACCTCCTCCTCGAAGGCCAGGTAATGGGAGGACTTGTGGCGGTGGGTGCTGCCGGGATAGCCGAGGACGAAGGCGAAGTCGCCGGCCTTGACGCCGGCGGCGGCCACCTGCAGGTGCTTCTTGGGCTTGAACGGGACGTTCTGCGGCGAATAGTCGGCGTTGCTGCCGTCGGGGGCGACATAGGCGCGCATGAACGCGAAGTCGCCGGTATGGCGCGGCCACATCCAGTTGTCGGCCTCGCCGCCGAACTCGCCGATGGAACGGGGCGGGGCGTAGACCAGGCGCACGTCCTTGATGTAGTCGTAGATGAACAGCACGTAGGTCTTGCCGCGGAACATCTCGGCCACCTCGGCGCGCTTGCCCGGGCGCTGCTTTTCGACGGCCACGACCAGGCGCTTCATCTTTTCCTCGATGGCCTTGCTGCGCTGGGCATGGGTCATCCTGCGCTTGAGCACGGAGAGGACCTCGCGCGAGACGTCGCGGTAGGATTCGATGAGGCGCACGGTGTAGCGCCTGGCCGGCAGCTCAGCCCCGGGTTCGGCGGCATAGAAGCCGTCGCGCAGGTAGTCGTTCTCGGTGGTGGTGAGCGACTGGATGGCGCCGAAGGCGCAGTGGTAGTTGGTCAGGATCAGGCCGTCGCCGGAGACGAAGCTGGCGGTGCAGCCGTCCAGGTCGATGATGCCGTCGATGAGGCTGACGCCGTTGGGGTTGTACAGCTCCACCGGCGCGATGGCGAAGCCCCGGGCCTGCAGGTCGAGCTTGTGGATCTCGCTGAGGGGAAACATTCCTTCCTCTGCGGGCAGGGCGGGTGCCAGGCAAAGGGCGAGGGCGATGATGAAGATAACTTGTTTCATGGATATACCTCCAATGAAGCCAAAGTAAAAAGGCAAAAGGCAAAAGTAAAAAGTAAAGACAACGGAGCGAGCCCGTCCCGGTCATCCCTCCCATTCCCGATTCCTCTGTAATTCATGACTTTGTTGTTTCGTGTCACGCGTTACGCGTTATCCCCGTGCGGGGACCTCCGGGCGCGTCACGAAGTTCATCTTATTCCTTTCCGTCCCAGCAATACGTGCAGAGCCGGCTCTTGGGCAGGCCGATGGCCGCCACCAGGTCGTCCAGCGCCTGGTACTTGAGCGTGGTCAGGTCCAGGTGGCGGCGGATCCACTCCTCCATGCCTTCGTAGGCGGGGGTACCGAAGCGCGCGCGGGCGGCGATCGCGCCGGAGGCGGGTTCCTGGTCTTCCCCGGCCAGGGCGCGCATGGCCTTGCGGGTGGCCAGGTCCATCTCCGAGCGCGAGCGCGAGAAATTGAGGAACTTGCAGCTGTAGAGCAGCGGCGGGCAGGCCGGCCGCATGTGGATCTCGGCGGCGCCGGCGTCGTACAGCCGCCGGATGGTGTCGCGCAGCTGCGTGCCGCGCACGATCGAGTCCTCGCAGAACAGGATGCTCCTGCCGGCGATCAGCTCGCGGATGGGGATCAGCTTCATGCGCGCCACCAGGTCGCGGACCTCCTGGTGCTGGGGCATGAAGCTCCGGGCCCAGGTGGGGGAGTACTTGACGAAGGGGCGCTTGAAGGGCAGGCGGGCCTCGGTGGCGTAGCCCAGGCCGTGGCCGATGCCGGAGTCGGGGATGCCGGCCACGTAGTCGACGGCCACCGGGAAGCGGCGGGCCAGGGCGGCGCCGCAGCGGTTGCGCACCTCCTCGACGTTGATGCCCTCGTAGGTCGAGGCCGGGTAGCCGTAGTACACCCAGAGGAAGCTGCATATCTGCAGGCGCTCCTCCGGCGGCTTGCGGACCTCCCAGCCGTCGGCGGTGATGTAGGCGACCTCCCCGGGGCCGAGGGCGTGCGCGGCCTGGTAGTCCAGGTTGGGGAAGGCGCAGGTCTCGAAGCTGACCGCCGTGGCGCCGTCCTTGCGGCCGATGATCACCGGCGTGCGGCCGCGGCGGTCGCGGGCGGCGTAGATGCCGTCGCGGGTGAGCACCAGCAGCGAGCAGGAGCCCTCGATCTCGGTGAGGGCGCGGCGGATGCCGGAATCGAAGCTGTCCTCCATGTTGATCAGCGAGGCCACGACCTCGGTGGGGTTGATGGCGCCGCTGCCCATCTCGGACAGGTGGATGCGCCGCTGGCCGAAGGCCTCGCGGGCCAGGGCCTCGGCGTTGGCCACCACCCCGACGGTGACGATGGCGTAGTCGCCCAGGTGGGAGCGGATGAGCAGCGGCTGGTCGTCGGTGTCGCTGATGACGCCGATGCCGAGCCGGCCGCCCAGGCGCTCGAGGTCGGGGTCGAACTTCGAGCGGAACTGGGTGTTCTCGATGTTATGGATGACGCGCACGAAGCCGTTGTCGCCGCAAACGGCCAGGCCGCCGCGCCTGGTGCCCAGGTGGGAATGGTAGTCGGTGCCGTAGAAAAGGTCCGCCAGGCAGTTGCTCTTCGCAGCCACGCCGAAAAATCCGCCCATCAGGCCTCCCGCTGTTCCATCGTGTCTATTCGTCCGAGTGGAACTCCCTTATACCAAAGCTCAGGGCGCGTGTCAAAGAAAGGCTGCGTAACGCGTAACGCGTGACGCGTGACGCGGAAGAATAAGAAAGTGTCTTTCTCTTTCGAATCACGAATTACGAATCACGAATTACGTAGTTTTGGATGCTCATTCACGCATCACGTTCTTTGTTTTGGGCATTGGAATTTGGAAATTGGAATTTAATTGGAATTTGGTGCTTGGAATTTTGGTCCTACGAGCGCCTTCTCTTCCACCGTACACCGTAAACCGTCTACCGTATACCCATCTCAATTTGATATTCCACCATCCATTATTTACAATGTCCCTATTGCTACTTTGGAGGGACCTTATGGCACTCAGATCGATCAACCCGGCCACAGGAGAATTGCTGGAAAGCTTCGCCGAGCAGACGGCGAAAGAGGCGGCAACGGCCGCGGCCAGGGCCCACGAGGCCTTCCAGGCCTGGAGCCGGCTCCCTTTGCCCAGGCGCGCCGGCCTGGTCGCCAGGGCGGCCGCCATCCTGCGCGCTGAAAAGAGCTCCCTGGCGCGGATGATGACCGGGGAGATGGGCAAGCCCGTGCTGCAGTCGATCGCCGAGGTGGAGAAATGCGCCCTGGTCTGCGAGCATTATGCCGCCCACGGCGAAGCCATGCTGGCCCCGGTCCCCATCCCGGCCGACGCCGCCGCCAGCTATGTGCGCTTCGACCCGCTGGGCGTGGTGCTGGCCGTCATGCCGTGGAATTTCCCCCTGTGGCAGGTGTTCCGCTTCGCGGCCCCGGCCCTGCTGGCCGGCAATGCCTGCCTGCTCAAGCACGCCGCGAACGTGACGCGCTGCGCCGTCAGCATCGAGGACGTCTTCCGCCGCGCCGGCTTCCCCGAGCATGTGTTCACCAGCCTGCGCGTCGGCTCGGCCCAGGTCGAGGCCCTGGTGGCCCTGCCCGAGGTGCGGGCGGTCACCCTGACCGGCAGCGATGCCGCCGGGCGCGCCGTGGCCGCCGTTGCCGGGCGCCACCTGAAGAAAGTGGTCCTGGAGCTGGGGGGCAGCGACCCCTTCATCGTGCTTGCCGATGCGCCGCTGGCCAAGTGCGTCGCCGCTGCCGTCAGTTCGCGCATGATCAACAACGGCCAGAGCTGCATCGCCGCCAAGCGCTTCATCGTCGTTGGCGACGTCTACGGCCGCTTCCGCGACGCCTTCTGCGCCGCCGTTTCCCAGCTGCGCACCGGCAACCCACTCGATGAAAGCAACGACCTCGGGCCGCTGGCCAGGGCCGACCTGCTGGACGACCTCGAGAAGCAGGTGCGGGCATCGGTCCGCCGCGGCGCCCGCGTGCTTGTCGGCGGCAAGCGCGGCGGCGGCCCCGGCTACTTTTTCCAGCCCAGCGTGCTGGACAGCGTCACGCCCGGCATGCCGGCCTACGACGAAGAGCTGTTCGGTCCCGTGGCCGCGCTGATCGCCGCCGAAGGCGCGGAGGACGCCCTGCGCATCGCCAACGACACGCCGTTCGGCCTGGGGGCGTCCATCTGGACCGCCGACCGGGCGCGGGGGGAAGAACTGGCGGCGCGCATCGAGGCCGGCTCGGTCTTCATCAACGGCATGGTCAAGTCCGACCCCAGGCTGCCGTTCGGCGGGATCAAGGCTTCGGGTTTCGGCCGCGAGCTTTCCGAGTTCGGCATCAGGGAGTTCGTTAATATAAAAACTGTAGTCATTACATAGGACTCGGCGTAAGGTGTAAGGCATAAGGCGTAAGGTAAGAAACTGAACATCGAGGTCATCTTCTTCCTCTTCCCCTACGCCTTGCACTCTGCGCCTTACGCCAAGAGTATTTTATTCTTCTTCCCCTTACGCCTTACGCCCTCCGCCCTACGCCGATTTCAAAGTACATTTTTATTTTTATTAAATTGAGGTATAATACCTCCTGACCCCAGGAGGAACTCAAATGAAAAAAGCAATTCTGATCGTCATGTTCATTTTTATCCTCGCCGCCAGCGCCTTCGCCGGCGTGCAGTGGAAGTCGCAGACCGTGACCACGGCCGAGGCCAAGGGGCAGAGCAACACGGTCGTCCAGCAGGTTTTCGCCCAGGGCGGCAACGTCAAGATCGTGTTCGAGAGCGTGGCCTATGAGAACGAGATGTTCAGGAAAGGGGCCTACTGGCTGTTCAAGACCGCCGACGACACCCTGTACATGGTCAACCCCGAGGAAAAGACCTATTCGCGCCTGCCCCTGAACGCCGTGATGCAGATGGCCGGCGTGGTGGGCAAGCTGGTCAAGGTTAAGATCAAGGACCCCGTGATCAACGTGGAGAAGCTGGGGACGGAGATGATCCTGGGCTATCCCTGCACGCACAGCAAGATGCTGATGGAATACGACATGGAAGTGAAGATCGCCATCATCAAGAGCAAGAGCCACGAAAAGGTGGAGAAGGAAACGTGGTCCACCCCCAAGTTCAGGGGCATGGCCGAGATGGCCGAATCGTTCCGCTTCCGCGACTTCAAGACCGGCATGGAGGACCTGGACGGCCTGATCGAGAAGCAGATGAAGGCCGAGGCCGACCTGGGCTTCCCCCTGAAGATGGTCACCGTGAACACGTCGGTCGACAAGAAGGGCCGGGCCAAGGAAAAGAGCCGCCAGGTGATGGAAGTGCTCTCCCTCGGCAACAAGACCCTGCCGGCGGCGTTCTTCGATATCCCGGCGGGCTATACCGAGAAGAACATTGGCTTCGGCGGAGACGAGGAATAGACATCGGTGTAAGGCGTAAGGCATAGGGCGAAGGGTAAGAAACTCGCATCAGATTCTGGACTGACAGGAATATCGCTATATTTTCTTTTTTTACCTGAAAACCTTCAGCCTTCCGACCAATACCAAGTTTCGTTATACCAGAACTAGATCTTGGTTCAATGCGTAAGGGAAGAAACAAGCACCTGTCACCTGACGGGTCGTTTTTCTTACCTTACACCCTCAACCTTACGCCTTACGCCGAGTTCTCTAGACTAACGCTGCCGCGAGTACGATCGAATAGTACTTGGAATCGTCGTCGTCGGCGCGCGAGGTGAGGATGGCCGGGAAGGGCGCCCCGGTGACCACGGCGGCCAGCATGCCCTTGGCCAGGATC
>JALOLA010000036.1 GCA_025456205.1 Acidobacteriota bacterium | reverse complement strand
GAAGCGCAGGTACATGCGCAGCAGGATCTCGGCCCAGTCCTGGCTCTCGGTGCCGCCGGCGCCGGGGTGGATGCTCAGGAAGGCGTTGCTGGCGTCGCTGTCGCCGTCGAGGTAATGCTTGACCTCGGTCTCCTCTACGTACTCCTGAAAATGCGCCATCTTCTCTTCCAGCTCGGCAAGCAATTCCGGGTCCTCGTCGATCAGCTGGAAATAGGCTTCCAATTCGTCGACGGCAAAGCCCAGTTTCCCGTCCACCTGCAGGAAGCTGTTCAGGATCTTCTTCTCCTTCTGCAGGCTGGCCGCTTCCTTGGGCTTGCTCCAGATGGCGGGATCGGTCAGCTTGGCGTCGATCTCGCTTATTCGTTCGGCCTTTTGGGTGGTTTCAAAGAAACCCCCTGAGATCGGAGGCCTTTCTCTTCAGTTCGGCGAATAGATTTTTCAGTTGGACAAGTTCCATGCGGGGATTGTAGCGGGTTTGCTTCGTTCAGTCAAGGACCGGATTAATGGAAAGGCAAGGGAAGAGAGAGGGAAAGGCAGAGGGAAAACAGAGTGGGAAAGAAGCCAATTGGAAATTTTCACTCTCTCTTCCCTCATTCTTCCCTCCCTCTTCCCTTGCCTTTCCCTCTCTCTTCATTTGCCGCCCGATCCGATTTGTATTATAATCTCTACAATTTCACCCCTGATAACAAGGATAATATGAAAGAAATCCTGGAACGGGTTCATCTCGTGCTGGTCGAGCCCAAGCAGGCGGGCAACATCGGCTCGGTGGTGCGCGCCATGAAGAACATGGGCCTGCGCCACTTGCGCCTGGTCAATCCCGTGCCTTTCCGCGACGAGGCCGAGCAGCGCAAGATGGGCTACCGTTCCCAGGAGATCATCGACGCCGCCCTCGAGTTCCCCACCCTCTCCGCCGCCCTGCAGGGCATCTCGCAGGTGTTCCTGGCCACGGCCAAGGCCGGCAAGTGGAAAAGGGACTTTTTATCCCCGGCGCAGGCGGCAACGCAGGTCGTGGCCACGGCCCCCGGGGAGAATGTCGCCCTGGTGTTCGGCCGCGAGGACAAGGGGGTGAACACCGACGAAAGCCAGATGGCCAATTATTTCATCCGCATCCCCATGGCCGGCACCTACCCCTCGCTGAACCTGTCCCAGGCGGTGATGGTGGTCGTCTACGAGTTGTTCAAGGCGGCCGGCGCAGGCGTCCGCGGCCCCGAGCTGCCGCGCATGGCCGAGAAGAAGGCCTTCGAGCGCATCACCGACAACATCTGGGACCTGATGAAGAGCCTGGAGGTGCGCGAGCCCGAGAACGGCCTGTTCCACCGCTCGCTGAAGCGGGCCCTGAGCCGCACGCGCTGGACCAGCGCCGACGTGGCCGTTTTTGACCGCTTCTGCAAGCAGGTGCGCTGGTACGCCGAAACGCGCTGCCTCCCCAAAAAGGAAGAATGAGCATGAGATTCTATAACACCCTGACCCGCCGCCTGGAGGAGTTCCGCGAGATCGAAAAAGGCAGGATCGGCCTCTATACCTGCGGGCCCACCGTCTACGATTTTCCGCACATCGGCAACTTCCGCTCCTATGTCTTCGAGGACCTGGTCAAGCGCTTCTTCCGATTCAGCGGCTTCCGCGTGCGCCACGTGATGAACATCACCGACATCGACGACAAGACCATCCGCAAGGCCAATGAGCTGGGACTGCCCCTGGGCGAGGTGACGCGGAAGTACATCGACGCCTTCCACGTTGACCTGCGCACTCTGAACATCCTGCCCGCCGACGTCTATCCGCGCGCCACCGAGCATATCCCGGAGATGCTGCAGCTGGTGTCCGCGCTGCTGGCCAAGGGCTTCGCCTACAAAAAGGAGGGCTCGGTTTATTTCAGCATCGAGCGCTTCAAGGAATACGGGCGCCTGGCCAACATCGACCAGGGCAGCCTCAGGACCGGCGCGGCCGTGGATGCCGATGAATACGAGAAGGACGCGGTGCAGGACTTCGTCCTCTGGAAGGGCAGGAAGGCGGGCGAACCCTTCTGGCCGGCAGCCTTCGGCGACGGGCGCCCCGGCTGGCACATCGAGTGCTCGGCCATGAGCATGAAGTACCTGGGGCCGCACTTCGACATCCACATGGGCGGCGTGGACAACATCTTTCCGCACCACGAGAACGAGATCGCCCAATCCGAGTGCGCCAATGGCGTGAAGTTCGTCAACTACTGGCTGCACTGCCAGCACCTGATCGTCGACAACCGCAAGATGTCCAAGTCGCTGGGCAACTTCTTCACCCTGCCCGACCTGCTGCAGCGCGGCGCTGATCCCATGGCCGTGCGCTACCTGCTCATCTCCACCCATTACCGCAAGCTGCTCAACTTCACCTTCGAGGGCCTGGAGATGGCCGGCCAGGCGCTGCAGCGCGTCAAGAACTTCGCGTTCTCCCTGAAGAACGTGGAGGCGGAGGGGGAAGCGGACCCGGAGCTGGCGGCAGCGGCCGCCTCGAGCCTGGAGGCGTTCGCCGCCAGCATGGCCGACGATTTCAACGTCTCCGGCGCCTTGGGAGTGATGTTCGACCTGATCGCCGCGGTCAATCCCCGGATGAACGCCCTGACCCGGAAGGATGCCGCCGTTGTCCGCGAATACCTGGAGCGCGTGAACTCGGTGCTGGGGGTGCTGGAAGAAAAGGGCGAGGCGGCGCTGGACGCGGAGATCGAGGAGCGCATCCGCCTGCGCGAGAATGCCCGCAGGGAAAAGGACTTCGCCCGCGCCGACGAGATCCGCGCCGAGCTGAAGAAGCAGGGCATCGTCCTGCTGGACACCCCCGCCGGGGTAAAGTGGAAGAGGGAATAGCGGCGCCGGGCTATCTCTCGAAGGCCTCGCGCACGTACTTGACGAAGCGGCGCAGCAGCGAATCCTTCCTGCCGCCCCGGCGCTTGCGCATGATGGCCTCCTTGGTTTCCCTGAGGCGCAGGTTGATCTCGTTGAAGGCCGGGTTCAGCTGGCGGACCTTTTCATAGGATTCGTAGGCGGCGTTGAAATTGCCGGCCTTGAATAGATTTTCGGCGCTGTAGAACCAGGCTTCGTCGTAGTTCGCGTCGCGCTTGGTGGCCTCGGAGAAGTACTTCTCGGCCGCGTAGAAATTCTTGCGGATCGTCAGGATCATGCCCATGTAGATGAGCAGGAAGACGTTGTGGCGGTTGATCTTGTAGGCTTCCTGGAATTTCTCGCTGGCCTGCAGGTGATTTTCCTTGCACATCGCGTAGACGCCCTGGTTGAAAAAGAACTTGCCCAGCTGGTCCTGGGAGAACATGCTCATCTCCACCTTCTTGTCGGCCGCCTGGTAGATCTTCATGATCTTCAGGAAGGCCTCGTGCAGGCGCATGAACTCCTCCTTCAGGATGTCCTGGGTGGCGATGATGCGCTGGAACTTGATCTGCAGGGTCTTTTCCAGGTATTTTTCCACGATCTGGGGAATCGCCGCCCCTTTGCCCAGGTTGAACTGGCGCAGAAGTTCTTCCAAATATTCTGAACTCTCCATCCGCTCTCTCCTTGGCGGGGATTGTAGCACAAGCTACGATAAATTAAAATCCTTTTTCAAGAGGTGGAAGACCTCCATGGTATTGGCCCGGGTGCTCTCAAAGCTGCCGCTGCTGTCGATGGTGTAATTGGCGACCTTCAGCTTCTCCCGCAGCGGGAACTGGGAGCGGATGCGCTTCTGGGCCTCGGAACGGGTGAGCCGGTCGCGCTCCATGGCGCGGCGCAGCTGCACGGCCGCCGCGGAATAGACCACGATGATCTTTTCGAAATCCCGGTAGATCCCCGATTCGAGCAGCAGGGCCGATTCGTAGACCAGGAAATCGTACCGACGGGTCGCGGCGATGGCGCGGATTTTCCTGTTGCGTTCCTCGCTGACCAGCGGGTGGACGATGGCGTTCACGGCGTTGCGCTTCTCGTGGTCCTCGAAGAGCGCCTGGCTGAATTTTTCCTTGTCCAGCCCAACATGCGGGTCGTAAAACCCGGGGCCGAACACGGCGATGATCTCCCGCAGCACGGGGGATTCGGGGCTGAAGATGATGCTCCTGGCCAGGTCGTCGGCGCGCATGGTGTAGCAACCCTGCTCCTCCAGCACCTGCAAAACGAAGGATTTGCCCGTGCAGAAGCCGCCGGTGAGACCGATCGCGTGCATGAACCCCCGCTTTATTTCTTCTGGTTCTTGAGGAAATCGGAGAAATTGAAGATGGTGTTCTGGTCGGTGACGATGGCCTGGACGTTGGGGGCGAGGAGCTTGATGTATTCGTACTGGATCAGCTGGGGATTGTCGGCCAGGGCCTTGCCCTTCAGACGCAGCGACTCGGACTCGCCCTCGGCCTCGATGATCTTGCGCTTCTTTTCCTGCTCCTGCCGCTCCAGCACGTACTTCATGCGCTGGGCCTCCTGCTGGGCGATCTGCTTGTTCTCGATGGCCTGCTGGAATTCCTTGGAGAACTGCACGTTGCGCAGCAGCACCTCCTCGAGGATGATGAAGCTCTTCTTGAACGAGTCGCGCAGCCCTTTTTCTATCTCGGCCTGGATGAGGGTGCGCTTGCCCGAGTAGACGTCGAGGACCGGGTATTCGGAAACGATCATGCGCACGATCGAGCGCACCTGGGGGCGGATGACCTTGTTGACGAAGTCAATTCCCAGGCGGCGGTGCAGCTTGTCCAGGTTCTCGCCGTCGGGGTGGTAGCGCACCGAGATGTCGAGCAGCACGTTCTGGCCGTCCGCGGTCAGCGCCTGCAGGGAGTCGTCGCCGCGGATCTCCCCCTCCAGCTGGGCGATGCTCATGGTGTAGGTGCGGGCCTTCATGTCGTACACCGTGGGCTGCTCGATCAGCGGCACGAGGAAATAGAAGCCCTCGTTGGGCGTAATGCGCAGGCTGCCGGTGGCCTTGTTGAATATGACCGCTTTTTCGCCGGGGTCGACGATGATGTATACCCGGAACAGGAAGATCAGCACGAAAATGAAGATGATCCCGGCCAGGACATATTTCCCGATGCTCTTGGTCATGGCCCCTCCGCTCTTGAATACTTGGTTGATGTTTTCCATGGCTTCAGTGTATGCAATCGGGTTCTCATTGTCAAGGAACCTCTGCCGGGGCGGGCGCTCCGCCCTTGCCGGCCTTTTTCGGGAAAAGCGCGGACAGGTGTCAACTTTCCCGCCTTGCTTTTCGTTATATGGCGTGGTTGGACAGAAACGGAGGGTCCCGATGGCCAAGAAGCTGATGTTTGCGCTGTTGCTGATCATTTTCGCCCTTTGCGGACGCTGAAACGCGGATGATCGCGGCGACGGCGGGGAGCGCGGCGGGGAATGAACATGACCTGCGATCCGAATGGTTGCTGCTGCAACGCATCCAAAGCGGCGAAAAGGATGCCTTCGCCGAACTGGTCCGCTTGTGCCAGGAACAGGTGTTCTCCCTGGCCTACGGGTTTTTCCACGACCGCGAGGACGCCCTGGAGATCGTGCAGGAGACATTCATGAGGGCACACGCCAAGATCGCCATGTTCCGGCCAGAACACTCCCTGCGCGGCTGGATCTACCGCCTGGCCCACAACCTGTGCATCGACCGCTATCGCCGGCTCTCGCGGAAGCGGCGGCGCGAATGCGGCCTCGACGACGTGCCTGTCGGCCAGCTGCCGGCCGCTGAGGACGGCCGGGACGCCTGGGAAGCGCGGCACCAGGCCGAGGCGATCGAGCGGGCCCTCGCCGGGCTTTCGCTGCGGCAGCGCTCAGTCTTCATCCTGAAATACCGCCAGGGACTGAAGCTGCAGCAGGTGGCCGAGACCATGGCCGTCTCGCTGGGAACCGTGAAGGCCCTGCACCACAGGGCCATCGCCCGCCTGCGCCGCGAGCTGGCGCCCGGGCCCGGAGGGGAATATGAAAGCTTGCCGTAAGATCAGGCCCATGCTGGAATGGCTGGCCGCGGACGAGATCGACGACCGGCAGCGCCCGGCGGTCGAGGCGCACTTATTCGTATGCCCTGCCTGCCGGCGGGAATTGGCGGATCTGCGCTCGCTGCTGGCCGCCGCTGGGGCGCCGCCGGCCGCACTTCGCGCCGAGATCGGGGCCATCGACTGGCAGGCGGTCACTGGGCGCGTCATGGCCGGCATCGAGCGCCCGTCGGCTCCCGGGTGGCGGCCGCGCTCCTCTTTCCGGGCGCCCCTGCTGGCCGCGGCCGCGACGCTGATCGCCCTGATCGGCCTGGGCGCGTTCTTCTGGACCCGCGCCGGTGGCGGCCGCGCCGTTCTGGAGGGCCCCGGCCGCCTGTCGCCGGCCGCTGCGGCGCACCTGCAGTCGGGGCTGGCCCGGGAGGAGATGATCTCCTACCTGCGGCAGAGCCAGCTGATGCTGACCGACCTGCTCCAGGATTGCGGCGGCGACGAGGCGCAAGCCTGGGAGATCGGCTTGTATTCCCGCAAGGCCAAGGAGCTGCTGCTGAAGAAGAAGTATTTTCAGCAGGGCCTGCCGGCGGCGGATTGGCTCAAGGTCAGGGGCCTCAGCGAACGGATCGACTGGCTGCATTACGAGATCCTGCAGCTGCAGGGCGACCAGTTCTGCGGCCAGGTCAGCCGCCTGCAGCGGATCATGGAGGAGGAAAGCATCCTGCTCAAGATCCGCCTGCTGGAAAAAGACCTTTCCGCCAAGCCCTATCAAGAGGTTTAAATGAAAAAGAAACTGTTCATCATGATCCTGCTGTGGGGAATGCTGGCCGGCCCCCTGGCGGCCCAGGACGACGCCGGCGCTTTTGAAAAAGCCAAGCTGCTGATTTTCGACAAGCAGTGGGCCGCGGCGCTGGCGCAGCTGGACGAGGTCATCGCCAGGTATCCTGATGGCCGCCATTTCGCGACGGCGCTTTTTTACCGCGGCAAGTGCCAGGAAGAACTCGGTGCCCGCAAGCAGGCGCTGGAGAGCTACGAGCGCTTTATAAGGAATTCGGCCGGCAGCAACCTGGCCGAGGAGGCGCGCATCTCCATCCTGGACCTGGCGGCCGCCCTTCACCAGGCCGGGGAAAAGGGCCATCTGCAGAAAATACTCGCCATGCTGAACGATAAGAACAAAGTGGTCGCCTATTACGCCGCCTTCAAGCTGAGCTACCTGCCGGAACGCCGGGACGCGCTCCAGGCCCTGCCGGTGCTGCTGGCGATCCTGGAAAAGGAAAAGGACGCCGAGCTGCGCGACCGGGCCAGGATCGCCGTCATGAGGCTGGACCCTGCCCGCCTGAAAGGAGAAGCTGAGCGGGGCAAAGGCTCCGGCGGTAAAATGCTGCGCATCCGCGTCTTGAAGGGCCGGGACCGGCAGGCGGCGGTGTCCCTCAATATCCCGCTGGCCCTGGCCGACCTGGCCATTCAGTCCCTGAGCTCGGAGCAGAAGCGGGCGCTGCAGAAGAAAGGATACGACCTGGACCAGGTCCTGGCCCGGCTCACCGGGCAGGGCCTGAAGATCGAGATCCAGGAAGAGGACAGCGTGTTCCAGATCTGGGTGGAATAGATCTCTGGCATAACAAGGAGGATAAAATGAAGAAAAAGGGCTTTTGGCTGGTGCTGCTGATGGCGTGCGTGCTGGCGGCGGGTCTATATGCCGGCGCGGCCGACGATTACCAGGTGATCAAGAACGCCGTCAAGAAAAGCGCGGGCGCCGCGGGCGGGGCGAAGGACGCACAGTGGTTCAAGATCCTGGTGACGGGAAAGCCGGGCGGGAAGGAGAAGGTCAAGATCACGCTCCCCGTCTCGCTGGTCGAGATGATGCTCAACTCCTGCCCGCAGGAGAAGCTGCATGCCGCCGGCAACCGCGAGATCGAACTGCGCCGGGTATGGGAAGACCTCAAGAAGGCCGGGCCGATGGCCCTGGTCGAGATCGAGGAACAGGACGAAACGGTGAAGATCTGGCTGGAATGAGCGGCCGCAAGCGCTGATCGTTTTCAGGGAGACGGGGCCCCCGCCCTGTCTCCTTTTCTGTTATTTGTTCCCCGCGCGATTCGTAGTTTTTTTCTCCCGCCGCGCACGCCGACGGCTGGAACGGATGCTCCAGGCCACGGCAGGTCCAGTGTCGTTTTGCCTTCCTGATCCTTCTTGACTGAAGGATGAGTGGTCGTGGCCGCGATCATGCGTCATCCCGGCACAAGCACAGGCCTTGCCGGCGGGCAGGGTCTATGCTACCATGTTCACCTGAATGCAGCGGCTGAAACTGACATCCAACGACCTTCTGATGCTCCTGGTGGTGACGATCTGGGCCCTGAACCTGTCCCTGGTCAAGATCGCGCTGGTTGAGATCCCGCCCCTGCCCTACAACGGCATCCGCCTGCTGCTGGCGGCGGCGATCCTGCTCGCCCTGCTGCTGCTCACTGAAAAAAACCTGCGCCTGCGCCGCCAGGACGTGCCCAAGATCGTCATGCTCTCCTTTACCGGCTATGCCCTTTACCAGTACCTGTTCATCCTGGGCATCGACATGACCAGTGCCTCCAACACGGCGGTGATCTTCGGCAGCACGCCGATCATGGTCTCGCTGCTCAGCTCGTTCTTCAAGCACGAGAAGATCACGCCCCTGGGCTGGCTGGGCATTATCATGGGCTTCATCGGCATCTACCTGGTGGTCAGCGGCCGCAGCGGCGGCTTCGCCCTGTCCCACCGGACCTGGAAAGGCGACCTGCTCCTTTTTGCCGCCGTCTTCCTGTGGGCGCACTATTCGGTCTCGGCCCGGCCGCTGCTCAAGATCTATTCGCCCCTCAAATTCACGACCGTGACCATGGGGCTGGGCGCGCTGATGTTCTTCCCCTTCTCCCTGGCGCCGCTGCGGCGGCTCGCGCCCGGGGCCGTTTCCGCCAAGGCCTGGCTATGCCTGCTGTATTCCGGAGTGATCGCCCTTTCCCTGGCACTGGTGCTTTGGTTCTTCTCGGTGCGCCGGGTGGGCAACAGCCAGACGGCCGTCTATTCCAACCTGCAGCCGGTGCTGGCTATGGTTTTTGCCTGGCTGCTGCTGGAGGAAAAGGCCTCCTCCTCCCTGCTGCTCGGGGCGGCGGTCATCTTTGTCGGCATCTATTTCACCCGGCGCGGGCGCGCTGCGGCCCCGGTCGCGGCGGACCACGGGGGACGGGCATGAAAAATTGGCGCTGGCAGTTGTCCCTGTCGATCGGCCTGGTCCTGCTGAGCGCGGGGCTTTACGGCCTGCATTTTTTCGTCTTTCGCGACGCCCACCATATCTTCATCTACCTGCTGGGGGACATCGCCTTCCTGCCGGTGGATGTCCTTTTCGTCACCCTGATCATCCACCGCCTGCTCAGCGACCGCGACAGGCGAGCCAAGCTGAAAAAATTGAACATGGTCATCGGCTCCTTCTTCAGCGAAACGGGCAACGGGCTGCTACGCTTATTCCTGAGTTTTGAAAAAAACGCCGCCGCCCTGAAGGCCCTGGTGCTCCGCGAGCGGGGCTGGAGCGACAGGGATCTCAGGGCGCTGCAGCAGCAGCTCCCCGGGTACGGCTATGACATTGATGCCCGCCAAGGCGACCTGGCCGGGCTGAAGGCGTTCCTGACCGCGCGGCGCGGGTTCCTGCTCTCCCTGCTGGGCAACCCCAACCTGCTCGAGCATGACAAATTCACCGACCTGCTGTGGTCGGTGTTCCACCTGACCGACGAACTGGTCCAGCGCCAGGACCTCGCCGCCCTGCCGCCGTCCGACCTGCAGCACCTGGCCCAGGACCTGCGCCGGGCCTTCCACCTGCTGCTGTTGGAATGGCTGGCCTACATGCAGCACCTGAAGCACGCCTATCCCTACCTCTTTTCCCTGGCCGTGCGCACCAACCCCTTTGATCCCGATGCCTCGCCGGTCGTTCGCTGAGATCCTCCCGGTCCCGGCGCGAGATTTTTGGCAAAAACCCCTATTCATATATTGATAGTTATTCGCATAGGGAGGGATAGCATGAAAAGATCGCTGGCAATGTTCTTGATGATGTTCCTGCTCACTTTCGCGGTGCATGGCGCAACGATCACGGTCACCCAGCCGACCGGCGGCAACGTGACCATGGGCAGCTCCGTCCAGATCGCCTGGACGGTCAGCGGCGTCAACTCGAACGTCAAGATCCTGCTGCGCATGCCCGGCGGCGCCCTGGTCGGCACCATTGCCAACAACCTGCCCGTGAGCCCCGGGCTCTACACGTGGACGGCGGCCGCTCCCGCGGTGGCCGGCGAGTCCTACAAGATCCATGTCCGCGCCACCGACGGCTCGGCCGAGGGCGAGAGCGCTGTCTTCACTGTCGTCCAGGTAGCCGAGCCCGTTCCTGGCTCGATCGGCAACGTGAAGCTCAGCGGCAGCTCGCCCTATTGCCTGGGGACGAACTATACGGTGAGCTGGACAATCAGCAACGTGGCCCAGCATCTCAAGCTGGAACTGATAAAAGGCGGCGCGGTCACCAGCGTCATCGCGCCCGACATGCCCCCCGGTACTTCGTCCAGGAGCTGGACGGCCGCCGGGACCGCCGCCAGCGACTACAAAGTCCGTGTTTCGGCCATCGGCGCTGCAGCGAAGGGCGAGAGCGCCCTTTTCGAGCTCAAGACCTGCGGCGGGACAGGAGGGCTGAATCCTGGCGATTTCCACATGGAGGCGAAAGCTACTCCGAAAAAGCTGTACCATGGGCAGACTGGTCTGCCGATCCAGGGGCTTCCCGTCGTTGTGCCCGGCGTCTATCGGAATTGGTCCGGCACCGACAAATTCCCTTCAACCGTCACTGGAATCCCGGCCAGCGTCTATGATGGGGTCTGGAACCAGATCATTCCGGCGGTCTGCCATGCTGGCGGGGCCAACCATACGGCACTGGCCGGGATCTATTGGTTCCCTTACTTGAATGTGCAGGTCGCGGTCGTCTACCGTTCGCGCATCATTTTTTATTTGAGCGAACATGTAAAGCCGGGCGCTACGCTCGAAACCGCGAAACTGAAGATGAAACGCATCCACTCCATTCACGAGGACGCCAACAGCGGCTGCGGCTGCAGCGAGAACCTCTGGGTGCTGAAGGCGCCCTGGACCAGCTATGACATCCCGGCGATCGGCCCGCGGATCGATGTCGACATGGGGGCAACCGAATTCACCAGGGACGTCACCGATGTCGTCAAGAAATGGCTCGATGGCACCGTGGTCAATAATGGCCTGCTCCTTCTCGCCGGCGAGTCGCCCTGCAGCGGCGGCAGAAAATGCTTTTCCTGCTATGAGGCCAAGCTTCTCCTTTACTGGAAGTAGGAGCAGTAATCCAGCTTTCGCGTCGGCCGGGTTTCTTTTTTCACAAACCCGACCGCCCTTGACAATTTGTTGGCAGGGCGGTATTTTTATCCCAGCGCAGGAAGGAGGGCGGGCATGAAAAAGAAGATCATTTGGGCCTTGGGCACGGGTGCATGCGTGTTGATCGTGGGCCTGGCGGCGCAAACATTGATCAAGACCGGGGACGAAGCCCTGGGGACGCGGAAATACTCCGACTTCCAGACGCCGCAGTTCTGCGGTGCGTCGTGCCATGGCGATATCTACCAACAGTGGCGGCAATCCATGATGTCCCAGGCCTATACCCACCACTGGGACGAGATCGAATACTTCAAGCTGGCCGTGCCCCATGGCGAAAAGGATAAAGCCTTCAAGGCCGTGGCCGACGGCTGCAACGGCTGTCATACGCCGATCGCCTTCCTGGCCGGCGACGTGCCGCCGCCGCTCCCCGAGAAGAACAGCCGGGCCAATGAGTCGGTCTCCTGCGACGTCTGCCACACGGTGACCGGCTTTGCCGGCGACACCCCCTTCAATTTCAACTTCGTTTCCGAGCCTGGCAAGACCAAGTACGGGCCGCGCGCGGGGAAGAATTCCCCGGAACACAACCTGGCCAAGTCGGAATTCCTGGGCAAGGCCGAGTTCTGCGGTGTCTGCCACAACGAGAAGAGCCCCTTTGGAGTATGGGTGAAGTCGACGCACCTGGAGTGGAAAGAGGGCCCTTACGCCAGGGAAGGGGTGCGCTGCCACGATTGCCACATGACCTACGCCGAAGGCTATTCGGCGGCCATGGGCAACAAGTATCCCGACGTGCGCCAGCACCTGTTCCACGGCGCCCATGACCCGGGCAAGGTGCAGGGGACGGTCGAGCTGCGCATCCATCCCGACATCCGCGAGGCCGAGCCCGGCGACAAGGTGAAGTTCACCATCGCCCTGTTCAACCAGAAGACGGGCCACAAGTTCCCCAGCGGCTCGGTCGAGGACCGCATCGTCTGGATGCACGTGCAGGCGGTCGACGCCGCGGGCAGGACCTATCACCTGCCGGTGGACCGCAAGGGCTTCGCCGGCGAGGAATACACCATCGGCAGTGATGTGCTGGCCTACCAGGACATGGGCATCGCCCTGAACCTCCCGGATTTCAAGGGCGTGCAGCGCGACGGCATCCCCATTGGTGACCGCATCTTCCGCATGCCCTATTTCGACCCCCAGGGGCGCATGACCATCCAGCAGTGGAACACCAAGTCCCAGGGCGTCGATTACCGCATCGGGCCGCGCGAGACTAAGCTGGAGACCTGCACCTTCACCCTGCCGCAGGACGTCGCCATCGGGCCTTTGAAGGTCACGGCCGTGCTGAACTTCCAGAAGCTGGTCAAGCCGGTCGCCGATTTCCTCGGCGTGCCCGCCGACGAAGCCGAGATCATCAGGGTCAATGAGCACTCGACCGCCATTGAGGTCGTCGATTGAGGAGGGAGCCATGAAAAAAACCGCTGCCGTTTTCATATTGCTGGTCGTCGGGCTGGGGGCCGCCGGGACGCTTGAGGCCATGCCGGCCTTCGCCCGCAAGTACCAGATGTCTTGCAAAACCTGCCACAACCCGTTTCCCAGGCTGAAGCCCTACGGCGAGGATTTCGCCGGCGATGGCTTTGTCCTCAAGGACAAGGAGGCGCCGCGCTACACCGCCGACACCGGCGACGGCCTGCTTTCGCTGATCCGCGACCTGCCCGTGGCCGTGCGCATCGAGGGCTACGCTTCGTTCAACAGCGGCAAGGGAGAAAGCCTTGATCTCTCCACCCCCTACCTGGTCAAGTTCCTTTCGGGCGGCGAGCTGTTCCGCGACGTCTCCTATTACTTTTACTTCTTCTTCAGCGAGCGCGGCAAGGTGGCGGGGCTGGAGGACGCCTTCATCATGTTCAACGACGTGGTCGGCGACCTGGACGTGGCCGTCGGCCAGTTCGCGGTCTCCGACCCCCTCTTCAAGGGCGAGCTGCGGCTGACCTATGAGAATTACCGGATCTACAGGAGCAAGCCCGGCCTTTCGGGCATCGATCTGACCTATGACCGCGGCATCATGCTGACCTACGGTCTGAAGGGCGGCACCGACCTGGCGCTGGAGGTGGTGAACGGCAGCGGCATCGGCGACAGCGAGGCCAATCCCGGCGGCCGTTTCGACGCCGACAAGTACAAGAACTTCCTGGGGCGCATCTCCCAGGGGCTCGGCGATCGATTTCGCGTCGGCGCCTTCGGCTATGTCGGCAAGGAAAAGGGGGCGAACGGCCTGGTCAACAGCGTGTGGATGGCCGGCGCCGACGCTACCTGGACCTCGCCCAAGCTGGAGCTGAACCTGCAGTACGTGGAGCGGCGTGACGACAACCCGTCGTTCCTGCTGGGGGCGACGGAAGTGGCGACGCGCGGAGGCTTCGCCGAGCTGATCTGGCTGCCGCGCGGTGACGACAGCCGCTGGTATGGGGCGGGCCTCTTCAACTGGGTCGACTCCGACCAGGACCAACTGGACTACCGGGCGGCCAGCCTGCACGGCGGCCACCTCCTCCAGCGCAATTTCCGCCTGGTGGGCGAGGCGACCTATGCCTTCCGCTCGAGTTACGGCAGGTATCCCCGCTTCGGCATCGGCCTGGTCACGGCGTTCTAGGGGAGCGCCAGGCGGGTCTAGTTCACGCCGCCTGCTTCGAGCATGATCTGCTGGATGCGGGCGATGGTGGCCTCGGTGTCGCTGACGAGCCCCTCGCGCAGCTTCATGTTGTCCAGCAGCTGCAGGGCCAGCGTCCTGAGCAGGGGCGAGGCCGGGTCGGCCTGGTGCAGGGAGACCATCTTCCTGATCAGGGGATGGGCGGGGTTGATCTCGAAGACGCGCTTGGAGAGCGGAAAGTCCTTGTTGACCATGCGCATGATCTTCTCCATCTGCACCGAGGGGGCGTCGGCGGGATTGAGCAGCAGGCAGGGACTGTCGACCAGGCGCTTTGAGATCTTCACGTCCTGGACCTGCTCGCCGTAGACCGTTTTTAAATAGGTGATGAGGTTCTCCGCGTCCTTCACCGCGGCTTCATCGCCGGCCGCCGCTTTTTCCTCCAGCGCGATGTCGGCACTCTCGGCCATTTTGAACGGCTTCTTTTCAAACTCGTGCAGGTGGTCGAGGACGAACTCGTCCAGGGGGTCGGTCAGGTACAGGACCTCGTGGTCCTTTTTGCGGAAGATCTCCAGGGCCGGGTTCTTCTCGATCGCCTGGCGGTCGGCGCCGCCCAGGAAGTAGATCTCGCTCTGGCCCGCGGTCATGCGGCCGACATACTCCTTCAGGTCGATCAGCGCGTCGCCCTGGGTCCTGGAGCTGGAGAAAAGGAGCAGCGCGGCCAGCTTTTCGCGGTTGTCGAAATCGTTGACCGCCCCTTCCTTGAGGTTCTTGCTGAAATTTTTCCAGATGGCGAGATACTTGTCGCGCTCCTTGTTCTTGACGTTCTCCAGGTGCTCCAGCAGCTTCTTGACCACGTGCTTGCGGATCTTGTCGATGCGCACGTTGTTCTGGAATGTCTCGCGCGAGATGTTCAGCGGGATCTCCTCGGAGTCGATGATGCCCTTCACGAAGCGCAGGTACTCGGGCATGATCTCCTTGGAGCCCTTCTGGATGAGGACCTTGCGGGAATAGAGGTCGACGCCGGGCTCCGTCTTCATCAGCCCCAGCAGCTCGAACGAGGTCTTGGGAACGTACAGCAGCGCGTGGAACTGCACCGGGGCGTCGGACGAGAGGTGCAGCCAGGTCTCCGGCTCCTCCTGGGTGTTCTCGAGGAACTTGTAGAAATCGCCGTAGTCCTTCTCGGCCAGCTTCGACCTGGGCTGGGTCCAGACGGCATCGCGGCGCTCGATCTTCTCCCCGTCCATATAGATGGGGAAGGCGACGAACTTGGAGTGCTTGAGGATGATGTTTTTCAGGCGGAAGGTCTCCAGGAACTCCTTCTCGTCCTTTTTCAGCAGCAGCTCGATGCGCGTGCCGCGCCCCTCCTTTTCGGAAGCCTCGATGGTGTAGTTGCTTTCGCCCGTCGATTTCCAGAGCCAGGCCTTGCCGTCCTTCTGCCAGGAGCGGGTGGTGATATGGATCTCTTTGGCCACCATGAAGCTGGAGTAGAAGCCGACGCCGAACTTGCCGATCAGGTCCGCCGGACCGGCGGCCTGGCTCTCCTGCAGCCGCTTGAGGTAGTCCAGGGTGCCCGAGTGGGCGATGGTGCCGATGTTCTGCACCAGCTCCTCGCGCGTCATGCCCACGCCGTTGTCCTCGATGACCAGCTTGCCGTGCTTCTTGTCCACGGCGATGGTGATCTTCAGCTCCTGGTCCCGTCCCTCGAGGTCGGGGACGGTCAGGAACTCGAACTGCATCTTGTTCAGGGCGTCGGCGGCGTTGGACACCAGCTCGCGCAGGAACACTTCCTTGTTTTTATAGAGCGAGTAGACCAGGATGTCGAGCAGTTGCTTGACCTCCGACTGAAATTCGAATGTTTGTTCTTTTTCCGCGGTCATTTTCCTTCTCCTTGCGAAAGCGCAGCTGAATTATACCATCGTTGTCAAGAAATGCGCCTAGAGCATGCACGGCCGGGGTTGAAAAAAAAAGCCGGCTTCTATAAAATGACTTTTTAGCGCAACATCGTGCTCGCGAAGCGACAAGGAGGAAAAATGGCCGTGATCGTGACCGGGAAGAACTTGAAGATCGAAGACGTGTATAAGGTGGCCTACGGCATGGAGCAGGTCGAACTCCACCCCGACGCCGTGGAGAGGATCAATGCCTGCCGGGCCTTCATCGAGAAGCGCATCGAGGCGCGCGAGATCATGTACGGGGTGAACACCGGCATCGGCGAGTTCTCCGAGGTGGTGCTGACCGACGAGCAGGTCGGCCAGTTCCAGAAATACCTGATCTACAACCACGCGGCGGGCATCGGCACGCCGGTGCCCATCCCCGAGGTGCGGGCGGCCATGCTGGCGCGCATCAACGTTCATGCCAACGGCTACTCCGGCTGCCGCCCCGACATCACCCAGACCTTCGTGGCCATGCTGAACAAGGGCGTGACGCCGGTGGTCTGCAACAAGGGCAGCGTCGGCGCCTGCGGCGACCTGGCCCCCATGAGCCAGATCGCGCTGCTGCTGATGGGCGAGGGCGAGGCCTTCTTCGAGGGCGTGCGCCTGAGCGGCGCCGCGGCCATGAAGAAGGCCGGAATTGCCGTGCCCGGGCTCAAGGCCCGCGACGGCCTGGCGGCCATCAACGGCAGCAACCTGATCAACGGCATGGCCTGCCTGCAGATATACGAGACCGAGCGCCTGCTCAAGCAGGCCGAGATCGCCGCCGCCATGACCCTGGAGGCGCTGATGGCCAACATGAAGCCCTACGACGCCCGCCTGCACAAGCTGCGGGGCTTCCAGGGCGCCGTCACCTCGGCCGAGAACATCAAGCACATCATCGATGGCTCCGACCTGCTGGGAAAGGTCAAGGTCAAGGTGCAGGACGCCTACAGCATGCGCTCCACGCCGCAGGTGCTGGGCGCCGCCCGCGACCAGCTGCGCTGGACGCGCAGCCAGATCGAGATCGAGCTGAACGGCGTGGGCGACAACCCCATCTTCCTGGCCGACGACAAGGTGGTGCTCACCGGCGCCAATTTCCAGGGCTCGCCGATCTCGGTGCCGCTGGACATGATGGGCGCCTGCGTGACCATGGCCTGCGTCATCTCCGAACGGCGCCTGAACCGCCTGCTCAACCCGGCGCTAAGCGTGGGCCTGCCGGCCTTCCTGACCAAGGGCGCCGGCATGTATTCCGGCCACATGCTCAGCCAGTACACGGCCG
Source organism: Acidobacteriota bacterium (assembly GCA_025456205.1). Lineage (GTDB taxonomy): Bacteria > Acidobacteriota > Aminicenantia > UBA2199 > UBA2199 > UBA2199. The sequence goes on along the minus strand of JALOLA010000036.1, from coordinate 3,966 downwards.
ACATGATGATCGTCGAGCAGCGCATCCTGTCGATGCCCGCCTCGATCCAGTCCATCCCCGCCGCCGCCGACCAGGAGGACTTCGTCTCCATGGGCATGAACACGGCGCTCAAGACGCGGCAGATCATCGACAACGCCTACGGCATTTTGGGCATCGAGTTCATCGCCGCCGCCCAGGCCCTGGATTTCCGCGACTTCAAGCCCGGCAAGGGCACACTGGCCGCCAAGGAGGCGGTGCGCAAGGTCGTCGCCCACCTGGGCGAGGACCGGCCGCTCTACCCCGACCATAATGCCATGATGGAGACGGTCAGGAAGCGCGACATCCTGCACGCGGTGGAGGCCGAGATCGGCGAATTGAAGACCTACTAGGCATAACGACGATTTTGTAAGGAAGGAAAAAGGCGCCGCTCTCCGGCCATGATGGAGGCGCGCGCCGAAGCGAGGGGCCATGCCGCTGCAGAGCACGTTCGTCGAGATCGCCGTCATCCTGGGACTGGCGGCCATGCTCGGCGCCCTGGGGCAGAAGCTGCGCCAGCCGCTGATCATCATGTTCATGGCGGCGGGGATCCTGGCCGGGCCGGCCGGCCTGGGCGTCATCGCCAGCCACGGCAGCATCGAGCTGCTGGCCCACATCGGCATCGCCCTGCTCTTGTTCATCGTCGGCCTCAACCTCGACATCCACCTCATCCGCACCATCGGCCCCGTGGCCCTGGCCACCGGCCTGGGGCAGATCGTCTTTACCAGCCTGTTCGGACTGCTGATCGCCCTGGGGCTGGGCCTGGACCCGGTCGGCGCCCTCTACGTCGCGGTCGCCCTCACGTTCTCGAGCACGATCATCATCGTCAAGCTCCTCTCGGACAAGAACGAGATCGACTCGCTGCACGGCCAGATCGCCATCGGCTTCCTGATCGTGCAGGACATCGCCGCCATCATCGCCCTGGTGGTCCTGACCACCATCGGGGCCAGGACCGCCATGGCCGCCTCGCCTCTCTGGTCGGTGCTGATCATCGCCGGCAAGTTCCTCGCCTTCCTGGCCCTGATCGTCCTGCTGGCCTGGAAGGTCATCCCGCCCCTGGCCCGGCGCCTGGCCGCCTCGCCGGAGATGCTGACCCTGTTCGCCGTCGCCTGGGCCGTCATCCTGGGTGCGGGAGGTGAGCTCCTCGGCTTCAGCAAGGAGGTCGGCGCGTTCCTGGCCGGCGTCTCGCTGGCCTCGACCGCCTACCGTGAAGCTCTGGGCGCGCGCCTGGCGGGACTGCGCGATTTCCTGCTGCTGTTCTTCTTCATCGACCTCGGCTCGCGCCTCGACCTGTCGCTTGTCGGTTCCCAAGCCTTGCCGGCGGTCGTCTTCTCGCTCTTCGTCCTGATCGGCAACCCGCTGATCGTCATGGCCATCATGGGGCGGATGGGCTATCGCCGGCGCACCGGTTTCCTGGCCGGCCTCACCGTGGCCCAGATCAGCGAATTCTCCCTGATCGTGGCCGCCATGGGGCTGAGCCTCGGCCATATCGGCGGCGGCACCATGGGCCTGATCACCCTGGTGGGCGTCGTGACCATCTTCGTCTCCACTTACATGATCCTTTATTCCGGGCCGCTCTATGTCGTGTTCTCCAGGTACATGGCTGTCTTTGAGCGGCGCATTCCCCATCGCGAGTCGGAAAGCGATTCGCTGCGCGAGGCAACGGCCATCGACGTGATCCTGGTGGGGCTGGGCAACTACGGCGGCGGCCTGGCCGAGAACCTGCTGCTGCGGAACAGGGCGGTGCTGGGCATCGACTTCGATCCCGAGGCGCTGCAGAAGTGGCGTAACCGGGGCATGTCGGTCCTCTATGGGGACATGACCGACCCGGGCATCTGCAGCCAGCTGCCCCTGGGCAAGGCGCGCTGGGTGGTAGGCACGACGCGCATCCGCGAGCTGAACCTGCTCATGCTGCGCAAACTGAAGCTCTGCGGTTTCGCGGGGCGGGTGGCGCTGACCGCGGCCAACCAGGAGGAAGCCGGCGAATTCGAGCGGGCCGGGGCGGACATCGTCTTCCGCCCCTATGCCGATGCCGCCGAGCAGGCGGTCGACGACCTGAGCGACGCCATGGACATGCTGCCCGAAGCCGTGGATTGGCCGGTCTCGTTCCGCGAGGTGCGCATCCCGGCGGGCGCGGCCGCCGCCGGCCGCGCCGTGCGCGACATCCTGCTGCGCGACCGCACCGGGGTCTCCATCCTGGCGGTGAGCCGCTCCGGGCGGGCCCATTACGACCCCGGCCCCGACTTCCAGGTGTTTCCCGGCGATCGCCTGGTCATCGTCGGCATGCCCGAGCAGTTGCAGCAGGCCGAGGATTTCCTGATCCTGCCCCCCGAGGGTTTGGAAGCGCCTGGGAGCGAGCGCTTCGTCATCGCCGAGCTCGATGTTTTTCCCGGCCAGCAGGTGGCGGAGCGGACGCTGGCCGAGCTCAGCTTCCGCCAGAATTACGGGGTGACGGTGATCGGCATCCGCCGCGGCGATCGTCGCATTCCGACGCCGGGGCCTGACGAGCGGCTGGTTGCCGGCGACCGGCTGGTGGTCATCGGCAGCGCCGGTGCCGTCGCCGACCTGTGCCGCGGCAAGCTGAACGAGGAACTTCGCCCCCACGGCGATTTCTGTGCCCTGCGCTGAGGCGGGGGCGAGGAGACATGGCATGAAGAAGATCGATCTCAAGAAGGACCTGAAGCACCTCTACCAGCCCGCCGCGAAAGAGGTGGTCCTGGTCGAAGTGCCGGCCATGAACTTCCTGATGGTTGATGGCGCGGGAGACCCGAATACGACGCCCGCCTACCAGGAGGCGGTCGAGGCGCTTTTCTCCGTGGCCTACGCCATCAAGTTCAAGGTGAAGAAGACCCTGGCCATCGACTGCGGCGTCCTGCCGCTCGAGGGGCTGTGGTGGGCCGACGACATGGCGAAATTCTCCGTGGCCGACAAGTCGGGCTGGAAGTGGACGATGATGATCATGCAGCCCGAGTTCGTCTCCGCGGCCCTGGTGCGCGACACCATCGCCGAGGTGAAGAAAAAAAAGCATCTCCCCGCGCTCGCCCTGTTGCGCTACGAGAAATTCGCCGAGGGTAAAAGCGCCCAGATCCTCCACCGGGGCCCCTTTTCCGCCGAAGGGCGGACGATCGCCAAGGTGCACGCCTTGATTGCCTCTCTCGGCCGCAAACTCTTCGGCAAGCATCATGAAATATATCTCTCCGACATCCGCAAGGCCGACCCGGCCAAATGGAAGACCGTCATCCGCCAGCCGCTGCGGTAGGACCATTTCCGGTATTGCATAACCTTTGGCTTTCGTGATTCGTTTGGTACAATAGAATTCCATCTAGTGTTTTAAGGTGGAATTATTGGAGAAAAAGAATGCGAGCAAAACTTGTTTTTACCTTTATCTTGCTTGTGGCCACGATAGTAACCGCACAGACCGTGCCGGTAGCGGCTGACGCCACTCAGCAGCCCCGCCCCTTTGTCATTCGCGAGATAGACGGACAAAAACTCAACGCCCACGTATTTTCACCTCCAGGTAATGCTTCGGAGAAGCCCATGGCCGCTGTGCTTTGCTTTCACGGCGGCGGCTGGGTGGCGGGCAGCGCCGAGTGGACCGCAAAGGAAGCCAAGCGCTTTGCCGCCCTGGGCATGACGGCGGTTTCGATCGACTATCGTTTGTCCGCAGGCAAGATCACGCCCTTGGAAGCATTGGATGACGTTCGCGCCGCGTTTCGCTGGATCCGCGCTCACGCGGCGGAATTCAGCATCGATCCCAGGCGCGTGGCCGGATACGGCGTTTCGGCCGGCGGCCACCTGGTTGCCGCCGCCGCGACCATCGCTGTCCCGGGCGACGGGATCCACAGCGCCAGTTCCAAGCCTGACCTTCTCCTGTTGTGGTCCCCGGCGCTGGACGTCGCTGCCGACGGCTGGTTCGTGAAGCTGCTCCAGGGCCGGGCGAATGCCGCGGCT
>JALOLA010000035.1 GCA_025456205.1 Acidobacteriota bacterium | reverse complement strand
TGGACAACTTCGAACTGCGCACCGGCCCCTACAAGGGCCACAAGGTGCTGGTCGACGGCCCCGAGTACGAGACGGTCGGCGGCTGCGGCTCCAACCCGGCCATCTTCGATCCCGCCGCCGTGCTGGAGATCAACTTCTACTGCGACACCTACGGCCTCGACACGATCTCCTTCGGCACCCTGACCGGCTTCATCATGGACTGCTACGAGAACGGCATCCTCAACCAGGAACGCTGCGGCGGCCTGGAGATGACCTGGGGCAACTGGGAAGCGACCCTGGAGATGATGCACCAGATAGCGCGCGGCGAGAAGTTCGGCCGGATCGCCGGCAAGGGCATCAAGTACATGCAGGAGTACTTCGTCAAGGAGTACGGCGCCGACGCCCGGTTCCTCAAGGACATCGGCATGCACGGCAAGGGGCTGGAGCAGTCGGAGTACCAGTCCAAGGAGTCTCTGGCCCAGCAGGGCGGCTACTACCTGACCAACAAGGGGCCGCAGCACGACGAAGCCTGGCTGATCTTCATGGACATGGTCAACAACCAGATCCCCACCTTCGAGAAGAAGGCCGAAGCCCTGCATTACTTCCCCATGTTCCGCACCTGGTTCGGGCTGCAGGGCCTGTGCAAGCTGCCCTGGAACGATGTTGAACCGGCCGACAACGCCAAGCATGCCGAGCCCAACAAGGTACCCGAGCACGTGCAGAACTACGTCGACATCTACAACGCCATCACCGGCGAGAGAATCGACAAGGAGGAGCTGATCCGCCAGTCGGAGCGCGTCTACAACTTCCAGCGCGTCTTCAACCTCAAGATGGGCCATGGCAAACGGCCGGAGGATTACCCCCCCTACCGCGCCATGGGCCCGGTGACCATCGAGGAGTACGAGTCGCGCGCCGAGCGCTACGACAAGGCCCTGCGCGAGAAGCAGAACATCGATCCGACGGGAAAGAGCACCGCGGAGAAGATCGCGCTGCTGCGCCAGTACCGCGAGGCGCAGTATGAAAGCCTGATCGACGCCGTCTTCAAGCGCCGCGGCTGGTCCAAGGACGGCGTGCCCACGGTCGAGCACCTGCAGAAAATCGGCATGGACCTGCCCGAGGTGATCGCGCTGGTAAAAAAGCACCTGTAGGCAGGCAAGGGGAAATGACAGCAGCGACCGTTTTTCCAGGGCCAACCGGCGCCGGCCGTCCCGGAACCGGCGGGAATCCATGCTGGAAATCCTGATTACGATCTCGATCGTCGGCTTGATCGCCGGCATTGTCTTTTCCGTACCGGTAGCGGGGCCCATCAGCATCTTTGTCGCCTCCCATGGCCTCAAGGGCAATCTCAGGTACTGCGCCATGGCCGCCGTTGGCGCGGCGATCGTTGACTTCGCATACTGTTTCATCGCGGTCTTTTGCTTCACCCAGTTGTACGCCCTGTACCAGCACATCATCCATGTCATTTTCCTGTTGGGATCGATCTTCCTTTTTGTCATCGGCTACAAGATCATGAGGACCAAACTGGAGCTGCCGGGACTGGGAGACGCCGCGGCCGTCCCCCAGCAAACGAAGGAGAAAGGCGGATTCCGGATCGGCTTCATGCTCAACCTGCTCAATCCCTCCCTGTTCATCGGCTGGCTGGTTTCTTCCCTGCTGATCATGAGCATCGTGTCGTCGCTGGGGTTCAACACCGGCGGGCTGGATTCCATCCTGGACCGCAACATGAAGGCCATCCATTCGGCCGGCCATGCTCAATTCGCACCGGCGCCGCCGCAGCCGGTTGAGGTGCGGCTCGCCAAGCCGTCCTTCATGGAAGCGTCGGCGGCCGGCGGCGGCGGGAACGCGCAGAGCTTTTTCAGCTATTCCCTGCTGGTCAGCCTTTGCTACGCCTTTTTCGTGGCCGTGGGAACGATCATCTGGTTCTACTTTTTCTCTTTCCTGCTGGTCACCTACCGCAAGCGCCTGAAAACCGCCACCATCGAACGGCTGATCCGCTCCCTGGGATTCGCCCTGGTGTGCTTTGGCTTGTTTCTATCCTACCAGGCCATCCTGGCCCTGGTCGCTTGAACCATGAGGACCTGACGTGATCAGCGAAGCGGTCATCCTGGCTGCCGGCATGGGCCGGCGGCTGCGCGGCGTGCTGGACGACGCCCCCAAGGGCTTTCTGCAGGTGGACGGCAAGGCGCTGATCGTGCGCTCCATCGAAAAACTCGCCGCCTGCGGCATCCGCCGGATCATCGTCGTGACCGGCTACCGGTCCGATCTTTACGACGGACTGCAGGCCGCCCATCCCGGGCTGGTGACCACCGTGCGCAACGAGCGTTTTGCAGCCACCGGCAGCATGTTCTCCTTGTACTGCGCCCGCGAACGGGTGAGCGGGGATTTCCTGCTGCTGGAAAGCGACTTGCTCTATGAGATCCGCGCCCTGCAGGCCCTGCAGCAGACCGACCTGGACAACGCCATCCTGTTGTCCGGTTTCACCTGTTCCGGCGACGAGGTGTTCGTCGAAACTGAGAAAGGCCTGCTGAAAAGCCTTTCCAAGAAGAGGGCCGACCTTGCGACCGTGGCCGGCGAACTGGTCGGGATTTCCAGGGTCTCGCTGCCACTGTATCAACGGATGCTGGTTGTCGCCGAATCCATGTTCACGCGATCAATGACGATTGAGTACGAGGAGTGCTTCCGGGAAACGGCGAGGGATTTCCCAGTGCCTTGCCTGAAGCTGGACGACCTGGTATGGGCCGAGATCGACGACGCGCAGCACCTGCGGCGGGTCAACGACGTCATCATGCCCCTGCTGGCGGCAAAGGAGCAACGCGACCATCCCCGGCCCAATGCCGCGCGCGGCATAAGGAATTTGCCATCATGAAGGTAAAACGCAACATTCTCTTGAACCCGGGCCCGGCGACCACCAGCGACTCGGTGAAGCGGGCCCTGGTCGTGCCGGACATCTGTCCCCGCGAAAAGGAATTCTGCGCGATCGTGTCCTCCGTGCGCTCGCAGCTGCTGCAGGTGGTCAACGCGGAAGCGGACTACGATTGCGTCATCTTCGGGGGCTCAGGCACCGCCTCCGTGGAGGCGGTCATCAGTTCCGTGGTCCCGGCCGGGAAAAAGGTCCTGGTGGTCAGCAACGGGGCGTACGGCACGCGGATGATCCGGATCGCGCAGCGTTACGGGATCGGCGTGATAGCCTACGAGATCCCCTACGGGGACTACCCCGCTGCGGCCGCCGTGGAGAAGCTGCTCCAAGAAAACGTGGGGGAGCTGTCGCATCTGGCCATCGTCCACCATGAAACCACGACCGGCATGCTCAATCCCATCGAGGATTTCCTGCGGCTGGCCAGGCGCTTCCGGCTGGAGATCATCGTCGACGCCATTTCCTCCTACGCCGGCATTCCCATGGACCTGGCGCGGACGGACTACGACTATGTCATCTCCACCGCGAACAAGAATCTGCAGGGCATGGCCGGCCTGTCCTTCGTGATCGCCAAGAAAAGCCTGCTGCAGGATCTCCGCCACCGGCCGCAGCGCTCCTTCTATCTGAGCCTGGGAGACCAGTACGCCTTCCTGGACCAGCACCAACAGATGCAGTTCACGGCGCCGGTGCAGATCATTTATGCCTTGAAGCAGGCGCTCACGGAATACTTCGCCGAGGGCGGGCAGGCACGCTGGCAACGGTACGTGGCCAACTGGGAGGCACTGGTCGCCGGCTTGGCCGGCATCGGGTTCAAGCTGCTCCTGCCTCTGTCCGCGCAGTCCAAGCTGCTGACGGCGGTCAGCGAACCCGCGGATTCGCGATATGACTTTGACCACATGCACGACCATCTCTACGAGCGGGGCTTCACGATCTATCCGGGAAAGGGGGCCAAGAACTCGAGCTTCCGCATTGCCAACATCGGCGACATCGGCGTGGCCGACATCGAAAATTTCCTCCAAGCTCTCAGGGAATACGTTGCCCTGAGAGGCATCCGGAATTTCAGCTGACCATGATCCGTTGCCCCGGGGAGCGGCCAGTCGTTTGCGCGGAGCGCCGGCGCAGCCGATGAAACTGCTGGATGACTATTTCTCGTCGTTGAAGTGCATCTACGTGGAGGAACTGGTCGACCTGTTTTTGCATCGGCCGTTATCGTTTATCCTGGTGAAATTGTTCTATCCCCTGCCCATCTCTCCCAACCAGATCAGCCTCATGGCCCTGCTGGTGGGAATCGGCGGCGGGATTTCATTCGCCCTGGGAACCCCGGGGGGGTTCTTCTGGGGAGCCATCCTCTACGGGCTTTCCAGCGTGATCGACTGCGCCGACGGCATGATCGCCCGCTTGAAAAAAAATGGCACCCTGAACGGGCGCCTGGTCGACGGCCTGGTCGATTACCTGGTCACCATTTCCGTTTTTTTCAGCCTGATCATCGGCTTGTCCAAAGCCACGGCCAGCGGCTGGCTGCAACTGCCCCTGCATCCCCTGCTGCTGGTATCCCTGGCTGGAGCCAGCTTCATCGCCCATGCCGCCATCACCGACAAATACCGGAACCGCTATGAAGCGCATGCCATGGGCAAGCCGATTTCACCGCAGCTGGAGATCGAGAAATTCTCCCGGGAACAGGAGCGCTTGCGGGGACAAAAATGGCGCTTCTTCGAAAAAGCGCTGATCGCGGCTTACCTGAAATATTCCGTCCTGCAGGTCGGCAAAGGAACCCGGCCGGTTGCCCGCCACCATCCCGGGGAATTCCACCGCTACAACAAGTACCTGGTGATGCTGTGGAACCTGGTAGGGTCTTCCACCCACATCACCATGGTGGTCGTGGCCATGCTGTTGAAGCGGCCCATGATTTTTTTCTTCTACTGCATCGTCCTGGCCAACCTATGGATCGCGTTCATGTTCGCACTGCAAGCCGTCGTCGACAGGAAACTGCGAATCCGGGAACAGGCGATCGCCTTCAAGCCGTAGCCACCGCCCCGGCCCGCCCGGCGCCTCGTATGAGTGAACGGGATCACCTCAGGTATTTAACAAAAGACATAAATCGCATAAAATTGGTGCACCATGGCAAAAAAAACATTCGTCCTAGACACCAACGTCATCCTTCACGATTTCGAGTGCATCCACAGCTTCGAGGACAACGACATCGTGATCCCCATCACGGTCCTGGAAGAGCTGGACCAGTTCAAGCGGGGAAGCGACCAGATCAACTTCAACTCCCGGGAATTCATCCGCATTTTGGACACTCTTTCCGGCGACAAGATCGTCAAGACCGGGACGAAGATCAGCCCCAAGGGGGGAAAGATCCGCATCATCACCGAGCACCTGCAGGAGCCGGCCGTGACGGCGGTGTTTACCGAGAACCGGCCGGACCACCGCATCCTGAGCGTGGCCTACTATCTGTCCCGCAAGCAGCGCCCGGGAAACGGCCAGGTCATCCTGGTCTCCAAGGACGTGAACCTGCGCCTGAAGGCCAAGTCCCTGGAGATCGTGGCCCAGGATTATTTCACCGACCGCATCCAGGACATCGACCGGCTGTACACGGGCAAGCGCACCCTGCTCGATTTTCCGAGCGGGATGATCTCGCACCTGTACCATGAGGCGGGCGGGATCGATCCCGTTGAGATCGGTCTCTGCGACCTGCAGCCTCACGAATACTGCATCCTGAAAAACGGCAGCAAGTCGGCCCTGAGCTACCACAATCCCGAATCGGCCCGGCTTGAGCGGATCGAGAAAAAGGCGGCCTTCGGCATCATGCCCCGCAACGCCGAGCAGATTTTCGCCCTCCATGCGCTGACGCACCCCGGCATTCTGCTGGTCACCCTGATGGGCAAAGCTGGGACCGGGAAGACGCTTCTGGCCCTGGCGGCGGCGCTGGAGGTGAGCCGGCAGTTCAGGCAGATTTATCTGGCCCGGCCCATCATCCCCTTGTCCAACCGCGACATGGGTTTCCTGCCGGGGGATATCGAATCCAAACTGGACCCATTCATGCAGCCGCTGTTCGACAATTTGGCGGTGATCAAGCACCAGTTCAATGAGAACTCCACTGAATGCAAGCGCATCAACAACATGCTGGAGGACAAGAAGCTCTGCATCACGCCGCTTTCCTACATCCGCGGCCGCAGCCTCGAGCGCATCTTTTTCATCGTCGACGAGGCCCAGAACCTGACCCCGCACGAGGTCAAGACCATCATCACCCGCGCCGGCGAGGGGACCAAGGTGGTCTTCACGGGCGATCCCTACCAGATCGACACCCCCTACCTGGATGCCCGCTCCAACGGCCTCACCTACCTGATCCACCGCATGAAGGGGCAAAAGATCTATTCGCACATCACCCTGGAAAAAGGGGAACGCTCCATGCTGGCCGAATTGGCCAGCGATTTGCTTTAGAAGAAGAAGCCAGACGTTAGATGTTAGAAGTTAGATGTTAGATGTTAGACGCCAGAAAGAAGAAATCATCGTTTATATTTCTGTTCTCTTGCTAACGTCTGTTGTCTGACATCTAACGTCTTTTTCTAATCGAACACCTTCTCCAGGGCCTGGTAGGCGCTGTGCACCGTATCGACCAGGGCGACGATATCCTTCTCCAGGCATGCTTTGCCGGCGGCTTCCAGGAGTTTGGTCTCGGCGAGCAGCCTGGCGGCCGCAGACTGGAAAGCCTCGATCCTGGCTTCCAGGCGCCTGGAAAGGGTGGCCCTGGTGATGGCCTCGGCCTTGACTGCCATGTCGGGGGCAACGGCGCAGATGTCGGCGAATTTCCTTTCGGGCAGGTATTTATGGAAGACGACGTAAAGGACCTTGTGGTAGGCGTCCACCTCCCTGGCCACCGGGCGGATGACGCGCACCTGCATCTCGAAGCGCATGTGCAGCAGTTCGGCGGCGTCCAGCAGCGCCTGGTCGTTTGTGCCGTCGACGGCCGCTTTGTAGGCGGCGACCGCCTTGTTGAACTCGGCCAGCGCCTTGTCCCAGGCAACTTTCTTGTCGCGCAGGATGCCGGGCAGGACGGCGGCGTTGATCCGGGCCATCCCGGCCTCGATCTCGGGCAGGAACCCGCGCAGGGCCGCGTAGTCCTAACAAGCAAATAATTAAAATGAAACGTGCTGTTTTATTCATGCTGTTCCTCCATTATGGTCATGACTTTAAGACGTCAGACGGTAGCAAGAAAACCACATCTCCCCGTCCTTTGGCCTGGCAGTGACGTCTTCCGCTTCTTCTCTTGCTACCATCTGACGTCTAACGTCTTCTTCTACAATGAGTTCTCCACCACCTTCAGCTTCAGGCGCGACAGGTACTCGGTGATCTTGATCTTCTTGGGGCAGGCCTCCATGCAGTTGAAGATGGTGTGGCAGCGCCAGACGCCGTTCTTGTCGTTGACGATCTCCAGGCGATCGTCGGCGCCGTCGTCGCGGCTGTCGAAGACGAAGCGGTAGGCCTTGAGCAGGGCCGCCGGTCCCAGGTAGTCGCTGTTGGGCCAGGAGCTCGGGCAGGCGGCGCTGCAGGCGGCGCAAAGGATGCACAGCGTCGACTCGCCGATCTGCTCCAGCTGCTGCGGCGACTGCACGAACTCCTTGTCGGGCATGGGCCTGTCCACGATCAGGTAGGGCTTGATGCGCTTCAGCTTTTCGAAGAAGGGATCCAGGTCGACGACCAGGTCCTTGATGATCTCGAAGCCCGACAGCGGCTCGATCTTCAATTTCGTCCCGAAGCGGTGGATGGGGGTCTCGCAGGCCAGAACGTTGCGGCCGTTGACCTTCATGGCGCAGGAGCCGCAGATCGAGCTGCGGCAGGAGCGGCGGTAGGCCAGGGTGCCGTCGTGCTGCCAGTGGATCTCGTTGAGAACGTCGAGAATGGTCGATTCGTCCTCGACCTTGACGGCGAACACCTGCCAGCGGGGCTTCGCGTCCTGGCCCGGCTGGTATCTCAATATTTTAACGCGGATATCGATCATGGCCATGGTGCATCCTCCTTAATATTTCCTTTCCTGCGGCTGGTACTGCGGGTAGATGACCACCCCCTTGCTGAAGTCCAGCACGATCTTGCCGTTGCGGCGCCAGGCCAGCGTGTGGCGCAGCCACTCGCCGTCGTTGCGCTTGGGGAAGTCGCTGCGGAAATGGGCGCCGCGCGACTCCTTGCGCGCCAGCGCGCCCTCGACGATCACCTCCGAGAAACTGAGCAGGTTCTCCAGCTCGAGGGCCTCGATCAGGTCGAGGTTGAAGGCGGCGCCGCGGTCGTCCACCGTTACCCGGCGGTAGCGCTCCTGCAGCTCCTTGATGACGGCCAGCATCTTCAGCATTTCGTCCTGGTTGCGGAAAACGCCCATGGTCTGGGTCATGTTCACCTGCAGCATCTCGCGGATGGGAGCGTGGCGCTCCTTGCCCTGGCCGCTCCACAGGCGGTCGATCTTGCCCTGGGCGACGTCCAGCGGCTTGGCCGGCAGCTCGGCGAAGCCGTTCTCGCGGCAGAACTCGGTCATGTGGATGCCGGCGATGCGGCCGAAGGTGGCCGCGTCCTGCAGCGAGTTGGTGCCCAGGCGGTTGGCGCCGTGCAGCGACAGGCAGGAGGTCTCGCCGGCGGTGTACAGGCCTCTGATCACCGTGCCCTTGCCGTCCTTGATCACCTCGGTGCGCACGTTGGCCGGGATACCGCCCATGGAGTAGTGGGCCGTGGGCTGGATGGGGACCGGCTCCTTGATGGCATCGACCTTCAGGTAGTTCAGGGCCAGGTCGTAGATCTGCGGCAGGCGTTCCAGGATCTTCTGCTGGCCCAGGTGGCGCAGGTCGAGGTAGACGTAATCCCTGCCGCCGATGCCGCGGCCCTCGTTGATCTCGGTCTGCTCGGCGCGCGACACCACGTCGCGCGGCGCCAGCTCCATCTTGGCCGCCGCATAGGTCTTCATGAAGCGCTCGTTCTTGTCGTTGACGATGTAGGCACCCTCGCCGCGGGCGGCCTCGGAAAGCAGGATGCCGTGCTTGTAGAGCCCGGTGGGGTGGAACTGCACGAATTCCATGTCCTCCAGCGGCAGGCCGGCATCGAGCACCAGGGCCACGCCGTCGCCGGTATTGGCGTGGGCGTTGGAGGTGACCTTCCAGGCGCGGCCGTAGCCGCCGGTGGCCAGCAGCACGGCGCGGGCGTGGAAGATGTGCAGGCCGCCCGCGCGGATGTCCCAGGCCACCAGGCCGCGGGAGACGTCGTCCTGCAGCAGCAGCGACAGCACCTGGAACTCGTTGAAGAAAAGGACGTTGTGCCGCAGGCACTGCTCGTAAAGGGTGTGCAGCAGCACGTGGCCGGTGATGTCCTGGGCGAAGCAGGCCCGGGGGGCGGAGTGGCCGCCGAAGGGGCGCTGGTTGATGCGGCCGTCGGCGGTGCGCGAGAAGGGAACGCCCATGTGCTCGAACTCGTACACGGTCTTCAGCGCCTCGTTGACGAAGCGCTCGATGATATCCTGGTCGGCCAGGTAGTCGCTGCCCTTGATGGTGTCGAACATGTGCGCTTCCAGCGAGTCCTCGCTGACGTTGGCCAGGGCGGCGGCGATGCCCCCCTGCGCCCCGCCCGAGTGCGAGCGCGTCGGATAGACCTTGCTGATCACGGCGGCGGAGAGGCCGCTCTTGGCGACCTCGAGGGCGGCGCGCAGCCCGGCCAGGCCGGCGCCGACGATCACGGCGTCGATCGTATGGTGGTTTCTTGCTTCTTCGATCTTCATGGTGGCCCTCCTTACGCGGCCTGCAGGGTGTAGAGCTTGATGATGGTCAGGGTGCCGACGAACAGCAGCACCACCCCCACCGTCAGCAGCAGGCTGTACCAGAGCAGGCGCCAGGACCTGCTGCTGGTGTAGTCCTCCAGCACCGACCAGACCCCGTTCAGGCCGTGGTACAGCGCCGTGAGCAGGAAGGCGAACTGCAGCAGGGGAAACCACCAGTTGCCGGCCTTGGACACGACCCAGTGGTAGTCGACCGCCTGGCCCTTGCCGAGGAAATGATAGGTCACGAAATGCAGCAGCAGCAGAATGAAGAGGATGACCGCCGAAATGCGCTGCAGCAGCCAGGCGAGCGAACCCGAGCGCGATGTTTGCTTGAAATCCTTGTTCATCGGGTCCTCCTTAGAGAACGTGCGACAGGATCAGGTACGATCCCAGCGCCCACAAGGCGAAGGCCATGGCCACCATGATGACGAACAGCTTCTTATGGGCCAGCGAGCCCTTGAAAAAGTCGACGATGACGATGCGCACGCCGTTGAAGGCGTGGAACAGGATGACGCCCCACAGGCCGACTTCCAGCAGCTTGAACAACGGGCTGTTCAGGAAAACCATGACGCTGTTGAACGTCTCCTCGCCGTAGGTCAGGGTGTGGATCACCCAGATATGCAGACAGAGGTAAAAGATCAGCGCCAGGCCTGCGAGCCGGTGCAGGATCCAGGCCCAGGAGCCGATGAAGTTGTAATACGTGAAGTCATAAAAGCGCGTTCTCTTGTACAAGCTCTCCTCCTTGACATGACATGAATGAAGAAACATTGTAATATTTTAAAAAATCAACTGCAACCGCCCTGTTGACTTTTGCCGGGAAAAAAAATATTTTAGCAGCATGGAAAAAAAGGCCGCCGTCCAGGCCTCCGGCATCCAGCACCCCGATGCCTTGGCCCTCAGGCACATGCTCGAAAAGAACCTCTGGCTGATACGCATCCGCTGGATCTACCCCGCCTTCATCATGGCCTTCTTCCTGGCCTACCGGTTCCTGGCCCGGCACTCGCTGATCCGCCCCATGGACGCGCTGCTGGTCTTCCTGCTGCCGGTCATCGTCAATTTCCTCTTCTGGCTGAACGTGCGCCGCCGGGAAAAGGCGGCCGAGTCGCCGGACGGCTACGGCGAGCTGGCGCTCCTGGCATCCCGCCAGCTCGACCTCGACCTGCTGGTCATCGCGCTGACCGTCTATTTCTCCGGCGGCCTGGCCAGCCCCATCGTTGCCCTGATGGTCGTCTACAACATGATCTCCACCTTCCTGGTCGACACCCACCGGGCCTTGCGCAACACCCTGGCCTCGATGGCCCTGCTCCTGGCCATCGCCCTGCTGCAGGAAGGCGGCCGCTTTTTTTCCGGCACCCAGGTCACCAGCCTGCTGGCATATTATTTCATGTTCATCTTCACCTACTTCGTCGCCGGCTACCTGTCGCACAACCTGCACCGCAACGAGGAGCTGCTCAAGGAAGTGCTGCAGCAGACCCGGGAGCTCTCGATCACCGACGGCCTGACCGGGCTGTACAACCAGATGCACTTCTTCGAGCTCCTGGACCGCGAGACCCGGAAATCGCAGCGCCATGACATGAGCTATGCCCTGATCATCTTCGATGTCGACCACTTCAAGAATTTCAACGACAGCAACGGCCACCTGCGCGGTTCGCAGACTCTGAAGGACATCGCGACCGTGATGAAGAAAAAGTTCCGCTCCACCGACCTGCTGGCCAAGTACGGTGGCGACGAGTTCGTCATCATCCTGCCCCAGACCGACAAGGTCGGCGCTTACCTGGCCGCCGAAAGGCTGCGCGAGGGGGTCGAGAAGCAGGCCTTCCCCGGCGCCGAAACGCAGCCGCTGAAAAAGCTCACCATCTCCATCGGCCTGGCTTCCTTCCCCGAGCATGGCCTGAGCGACGAGGAGATACTGAACCATGCCGACAAGGCGCTCTACTTCGCCAAGGAGTCGGGCCGCAACCGCTCCGTCATCTACCACGAGAACATCGAGAAAGAGATCGAGGAATTCAATTGAGCGGCGCCCGCGGCCGGGAGGATGCCATGGGTATTGAGCGCGCCAGCGGTTTGCTGCTGCACGTCACCTCGCTCGCCGGCAGGTACGGCTGCGGCACTTTGGGCCGCGCCGCCGGCGAGTTCATCGATTTCCTGGCGGCCAGCGGCCAGTCCTGCTGGCAGGTGCTGCCCCTGGGGCCGGTTTGCTCCCACTGGAACTACTCCCCCTATTCGTCGCCGTCGGCGTTCGCCGGCAACGAGATGCTGATCGACCCGGAGGCGCTGCTGGCCGCGGGCTGGCTCGACGCTTCCGAGCTGCCGGCGGGCCCGGAGGCCGCTGCCGGCGATTTTTGCGACCTGGACGCCGCCGCCGCCGCGCAGGCCGCCCGGCTGGACGCCGCCGCCCGGCGTTTTTACGCCGCGTCCGGCGCAGGCGCCGGCGCGGCCTTCGACCGCTTCTGCGCCGAGCAAGGGGAATGGCTCGACGACTACGCCCTGTTCCGCGCCCTGGCCGACCGCTTCGCCACCTTCCAGTGGAGCGCCTGGCCCGGCGACATTTCTCGCCGCGAGCCAGCGGCCCTCGCCCGCTGGCGGAGCGAACTGCAGGCTCCCATCCGCCGGCGGCAATTCGAGCAGTTCGTGTTCTTCGGGCAATGGCGGCAGCTGAAGCAGGCGGCCAACAGCCGCGGCGTGCGCATCATCGGCGATATCCCCTTCTACGTGAACTTCGAGAGCGCCGACGCCTGGGCCCGTCCCGAAATCTTTCAGATCGACCCAGGGACGGGACTGCCGGACGCGGTGGCCGGTGTCCCCCCCGATTACTTCAGTGCCACCGGCCAGCGCTGGGGCAACCCGCTCTACCGCTGGCGGCGGGACGGGGCGCTCCACGCCCCCACCCTGGCCTGGTGGACCGCCCGCGTACGCCACATGCTGAACCTGGTCGATGTCCTGCGCATCGACCATTTCCGCGGCTTCGACAGCTACTGGGAGATCCCGGTCCACGAGCCCACGGCGGTCAGGGGCCGCTGGCTGCCCGGCCCGGGAGTGCCGTTCTTCGACCACCTGCGCCGGGAGTTGGGCGCCCTGCCGCTGGTCGCCGAGGACCTGGGAGAACTCACTCCCCAAGTGGAGGCCCTGCGCGACCGCCTGGGGTTCCCGGGCATGAAGATCCTGCAGTTCGCCTTCGACGGCCAGCGCGCCAATCCCTACCTGCCGCACAATTTCCAGCACGCCAACTGCCTGGTCTACACCGGCACCCACGACAACAACACCAGCAACGGCTGGTTCTACGGCCCGGAGACGAGCGCGGCGACCAAGCAGGTTGTCCTGGACTACATGAACCTCGGCCATCGCGACGAGTTCCACTGGCAGTTCATCCGCCTGGCCATGCAATCGGTGGCCCGCCTGGCCGTCTTTCCCGTCCAGGACGTGCTGGGCTATGACGGGCGCTTCCGCATGAACACCCCGGGCCGGGCCGACGGCAACTGGCGCTGGCGCCTGGCCGCCGGGGCCTTGACCCCGGAGATCGGTGGACGCCTGCTGCAACTGACGGACATGTTCAACCGCAGGCCCCCGGCCCGCACCCTGTCCTGAATTCGCCATTTTTTCGGACAGGTGTCATGAAAACAGGACAGGTCAGCCCGGTTGAACTTGGCAAGCAATATGCATTCGAAGAATTGAGGAGGTCAACATGAAAAAGACCCTGATCACCTTTGTGAGCCTGCTGCTGCTGTCAGGCGCCTGCTGGTCCGATGACATGGAAACGAATGCCAATGCCGCCAAATACTATGACAACGCCAAGGTCGTGCGCATCAAGAGCGTGGAGGGCGAGGGGTTCGTCCAGCGCTCCTACGACGAGGGCAACGAGGAGGCCACCGTCAACCTGCCGCTGTTCGAGAAGGACACGGTGGGCACCACCGACGGCCGGCTGGCCGTGTATCTCGGCCGCCTGAACTACCTGCGCCTCGACGCCGACAGCGTGGTCGTGCTGGAAAAGGTGCCGCAGCTGCGCAAGACCGACCTGGTCGTGCGCGTGGAACAAGGCAGCATCTATCTGGACATAGAGAACCTCGACCGCGAGAGGGGCATCGAGGTCCAGACCCCCGACTGCGGCGTCTTCCTCCTGGACAAGGGCGTGTACCGCGTCAATGCAGGCCAGGACGGCCTGACGGAAGTGATCGTCATCGAGGGCATCGCCGAGGTGGCCGGAAGCGATGACAGCCGCAACGTCCGCGAGAACCAGAAGATCGTCATGTCGCGCGGCCGGTTGCAGGAGCGTCCGTACTATTTCTATGCCTCGGAGAAGGACGATTTCGACAACTGGAACGAAGAGCAGAACCGCGAGCAGGGCTACGCCCGCTACGGCTCCTCCCGCTACCTGCAGAGCGGCTACGAGGACTACGAGCATGAGATGTCGCGCTCCGGCCGCTGGACCTACATGTCCGAATACGGATCCTATGTGTGGAGCCCCTACCACGCCGGTGCCGACTGGAGGCCCTACGCCAACGGCCGCTGGGTGTGGAACCCCTACTACGGCTACGTGTGGACCTCGTACGACACCTGCGGCTGGTTCACCCACCATTACGGCCGCTGGCACTGGAGCTACAGCGGCGGCTGGTACTGGATCCCCTCCTACCACTGGTCGCCGGCCTGGGTGTCCTGGTTCTGGAACGACCACTATTACGGCTGGAGCCCCATGAGCTGGTGGAACCGGCCGGTGATCATCGTCAATAACCGCTGGGACCGTCATTTCAACTATCACCGCGGCATCCCGCACCATTCCCGCTCCACCATCATCATCCGCAAGAACGAGCTGTCGTCGGCCAACATCCACCGCGTCGCCCTGAACAAGGCCACGCTGGGCCAGGGCGGCAACGGCACCATCGCCTACCGCGGCTCGGCGCCCAGTGACCGCCCTGTCCTGAGCAAGGTCACGGTGATCAACGCCCGGGGCCGCTCGGTGACCTACAAGCAGGGCGCCGTCGTCAGCGCCGAGAAATACCGCACCCAGGGGTCCGACATCCGCAACATGGTCTACAAGTATGACCATGCCGTGGTCAACGAGGAAAAGGCCCACGTGGTCCGCAAGGGCAGCGGCGAGAGCGGCGCTTATTTCCGCTCGCGGAGCGGCAGCGAATCGGGCAGCAGCGGCCGCGCCCGCACCTCGTCTGCTTCCGACGATTCCCCCGGCAAGGCCAGCGTCCGCAGCAAGTCCGGCTCCTCCAGCGGCAGCAGCTCCGGCAAATCCAGCTACCGCAGCCGTTCCGGCAGCTCCTCATCCTCCTCTTCCTCCGGCAGCTCCAGCGGCACGGCCAAGAAAAAGAAAGGCGAGCCCTCCTATCTCACCCGCAGCGGCGGCGGCTATTCTCCGGGAACCCAGGAGACGGGTCTGGCCGCGGCCGCCGGCTCCGGCAGCCGCTATACGGCCAGGAGCAGCGACCGTGTTTCCTATCGCTCCTACGGAACGACCTACGGCAGCGGCTCGGGAAACGCCGCGACCGCGAGTTCCACCAGGAGGTATATCGGCAGCATCCCCGCCATCGGCCGCAGCTCCGGCTATGCCCGGTCGAACTCCAATTCCGGCAACGATTCATCGGGAGGCGAAAGCTCGTACAAGCCGAGCTCAGCGAGTTCCTCCTACAGCCGCCCGTCGGGAGGCGGTTCCTACGCCAGCGGCAGCAGTTCATCCTCTTCCGGAAGTTCCTATCGCTCAGGCTCCGCTTCCGGGAGCTCTTATCGAGCCAGCTCCGCTTCCTCCTCCTCTTCCTCCTCAAGCAGCTCGGGCAGCAGGGCGGCGAAGAAAAAGTAATCCCCGCGAAGATCTCATGGGGAACAGGAACGCTCCTGTTCCCCCTTTTTTTTCGCCTTCAGCGCCAGGCGGCCAGCGCCTTTGCGGCCGTCTGCCGCTGCTCGGGGGTGAGTTCGCGGCCGTGGCGCTCGAGGGCGGTCTCCATGTTGGCCAGGGCCAGGTCGAGCTTGCCGTTTTTTGCCAGCACCAGGGCGTAGTTGAAGAAGAACTTGCCCGCCGGTTGGATGGCCGCGGCCCGGGCCAGCATCTGCTCGGCATCGGCCATGCTGCCGTAGCGCGTGTTCAGCAGCGCCACCTTCAGCAACAGGTCGGGCTGGCTGGAGGCTTCCTCGTTCTCCATCAGCTGGTTGTATTCGGCCACCGCCCGTTCATACTGCTTCAGGGAGATCAGCAGCTCGGCGTACTTGATGCGCAGGGAGACGTTCTGCGGCTCGATGTCCCGCGCCCGGGCATACTGCTCCGCCGCTTCGGCCGGGCGGCCCTGCTTCTCGCGGATCTCTCCCAGCAGGATCACCGTCCGCGTGTTGCGCGGGTTCTTGTCCAGGATCTCGCGGCAGCGCTCCTCGGCCTTGTCGTACATTTTCAGGTCGAACAGGGCGACGGCCAGGGTCTGGCGGAAGTTCTCGACGTCGGGGAAGTCCGCGATCCCCTGGCGCAGGGAATTCAAAGCCGGGCCGACCTCGCGCTTGGACATGTGCAGCTTGTACTGCAGGTTGTAGACGTGGGGCATCTTCAGGCCGGGGTTCTCGGCCAGCAGGCCGCGCAGGGCGGCCTCGGCCTCCGTCGTCTTCTTCTGCCCGATCATCTGGCTGATCTGCTTGAGGCGGGCGTCGATCAGCACGCCTTTCTTCGGATCTAAAACCGTGGCCGCCTGGCTGGAAAAAGTCGAGATATATCCCAGGGCCTGCAGCTGCTCCTTGTCGCCGGCGCTCAGCGCTCGCCGGGCGTCTCCCCCCTGGCTGTGGCCGGCGACGAAAGCGGCCAGCCGCCGGTCCATGTCGCGGGCGAGGATGTTCTTGCGCAGGAAGAGGTTCTGCTTCTCGAAACGGTCGGTGGCCAGGTCGTACAATTCGGCATCGGGCAGCGACACGTACTTGTAGCCCCGGTGCAGCAGTCCCGTCAGCGGGGCCCAGTTCATCTCCTCCAGCCCGTACAGGCTTTCAAAATAAGCCACCCGTTCCTCTTTCGCCGAGCGGCCATTAAGCTCGGAAAGGAAGCTGGCGCCCTGGACCGCCGGCGGCATGGCGGCCCCCAGCGCCTCCAGCACCGTGGGCATGACGTCGACCAGCCCCACGCGGGCGGCCACGCGCCGGGGCTTGAAGCGCCCGGGAGCGTGGACGATCAGCGGCACGTGCAGCGTCTCCTCGTAGCAGAAGATGCCGTGCCCGTGCTCCACGTGCTCGCCGAAGGCCTCGCCGTGGTCGCCGGCGATGATCACCAGGGTGCGCTCCAGCAGGCCGCGCTCGCCCAGGGACGCGATGACGCGTCCCACCCAGGCGTCGGTGTAGGCGATCTCGCCGTCGTACTTGCCCATGGGGTTGTCGGGAAAGAGCTTGGCGTACTCCTGGGGAGGCCGGTAGGGCGTGTGCGGGTCGTAGAAATGGAGCCAGTAGAAGAAGGGCCGGCCGGCGCTGCCGTCCAGCCAGGCGCTGAACTTCTCGAAGACCATCGCGGCCGGGATCTCCGACCGGTAGTTGCGGATCATTTCGTGGGTGTCGAGGCTGTCGTCGTAAATGGAAAAACCCTGGTTGAGGCCGAACTTGGATAACAGGACGAAGGCGGAGACGACCGCCCGCGTATCGTAGCCCCGGTGGCTAAGGACCTCGGCCAGGGTGGTCTCGCTTTCCGGCAGAAAGTAGTTGCCGTTGTTGCGCACGCGGGTGGCGATCGGGTGGCGGCCGGTGAACAGCGTCGCGTGCGCCGGCAGGGTCAGGGGCACGGAAGTGCTGGCGTTCTCGAACACGACGCCCGCGGCGGCCAGGCGATCGAGGTTGGGAGTGCGCGCCGCCGCGTAGCCATAGGCGCCGAGGTGGTCGGCGCGGGTGGTGTCCAGGGTGATGACCAGGACGTTCCAGGGCGCCGCGTCCCTGCCGCGGCGCAGCAGGAGCAGCAGGCCGCCGCCGAGGACCAGCAGGGCCAGGATGGCCAGAGCGGTCTTTTTCTTCATGGCAGTTCCTTGTTTCCTTGCCCCGCTCCGCGGGCGGAGGCCTTCAATCGCGTTCTCCGGCTTCTGCCAGCAGGCGCTGCAGGGTCTCGCGGTCGCGTGCGGACAGCAGCGGCAGAAAACGCTCCCGCAGCCGCTGCAAATAGCCGGCGGCCTCTTCCTTGCGGCCAGCGGCGATCAGGGTGAGGCCGATGTTGAGATAGGCATCGGTGAGGTCGGGCTGCAGCTCCAGGGCTTTTTTCCAGTCGGCCAGCGCCGGCTCCAGGCCACCGGCGAACTTGAAGGCGGCACCGCGGCCGTTGTAGGCGGCCGCCGAGCGGCCATCCAGCTCGATGGCCCTGGTGAACGCGGCCCGGGCCCGCTCCAGCCGGTTCGCGTTCCGGTCGGCCAGGTAGCGGGCCAGCAGCAGAGAACCGAGGTTGGCGTGGGCCGAGGCCTGGCGCGGATCGAGGGCCAGGGCCTTGCCATAGGCCTCCTCGGCCTGGGCGAGGCGCTTCGTGCGGAAGAGGGCGACGCCCAGGTAATTCCAGGCCTCGGCGTTGCCGGCATCCGCGGCCAGGACCCCCTGCAGCAGCTCGACCGCTTCCCCCAGGCGGCCGACCTCGGTGAGGAAGACCCCCAGCTTGGCCTGCAGCTCCAGGCTGCCGGGAACGACGTCCCGGCCGCGGCGCAGCGCGGCCACCGCCTCCTGCGGCAGCCGCAGGAAGTGCAGGGTGTCGGCGAGGTGCAGGTAGGAACCGACGTCGTCGGGCTTGCTGGCGAGCACCTGCTCGTACAATTCCCGGGCCGCGCGGAATTTTTTCCCGTTGAAGAGCTGGTTGGCCTTGCGCAGCTTGTTCTGGATGGGCAGCAGCGTCTTCAGGTCATCGGCGCGGGTGAAGGCCGCTTTCTTCACGTTGACCATCCCGGCCAGGTAGCCGAACGAGCGCAGCCGGCGCGTCGCCTCGGCCGACAGCGGCCGGCGCGCCGCCGCCGTCTCCGTCCCCGCCATCCGTCGCTTCAGCGCCGCCAGTTCGCCGCTGAGGTCGGACAGCCGGCGCGAGGAAATGATGTTCCGCGTCTCGCCGAAATCGCGCTCCAGGTCATAGAGCTCCTTGATCGGCAGATCGATGTATTTCAGGTTGCCGGCGATGAACCCTTCCAGCGGCGCCCAGCCCTTGCTCAGGTACGGGCCCTTGGACTCGATGTACACCGGGCGCTCGGCCTCGGCGCCGCCGGCCAGCAGCGGCAGCAGGGAGCGGCCGGCAATCCCGGCCGGGGGGACGGTCGCCAGCGCGTCGCAGACGGTGGGAAAGAGGTCGACATGGGAGACCAGGGCCGCAACCGTGCGCGGTTTTTCACCGGGCAGGCAGATGATCAGCGGGACATGGAGGGTCGAGTTGTAGGCGAAGAAGCCGTGCTCGAACTCGCCGTGCTCGCCGAGGGCTTCGCCGTGGTCGCCGGTGATGACCAGCAGGGTGGAGGCCAGGCCGCCTGATCTTTCCAGAAAGGAGAAAAGCTTGCCCAGCTCGGCGTCGACGTAGGCGATCTCGCCGGCATAAGGGTCGGAGCGGAAACGCTCGGCGAAGGGCGCGGGCGGGGAATAGGGAAAATGGGGGTCCCAGAGATGGAGCCAGCAGAACCAGCTCCCCTGCTGCGCGCCGATCCAGTCCTGCGCCGCCGCCACCGATTCAGCCGCCAGGAAGGTGTCCTGGGCCAGCGGTTCGCGATAATGGCCGAATCCCTGGTCCAGCCCCAATTCCCGGCCCAGCACGAACGAACTGACGAAGGCCGCCGTCGCGAATCCCAGCCCCTGCAGTTTTTCGGCCAGGGTGAAAAAGCGGTCGTCCAGGCGGAAGCCGTTGTTGTCGGCTACGCCGTGGTACAAGGCGGTGTGGCCGGTGAGGATGTTGGCGTGGGCGGGCAGGGTCAGGGGATTGTGGCTGAAGGCGCGGGTGAAGACGGCGCCGCGTCGTGCCAGGCGGTCGATGTTCGGCGTCAGGCTCTGCGCTCGCAGCCGGCCGCCGGCGCCGACATGGTCGGCGCGGGTCGTGTCCAGGGTGACCAGCAGGACGTTCAGGCGGGCCCGGGGTGGATCGACGCCGGCAAGCAGAAGCGGCAGGGCCAGCAGGGCCCCCGACAGTCCCAGACATAGCGAACGCGTGGTTCTCATCTTATATATATCATTATATCATAGCCGCCGCGGTGAAAAAAAAACCCCCTCCCCGCGGGGGGAGGGGGCATCGTTGCCGGGCTTGATCGCTCAAGCCCCAGGGTGGAACGGGCGCGCTAGAAGTTCAGGCGGAAGCCGAACTGGAAGTTGCCCGGGTTCGTGACCGATTGGATGTCGTCCTTGGTGGGGCCGATCTGGGGGTCCAGCTTCAGGGTGGCCTGCTGGTTGGTCACGTTGTACCAGTCGACGAAGACGGTGGCGGTGGTGGTGTCGGAGACCTTGAAGCTCTTCTCCAGGCCGAGGTTCAGGATGGAGAGGTTCGGCAGCCGGTCGTCGCCGAACTTCTTGCCCGCTTCATAGAAGTTGGTATACCCCAGGCCGCCCGAGACATAGATGCGGCGGTAATAGGGGATGACATAGCCCTCGCGCAGCTGCCAGACGGCCGAGAGGTTCAATCCCCAGGGGAGCTGGTAAAGGCCCGACAGCTTGAACATCCAGCGCGAGTTCATGAAAATGCCGGTCAGGCCGGAAGCGCCCGACTCGGGAGCGACCACGGCGTCCTGGTAGTAGTCGAAGTTGTTCAGGTTGAAGTGCTCGCTCTTGTCCATGTGGTAGCTGTGGTCCTGGTAGGTGAACGAGGCGTCGGCCATCCATTTGTCGGACAGCTTCTTGGTGAACATCAGCTGCAGGGCCAGGTAGCGTTCATAATCGTTCTTGTAATTCGTGTAATAGGTGCCGATCGGCCTCTGGCGGCGCGTATAGACCGGCACGGTCGTGTCGCCCACCTTCAGGCTGGGGTTCAGGACATACCAGTTGGCCGCGGTTTCGACCGACCCGTCCGGCAGGATCCCCAGCTCCCGGACCAGGTTGTGGCGCTTCTTGTAGAAGCCGGTGACGCTGAGGGCGATATCCTCGCCCAGGGCCTTTTCGAAGGAGAGGGTCAGCTCGTCGAGCAGCGGCGTGTTGTAATTGTCGGCATAGCTGACATTGTTGTGGCCCTTGTTGTAATCGACCCTCTGGGTGTTGGACCAGGTCTCGGCGCGGCCGGTGCCGTAGTAGCCGTAGGGATACCCGTAGTAGGAATACAGGTAATACAGACCGTTCTGCCATTCCTCCCACTGCGGCACGTTGTCCATGTTCGCGTCGAACCAGTAGTAGTCGGTCTCGCGGAAGGGGATATAGTTGCCGGCCAGGGTGTTGCCGCTCTGTGACCCGTAGCGGGCCACCGAGAGCTTGGCCACGTTCTTGCCGTCGCCCGTGATGTCATAGGTCAGGGACAGGCGGGGGGAGAACGTGTTCCAGGCCACGGGCACCTTCAGCTTGGGGATGGTCATGGCGCCCAGCGTGTCCCCGAAGAGCCTCTCCATGTGATGCACCGAGTCCGGCTCGTACCAGTAGAGCGGCTTGAGCTCGCTGCCGTTGAGGGCGCCCTGCTCCTTGTCATAGCGCACGCCAAGGGTGGCGGTGAGCTTGCCGAAGGTGGCCGTGTCGGACAGGTAGAACGACGTTCTCTTGAAATTGACGTCGAGCAGGTAGTTGGGGATGAACCAGATATGGCCCCAGGGGCCGTCCGGGACCTGCTTGTCAATGGCCCGCTGGTTGGGATAGAGGTCCTGGGTGGTGGTGTCGGCGTTGACGTAGTCCACGCCGAAGCGGATCTCGTGGTCGCCGCCGAGGATGTTCTCGGCGAAATAGTTGCCGTTCAGGGTCAGGTTCATGTTGGAGCGGGCGGTGAAGTAGTGGTCGTTGTTGTTCAGCAGCCTGTAGGGCGTCCAGGTGAAGAGTTTTTCGGCGCCCACGTGGTCGCCGTCCTCGTTGATGGTGCCGCCGCGGGGATCGAGAATGAAGCTGCTGTCGGTGAAGGCCACCTTGCCGTCGAGCATGAGGTTGCCCAGCACCTGCTGCAGGGCGGCATAGTAAATGGTCGTCGGACCGTCCTGGTCCCACAGCGAGCCGTTATTCTGCTGGGCCGAGGAAAGCTGCGTCCGGCCCCATTTCTTCTTGGCGTCGTTGGAAAAGTTCAGGTCGGCGGTGGTGTTGCCGAACTGGAAGTTCGTCTTGGCGTAGCCGGAGACCAGCCAGGTGGCGTCCTCGTCGCCGACGATGGTGCGGGAGTGGAGATCCTGGATGGCGTAGGAGCCCATGAAGAAGATGTGGTCCTTCAGGATCGGGCCGCCGAAGTTGACGCCGTACTGCAGCAGGCGGTTGATGCCCGGCACGACGTAGTCGTTGTCGATCATGTACTGGGTGCGGTCCTGCTTCAGCTCCCAGGCCTTGTCCTGCGCGTGCAGGTGGAAATCGCCCGCCCAGCGGTTGCCGGCGCGCTTGGAAATGAAGTTCAGCTGCACGCCGCCGGTCTGGGCCGTGACGTCGTTGGCGCCCACGGTGATCTGCATCTCCTCGTAGGCGTTCATGTTCAGGTAGGAGGGGGTGGAACCGACGGCGGAGATGTCGGTGATGTTGGCGCCGTCCACGTTCCAGACGGTGTCATCGCTCGAGGAGCCGCCGGCCTGGTAGCCGGACTGCTGGCCGCCCTCGTTGCCGCCGACGTCCACGCGGTCCATCATCATGCCCGGGGCCAGCGACATGACGGTGAACGGATTGCGCGCCGTGGGCAGGCTCTGGATCATTTCCTTGGAAACGTTCATGCCCACCGTGGTCTTGCGCGTGTCGACCACGTTGGCCTTGGCCGTGACGATCACTTCCTCCTGGATGGTGGTGGTCTCCATCGGCACGGTCAGGGTGACGTTCTTGCCGGCGAAGAGACGGATGCCCTTGCGAATGACCGTCTTGAACCCTTCGAGCTCGAACCTCAGTTCGTAGTTGCCGGGGGCCAGCTTCAGGAAACGGAAGTTGCCTTCCTCGGAGGTGACCGTCGTCGTCTTGCCGATGACGTCACCGGTGAGGGTGACCGCCACTCCGGGGATGGCGGATCCGTCGGGGAGCACAACCGTGCCGTAGACGTCGGCCAGTTGCACCTGGGCCATGGCAACCGAACCGACCAGCGCCACGGCGGCTGCGAGAAACAGAAGTTTTTTCATTCGTACCTCCTGAAATAAAATAACTGAAATAAACAAGCATTAACGGTGCCATTTTTCACGCCTAGGTTTAATGGGCATCACGGGGGAAAAATGGCGATACGATTCAAAATATTGAATTTCCAGGGCGCGCCGATTCAAATTATTGAACGCCGCCGCTGAGGCCGGGCCCCCGCTGCCAGGAGAAACGACCGGGCCGGCGCGACCGGCCTTTTATTCGTTCCTTCGTTCTGTTATAATCAGGGAGCACGAAACGGAGAAACAGCATGAAGATCTTTCTGGACACGGCCAGCATCGTTGAGATCAAGAAAGGATTGGCCTACGGCATCATCGACGGCGTCACCACCAACCCCAGCCTGGTCGCCAAGGAAGGCCGGGAATTCCTGCCCCTGGTACGGGAGATCACCGCACTGCTGCCCGGGCCGGTATCGATCGAAGTGACGGCCAGCGACCCGGAGGAGATGATCGCCCAGGCCGAGACGTACGCGGCCATCGCCGCCAACGTGGTCATCAAGGTCCCGATCAACCTGGAGGGGCTGCAGGTGGTCAAAGCCCTGTCGGGGCGCGGCATCAAGACCAACGTCACCCTGATCTTCTCGCCATCACAGGCCCTGCTGGCCGCCAAGGCGGGAGCGACCTACGTGTCGCCGTTCGTCGGCCGCGTCGACGACATCTCCGGCGACGGCATGGCCCTGGTCGAGGACATCGCCCTCATCTATGACAACTACGACATCGCCACCGAGATCATCGTGGCCTCGGTGCGCCACCCGCTGCACTTCGTGGAGGCGGCCAGGATCGGCGCCGACGTGGCCACCATCCCCTTTGCCACCCTGGCCCAGCTGCTCCACCACCCCCTGACCGACGCCGGCATGGAGCGCTTCCTCAAGGACTGGGAAAAAGTCAAACACTGACGGATGAAGAAAAAACTGAAGATCCTGATCGGTTTTTTTTTATACTTTTGCTCTGCGGCGGCGCATACAACGCCGCTAAATATTACGTCTATCGCCTGATCGTTGCCGATGGCGGCGTCCAGGTCCGCTTCAGCGACCTGCGGCTATCCCTCTTCCCCCTGGGGCTGGAGATCCGCGACATCAAGAATTTTCCCATCCGCGACGAGAACCTGGTCTCCTTCGCCGCGGTCAACGCCTACCTGCCGCCCACCTCCCTGTTCATGAGGAAAAAGGAGGTCAGCATCGAGATCGACCGACCGCGCTTCATCCTCAACGACAGCTTGCTGCGCGGCCGGGCCGGGGGCAAGGGCCTCGGTTCCTCCTTCACGGTCAACCGCATCCGCATCCGCGACGGCGAGCTCGTCTTTCATAGCCGCGACATCCAGTGCCGGCTCCTGAACTTCAACCTGCAGTCGGGGAACCTGGCCGAAGGCTTCTCTTTCCGCGTCGATTCGCCCCATCTGAGCGCCAGCGTGCGCATCAGCGGCGAACCGGTGACGCTGGAGGGGAACGTGACCGGCGAAGCCCACCAGCAGGGCGAATCGTGGAAGATCAGCCGCTTCTCCTGGCAGACCCGGGAGATGATCTTCAACGCCAACGGCCGCATCCGGCCGCGCGGCGCCTACCAGTTCAACGTGTCGGCGCAGGGCAACCCGGAACGGATCCTGCTGCCGCTGCTGGAGGAGCTGACCGTCAAGGGGCTGACCTACGCCAACGCCAGGATCTCCAGGGAGGAGGGCGGCGCGGTCCGGGTCACCGCCGATTTCACCGCGCCCGCCTGCCGCATCAAGGAGAACCGCTGCCGCGATCTCGCCGCCAAGGTGAGCTGGGACAGCCTGGGCCGGACCCTGGACCTGGACAGCGCCTTCGACACCGGCCTGGCCCGGTCGTCGTTGCGCCTGGCGAGCCGCGGCGGGGCAACGAGCATCGCCGTCCAGGACCTCCCCGCCGCGATCGTGGCCGACATCCTGGACATCAGCCAGGACGCGCCCCTGGCCGGGATGGTCCGCCGCGGCAGCCTGGAGATCGACCCGTTCTTCCTGCGCGGCCGGGCCGAGCTGGACGCCGCGCCGGAGCGGCCGCTCAGCCAGCCGTTCGTGCTCCGGGGCAGTTTTGACTTCCTGCGCGATAAAAAGGCCAAGCGCACCACCTTCTCCGGGGAGAACCTGCAAACCGGCGCCGGCGAGATCAGCGTCAGCGGCCAGACCGACACCCTGGCCGGGACCTCGACCCTTCGCGTCACGGCGGCGCTGAAGGACCTGGAGAACGTCGCGCCCTACTCCGCGCACTACCTGGGCATCGACCTGCTGCCCTGGAAGCTGAGCGGCGGCAGCGGCGTTTTCGAGCTGGTGCTGGACCGGCGCCAGCACCGCAAGCGCATCGACAGCCGCTTCCGCATGTCCGACTTCCAGGCCAACCGCCAGAGCGTCACGGCGCTGCGCGGCGAGGTGCGCCACACGCCGCCGGCCACCAGCGGCGACTTCGCCATCACTGCCCCGGACCTGAACTCCAAAGCCGAACTGGCCATCACCGTCGGCCGGACCGCCATCCGCTTCCCTGACGTCGCGGGCGAAGCGCGCAAGATCATGAGGATCCTCGGGCTGGACATCGCCCTCGACGGCAGGATCGCCGGCGACTTCACCTACCTCACCGGCAAGGCGCTGCCGGAGCCCGAGGTGCGCGGGAGCTTCACCTCGCCGCGGCTGGCGTTCATGGGCCACGTCCTCGAGCGGGTCAAGGGCTCCCTGCGTTCCAACCTGCAGGACATCGACCTGGCCGGGCTCGATTTCACCTACAAGGGGGGCCGGGCGCGCGCTGCCGGCGTGCGCATCGATTTCGCCGGCAGGCAGTTCGACATCAACGGCCGCATCCAGGGCATCGCCGCCTCCCGGCTGCAGCCCGACTTCAGCGGCAGCGGCGACCTGGAGATCAGCGGCAGCGGCGGGTTCATGAAGGACCCGCTCACCGTCACCTACCATTTCCGCGACATGCGCTATTACCATGACCGCGAATTCAGCGTGAGCGGCCGGGCCTCGCTGCTGACCGATTTTTCCGGCTTCCGGCTCGCGACCAGCGGCGAAGTGGCCAATGCCGCCGGGGCGTTCCCCTTCAAGCTGGACATCGGCCAGGACAGCGGCCGCTATGACGGCTCCTTCCAGTTCGACCTCGGCGACCTGGACCTGCTCATCCCCTGGAAGAACAACATCGGGAACATGCGCCTGCTGGGGCAAATCTTCACGGGCGCGGACGGGGGCGTCCGCAGCCGCGGCGTGGCCATCTTCTCCGGCCGCACCCTTTCGCTGCCGAACTTCTCCCATTCGCTGGACAACTTCCGGGGAACGGTCTCCTTCGTCGGCAGCGATTTTTCCCTGCAGTCGCTGCGCGGCCAGATGGGCGGCGGCCCGGTGGAAGGCAACGGCCAGCTGCTTATCGCCGGCGGTGGGCTGCAGCGCATGGTCTTTCACCTGCAGGGCAAGGGCCTGCGCCTTTATCCCATGGACCGCGCCTCCTGCCTGGTCAACCCCGACCTGACCTTGAAATACGAGGAGAAGAAGCTGCTGCTCTCCGGCACCCTGGCCTTCCAGGCGGTGGAGTGGCAGCGCGAGATCGACGAGCGCATCGTCTTCAGCACCCGCTCGGAGCTCTCCACGGCCGAGTCCAGGATCCGCGAGATGCTGCAACTGGACGTCGCCCTCAACAGCGAGAACATCCTGATGCAGAACTCCCTGGGCCGCATCCGCGGCCGCTTCAAGCTGCGCCTGACCGGCACGGCCAGCTTCCCCATCCTCAGCGGCACCTGCGAGGGCAGCCAGGGCGAGATCTATTTTTCCGACCGCGCCTTCAACGTGCTGAAGGCCAAGCTGGTGTTCAACAACAATTTCTTCATCGACCCGCTGCTGCAGGTCGAGAGCGAGGCCTTCATCCAGAACTACCGCATCCGCTTCGACATCCGCGGCAGCGCCTCGCGCGCCAAGCCGGAGCTGACGGCCTCGCCGCCGCTGCCCCCCCAGGACATCCTGGCCCTGGTCTCGCTGGGCGAGGTGTTCAAGCGCACGCGCTCGACCGAGGTCAGCTCGCAGCAGGGGGGGACGGCCCTGGTCACCAGCAAGCTCACCGAAGAGATCAAGAACCGGGCCAACAAGCTGCTGGGGATCAACCTGCTGCGCATCGATCCCGTGTTGTCGGGACAATCGACCGTGGACACCTCGCGGCTGACCATCGGCAAGACGATCTCCAAGGACCTGGTCGTCGTCTACTCCACCAACCTCTCCACGGCGCGCCAGGAGATCCTCTACCTGCAGTACCAGTTGTCCCCGACCATCTCCCTCATCGCCATGAGGAACGAAGAAGGGCGCTACAGCCTTGACCTGCGCCTGCGTTCCCGGCGCTAGACGAGCATGGGCCACCGCGTCATCCACCCGTTCCGGTTGCTGCTGGCGCTGGCCCAGCTGCTGCCGTGGCTCCTCGGGGCACTGCCTGCCGCCGAACCCGCCCGGGAGAACCGGGACATCGGCCAGGTGCTGCTGCTCGACAGCGGGGGAAAGGCCGATGCGCGCCTGCTGCCCTACCGCCCGCTGGTCGTCCTGGCCGGCGGCGGAAAATACCGCTATCGCGATGTCCGCCAGAGCATCGAGAACCTGAACCGCACCGGCGTGTTCGCCGCCATCGAAGTCAAGGTCCAGGAGCGGGAAGGCGGGGCGCTGGACGTTTTCTTCATCCTGCAGGACAAGCCGCTGATCCGCTCCCTGGAGTTCACCGGCAACTTGCCACTCGGCGAGAAGGAGATGCGCGCCGCCGTCTATTCCCTGCGTCGGGGCGAGCGCTTCGAGGAGAGCCTGCTGCCCACGGCGCTGGCCGAGCTGCAGTCCCTGTTCCGTTCCCGGGGCTATTTCAACGCCCAGGCGTCGCCGCGCGTCAGCCTGGACAAGGACCGCTCCGCCTGCGTCATCCAGTTCATCGTCGCCCCGGGGCGGATCGCCCGCATCGCCCGGCTGCAGGTGGACGTCGACGACCCGCAGCTGGCCGGCAGCATCCGCGGCTACTATCCCGGCACCGGCGCCTACATCCCGGACGAGTTCGCCAAGGGAGGCGAAAAAGCCCGGCGGCTGCTGAAGAAACACCTCTATTATTTCCCGGAGATCACGGTGCGCGAGGAGTTCCTGGACGCCGGGCGCTCGGCGCTGAACGTCACGGTGACGGTCACCTGCGGCTTCCGCTACCACTTCATCTTCCAGGGCATGGCCCCGCGCATGGCGCTGATCGACGACGTGTGGGAGCGGCAGGTATTCGAGAAATGGGCCGAGGAGCGACGACGTGTGGGAGCGGCAGGTATTCGAGAAATGGGCCGAGGAGGAGAGCCGGGCGCGGCTGCTGAACGACCTGAAGAACGAAGGCTACCTCGACGCCCGCATCGCCTCGGCCGTCACCACCCGCGGCGCGGACAAGACCATTGTTTTCACGGCGGATAAAAGGCGCCGCTACCGGCTGGGAAGGATCACCGTCAGCGGCAACCAGGCGCTGAGCGACGAGAAGATCGGCGAGATCATCCGCACCGATGACCTGCTGTTCCACAAGCTGATCTGGCTGCGGCTCAACTCCCTGGTGGCCGACATGGAGGTGCTCAAGCTCTACTATTACT
>JALOLA010000088.1 GCA_025456205.1 Acidobacteriota bacterium | reverse complement strand
GCCGGTGATGTTGTCCAGCTTGCCCTTGTAGATCGGGATCTTGGACAGGCCCTTCTCCAGGATGATCTTGCGCAGCTCCCTGGGGCCGCTGCTCTCCTTGAGGGCCACGATGCCCACGCGCGGGGTCATGATGGCCTTGATGTCCTTCTGCGAGATGTCGATGATCTCGGTGAGCATCTTCAGGGTTTCCGGGTTGTGCTGGAACAGCTGCGTTTCCAAGGACAGGAAATGCTTGATCTCTTCCAGGCTCAATTCCTTCTTGGCCCAGGCCTTGGACCCCTGGCGGCGGAAGAAAAGGTTGGGCAGCAGGGCCAGCCCTTTGACCAGCGGGTAGAAGAGCAGGCTGAAGAAGCGCAGCGGCCGGGCATAGAGGAAGGCCATCTTTTCGGCATGGCGGTAGCCGTAGGACTTGGGCGTGATCTCGCCGAAGACCAGCAGGATGATGGTGGTCGCCAGGGTGGAGAGCAGGAGCAGCGCGCCCTGGCTGCCGTGGAAGAAGCGCGTGAGCAGCAAGGTGGCGATGGAGGCGGCGGCGACGTTGGCCAGGTTGTTGCCCACCAGGATGGTGGAGAGGAATTCCTCGGGCTTCTCCAGCAGCCGCGCCAGCAGCATGGCCGTCTTGTCCTTCTTCTTGGCGCGGTGGGTGAGCTTGATGCGGCTGACGGTCAGCAGCGAAGTCTCGGCCGAGGAGAAGAAGGCGCTGACCAGGATCAGCAGGAAAAAGAGGAGAAGGGGCAGGAGCAGGGATCCCGTGTTCATGTCCGTCTCATCTCCCTGTGCGGGTTCGCCGGCTCATGGGCGTCACTTCCGGCTGTACAGCTGATAGACGATCTTGTACAGCGAGGTGCCGATGCAGTCGTTGATCAGCTGCACGTCGCGGGCTTCCTTGGGCACTTTCAGGATCTTGGGGGCGAAGTTGACCACGCCGCGGACGCCATGGGTGATCAGCATGTCCAGCGTCTCCTGCGCCGCCTCTTCCGGGACGGTGAGCAGGGCGATGTGGATGTCGGGGTTCTCCTTCAGGTAGGCCTCCAGCTGGCTGACGTGCAGGACCGGCTTCTGCTGACCGGGCTTGCCCACTTCGGTGCCGACCAGCTCCGGCTTGATGTCGAACAGCGCCGTCACCGTGATGTTGCGGGCCTTGAACAGCTTGTAGTTCGAAAGGGCCTGGCCGATGCGGCCGGCGCCGATGATCACCACCCGGGCGCCGTGGTCGATGGAAAGGATCTTTTTCAGCTCGCGGAACAGCTTTTTGACCAGGTAGCCTTTCTTCTGCTTGCCGATGGAGATGCCCAGGTAGAAAAAATCCTGGCGCACCTGGTTGCAGGAGACGCCGGTGACCTCCTCCAGCTTTTTCGAGGAGATATAGGTGTTTTCCGGCAGGTTCAACTTGAGCAGGGCCTCGTAATAAAACGAGATCCTGCGGATCACGCGCAAGCTGATCTTCTTCTTCATGGATCCCTCTTGATATTGTTTACGTTAAAATTAATAATATCCGAGGGTGTCCCGAAAGTCAATGGCCGGGGTGGAATAAATTATTCCAGCGGCGGCTTCAGCGGTCGCCGCCGAGTGGAGCGCGCACGGCGGCCTCGACCTCGGCCACGGTCTTGGGGATCGGCGTCCCCAGGACCCGGCAGCCGCGCGGGGTGACCAGCACGTCGTCCTCGATGCGCATGCCGCCGAAGCTGCGGAACTTCTCGACCTTTTCGTAGCGGATGAACGCGGCGTGCTTTTTTTCGGCCTGCCACTGGTCGATCAGGGCCGGGATGAAATAAATGCCGGGCTCGACCGTCAGCACATGGCCGGGCTCGAGCTTCCGGGCCAGGCGCAGGTAGGCCAGGCCGAACTGCCGGCTGCGCTGGGTCTTGTCGTCGTAGCCGACGTGCACCTCGCCCAGGTCCTCCATGTCGTGGACGTCCAGGCCCATCATGTGGCCCAGGCCGTGGGGAAAGAACAGGGCGTGGGCGCCTGCGGCCACGGCCTCCGAGGTGGAGCCCTTCATCAGCCCCAGGTCCTTCAGGCGGTCGACCAGCACCGCGGCGGCCTTGAGGTGGATGCTGCGGTAGCTGACGCCGGGACGGATCATGGCGATGGCGGTCAGCTGCATGTCCAGGACTGCCTCGTAGACCGAGCGCTGCACGGGGTCGAAGCGGCCGCCCACGGGCACGGTGCGCGTGACGTCGCTGGCGTAGCCGGACCCGGTCTCGGCGCCGGAATCGATGAGCAGCAGGTCGCCTTCGCGCAGGCGGTTGCCGTGGTAGTGGTTGTGCAGCGTCTCGCCGTGCACGGTGACGATGGCCGGGAAGGCCAGCTGGCCGCCGCCGGTCAGGGCGATGCCCTCGATCCAGCCGGCGATCTCCCTTTCGTAGATGCCCGGCTGGGCCATGGCCATGGCTTCGCGGTACATGGCGGCGCTGACGGCCAGGGCCGACTCGATCTCCCCGACCTCCTCCGCGCTCTTCAGCGCCCGCTGGGCGACGACCGCCTTGACGAATTCCACCGAGGCGTAGTCCTTGACCGTCCCGGCGCGGATGCCCAGCAACTGTTCCAGCCGGAGGGCGTTCTCGCTGCGGTAGGGGGGAAGAAAATGGACCTTGCGCCCCTGGAGCACTGCGGTCCGCAGGACCGCGGCCAGCTCGGCCAGCGGCCGCGTGTCGGAGACGCCGACCCGGGCGCAGCGGCTTTTCAGCGACGGCTGCGGCCCCATCCAGATGATGTCTTCCATGCCGACGTCATCGCCGAAAACGGTGTGGCGCTCCTCGTCCACGTCGATGACCGCGGCCAGGCCGGGGAAGCTCAGGCCGAAGAAGTACAGGAAGGTGCTGTCCTGGCGGTAGCGGTAGGTGTTGGCCGCGTAGTTCATCGGGCTTTCGCCGTTGCTCAGGAAGAGCAGCAGCCCCGACTTCACCTGCTTGACCAGCTTCGCTCTGCGGTGCGTGTATGTTTTTTTCTCGAACATGGCGCCTCCTGAAAAAACATTTTATCCAAGTGCGGCAATTATTTCAAGGTTCATCCCTACCGCGCAGGATCCTTCCCGGCCAGGTCGGGCGTTTTTCGTCAGGATCAGCTTTTTTTGAGTTTCTTGATGCGCAGCAGCAGGCGGAGGATGGCGTAGCTGAAGAAAAGCAATATGAAGGCGTAGAAAATGCGGAGGCCGGATAGGAATCCTGAATCTTTCACCCTGGACAGGTTGAGCATCCCGTTGAACATGATCGGCAGGAAGATCACGAGAAAGATCAACAGGCGTCTGTATTTCTGGACCTTGGAATCCTTGTCGCTGAAAAATTCCGGCTTTTCCCCGCCCCGGCATTCCTTGCGGAAATAGTACCAGGAGCTCATGCGGCCGATCATTTCCCAGCCGGCGTCGCGGCAGATCTGCAGGTATTCCTGCAGGCTCTTGAAGCTGCCGGTGCGGAAATCGAGGCGATAGGAATAGGCGCGGGGCTCGCCCTTGATAAAATGATAGACGCAGGGCAATCCCGGGTTTTCGAGGTGCCAGCCGTTTCCCGACATCGCTTCCAGCCATTTTTCCTCTTTTTCATCATCCCAGGCCCAGAACCACTTGAACTTCCTCATCCTCTCCTTTTCCATATTCATTTCCTCCTAGAACGCGTTTTTTGCGGCGGCGAGGAACTTCTCGCCCAGTCGCGACAGCAGGCGCAGGCGCTTCATCTCGGCGTTGAGAACGGCGCGCCCCTTCGCGGTCAGGATGTAGCGCTTGCGCCGCTCGACCTCGTCGAAGCGGGCAATGAGCTTATCCTTCTCCAGGGCGGTCAGCGCCCCGTACAACGTGCCCGGGCCGATGCGGACGGCCCCGTCGCTTCCGGCTTCCACCTTCTGCATGACGCCGTAGCCGTGCAACGGCTCGGCCAGGGCCAGCAGGATGCAGTACGTGGCTTCGGTCAGCGGCAGATGGCGGACCGTTTCCTTGTCTTCTTTCATGATCGGCTCCTTATATCAGTCGACGCTATAACGAATGATGATATAACGCATAGCGATATATTGCCATACGATATATCGGATGTCAATATGGTTGGCCAAAAAAATATTTTTTTCCCCTGCCCCGGGCGGCGCCCCTGTTTTTTTGGCCGGCGGTTGACATGCGGACGAAAATCGGTGAAAATATGCACTTGGAGAGGTTCCCTTTCCGCAAATCAGATCCCGATTGGTGAAAATGGAAAAGAAAGTGTATTCGGTCATCGTCGGCACGGGTTCTTACGTCCCGGCCCGGCGTGTTTTGAACAGTGATTTTCTGGGCAGGACGTTCTTTGACGCCAAGGGCGATAAGCTGAAGAAAAGCAATGAGGAAACGATCGGCAAGCTTTCCGAGATCACCGGCATCAAGGAGCGGCGCCACGCGGCCGACGACCAGCTGGCCTCGGACCTCGCTTACCTCGCCGCCGAGGATGCCCTGACGTCGTCGGGGATCGACAGGGAGTCCCTGGACTACATCATCGTGGCCCACAATTTCGGCGACGTGCGCTTCGGCAACGTCCGCTCCGACTTCGTCCCCTCGCTGGCGGCGCGGGTCAAGCACAAGCTGGCCATCGCCAACCCCGGGACCGTCGCCTACGACCTGCCCTTCGGCTGCCCTGGCTGGGTGCAGGGCGTGATCCAGGCTGATTACTACATCCGCTCCGGGGACTGCCGCCGCGTCATGGTCATCGGCGCCGAGACCCTCTCGCGCATCAGCGATCCCCACGATCGCGACAGCATGATCTATGCCGACGGCGGCGGCGCCGTCATCCTCGAGGCGGTCGCCAGCGACCGGCCGCAGGGCGTTCTCTCCCATGCCGCGCGCAGTGACACCCTCGAGCACGCCTACATGCTGTGGATGGGGCGCTCCTTCGACCCGGCCCACCAGGGCGACGAGCTGTACCTGAAGATGGACGGCCACAAGCTGTACGAGTACGCATTGAAGACCGTGCCGCTGGTGGCCAAGGAGAGCGTCGAGAAAGCGGGGCTGGGGATCGGCGACATCAAGAAAGTCCTGATCCATCAAGCCAACGAGAAGATGGACGAGGCGATCCTGAAGCGCCTATTCAAGATCTGCGGCGGCGAATACAAGCCCGCGGTCATGCCCATGATCATCTCCTGGCTGGGCAACAGCTCGGTGGCCACCGTGCCCACGCTGCTCGACCTGCTGTTGAAGGGCAAGCTGGCGGACCATGCGCTCGCTTCCGGGGACAACATCGTCCTGACCTCGGTGGGCGCGGGCATGAACATCAACGCCGTCGTCTACCGCCTGCCCTGAGCGCTCGCGGTCGTACACCGAGTGCAGCCGTTGCTAGCTGATTTCAAGCATTATCGGATAAAATATATTCCTTTCTCTCGAAGATGAAGACGGCGATATACAGGAAGAGCGCGCCGGCAACCAGGAGGGTGAGCACCGACTGCAGGGGCGGGGATGGCTGCAGCTGGAAGATGAGGAAGCTGTTCTGGCCGGGCGGGACGGGCAGCAGCGACTTCACCCAGTGGACGATGGTGAACTTCTGGGTGACGCCGGGGAAGTACTGCACCACGCTCTCCCAGCCGAAAACGAAGAACAGTCCCAGCAGGATCGATTTTTTCATGAAGGCGCCGAGAGCGGAAAAAAGGGCGCTGTAGCAGAAGAGGGCCAGCAGCGAGGTGCCGAGGAACAGGCCCAGCTCCTCCCAGGCGGCGGGGTCGCCCAAGCGGGTGAACGAGGCGGCCAGGAAGCAGAGCAGGAAGCCCGAGGCGACCAGCAGGGAAGCGAGCAGGATGGCGGCCAGGTACTTGCCCAGCAGCACGGCGCGGCGCGGCACCGGCACGGTGGTCAGGTAGACCAGTGTCTTGTTGTCCAGCTCCTCGTTGACGATGCTGGTGCCGAAGAACAGGGCCAGTACCGGGATCAGCAGCTGAAAGTACAGGGAGAGCATGAAGTGGCTGAAAAAACCGGCCACGTCGCCGGCGGACACGGTGCCGGCGCTCTCCATAACGCGCGCGGCCAGCATCAGCAGCACCGGGACCATGGCCAGCAGGATGAAGACCCGCGTGCGCTTGGCGCGGAGCCCGGAGCTGAAAAAACTGCCGAACAGGATGAGGGTGGGGTGGTTGCCTTTCATGGTCATTTCCCGATCAGGTAGTCGAACACCGCCTGCAGGTTGTCGTCGGGGGAGGTGATCTCCTCGATGTCCATGCCGCCTTCGGCCAGCAGCCCCATCAGGTGCGTGAAGAAATGGTCGCGCTGGTTGGTGCGCACGGTCAGGCCGCGGCCGTCGGCGGCGAACTCGACGCCGGAGATGAACTCGTTGCCGATGAGCCGGGCGGCCAGTGGCCGTGGCCGCGGTGAGCGGATCGAGACCTGGTGCGGGTGGCTGTCGATCAGGCCGCGGATGCGGTGGATGTCCCCCTTGGCGAAGATCTTGCCTTGGTGGATGAGGACGATCTCATTGATCAGCTGCATGATGCGGATGCGCCAGAGCGGGTCGACGCCGCGCAGGGGCTCGTCGAGCATCAGCAGCTCCGGCTCGTGCAGGATGCTGGAGGCCAGTCGCAGGCGCTGGCGCATGCCGAAACTGTAGCCCTTGATGGCGCGCTCCTGGCTGTCCAGCAGCCCGACCGTGCCCAGGGCCTTTTCGGCCTTGGCGGCCGCCTCGGCGCCGGTGAAGCCGTGCAGGCGCGCCAGCAGCAGGATGAACCCGCGGCCGCTCATCTCGGCGTAGGCGCTGTCGTGCTCGGGGCAGAAGCCGATGCGCCGGAAAAGGCGCGGGTTGCCGTAGACGGGCTCGCCGAAGATCGTCAGCGCGCCTAGCTTGGGCTTGAGCTGGCCGGCGGCGATCTTCAGGAAAGTGGACTTGCCGGCGCCGTTGGGGCCGAGCAGGCCGGTGATGCCGCTGCGGATCTCCAGGTGGATGTCGCTGATGCCCAGGATATTGCCGTACCACTTGGAGAGCTTCTCGGCCTTGAGAACCGGGGTCATGAGCTCGCCTCCGCTTTCTTGATGCGCCAGGCCAGGAGCCAGAAGGAGAGCGCCGTGATCGTCAGCGGCAGCAGCAGGGAGAGCCAGGGGGGAAATGCGTAGGCCGGCCGCACGCCGAACAGGAAGCTCGCCAGCTGGCTGATATTGCCGTGCAGGGAGACCAGGAAGGCGGTTTCGCTCCTGAAAATGGCCTTGAGCATCTGGGCCAGCGTATTGGAAAAGACATAGACGAGGAAAATGGCGATCTGGATGAACTTGATGTTGGGGCTGAGGATGGAGAGGGCCAGGGTCAGCGAGGCCAGGCAAAGGCATTCGATCACGGGGAAGAGCAGGATGGCCAGCAGCAGCCATGGCGATACCGCCAGGCTGCCGGTGAACAGCATCTTGAACAGCAGCAGCAGGACGCCCGGCACCAGGGTGAAGGCCAGCAGGTAGAAGAGGATCACGGCGAACTTTCCGGCCAGGTAGTCGCCGCGCGAGAGCGGTCGGGAGAAATAGAGGGGAAAAGCCTTGAACCTCAGGTCGGAGGAGATCAGATCGGCGCCGCTGAACACGCTGAGGATGATCAGCATGAAGGTCAGGAAGCCGTTGCTGTAGAACGTCTTGAAAAGCTCGGCGTCGCTCTTGAGCAGGCGCACGAGCTCGCCGAGGATCTTGAGCTCGGGTTTGGTCGAGGCGTAGACCGCGGCCAGGAACACGAAAAAGCTGCTGGCGCACAGGGAGAAGATGAGCTTGGCGTACTTCTTCCGGAACACGGCGCGGATGCCGTTGCGGGCGATGGGCAACCAGTCATAGCGAGCGGAACGCAGCGTCCCCTCCCAGTGGCGGTAGCCTTTTTCCCTAATTTCCATCGGAACCTCGGATCACGTCCATGAAGGCGTCCTCCAGCGAGGTGCGGCTCTGGCGGAAGTGGCGGATCTGGGCGCCGTGCTCGCGCGCGGCGCGGAACAGCATCCCGAGGGCTTCGCCCTCGGGAGGGACGACCTGGTAAAGCCCCTGGTCCTTCTCCTCGACCTGCCAGCCGGAAGCGGCCAGCGCGGCGAAGAAGCCGCCGCCGTCGGCCACGACGCGGATCTCGAAGACGTTGCGCCGGTCCTTCTTCAGCCCGGCGATCGACTCTTCGGCGGCGATGCTTCCGCGGTTCATGATGACCACCTGGCTGCAGGTGCTCTCGATGTCCGGGAGCAGGTGCGAGGAGAGGATGATGTTCATGCTTCCCTTGCGGGCGATATCGCGGATGAGCTCAAGCATCTCCTTGCGGCCGGCGGGGTCCATGCCCGAGG
Organism: Acidobacteriota bacterium; assembly: GCA_025456205.1. Lineage (GTDB taxonomy): Bacteria > Acidobacteriota > Aminicenantia > UBA2199 > UBA2199 > UBA2199. Next base: position 5,116 of record JALOLA010000088.1, on the reverse strand, counting down.
TGGGCTCGTCGAGCAGCAGCAGCCGCGGGTCGTGCACCAGGGCCTGGGCCAGCTTCAGCCGCTGTTTCATGCCCGTGGAGTAGGTCTCCACCTGGCGGTAGCGCGATTCCTCCAGTCCGACGTAGTAGAGGACGTCGTGGGCGCGCTTCATGGCCTCCTGGCGCGGCATGCCGCTCAGCTCGCCGAGATAGGCGGTCAGCGAGACCGCGTCCAGGCCCGGCACCAGGCAGTCGCTCTCGGGCATGTAGCCGATGGAGCGGCGCAGCTCCTTGCGCTTTTCGTTCAGGGACCGGCCCATGATCACGCCGCTGCCCGCGTCCGGCCGCAGGAAGCCGAGAAGCAGCTTCATCAGCGTGGTCTTGCCGGCGCCGTTGGGGCCGAGCAGACCGAAGATGCCGGCGGGCAGGGTGAGCGATACGTCGCGGATGGCCTCGACGCTGCCGTAGCTGAAGCGGATGTTTTCCAGGCGGATGATCTCTTGCATGGCTTCTCGTCCGACTATACGCTGCGAGCAACGCAAAAGTTCTTGATTTCAGGCGGAACCGTTCCCTTTTTTGTTCCGTTATGCTATATTCAGCGCCGCCGGCAGGTCCTTGCCTGCCCGCGCTCGATTAAGGAGAAAAGAATGAAAAAGAAAATGTTGGTCCTGTCCCTGGTCCTGATCGTGATGCTGCTGGCCCCGGCCTGCAAGAAGAAAGCCGCCGGGCAGATGAACAGCGAAGCGCTGTTGGCCATGGTTCCCGAAGGCCCGGTCATGGTCATGGCCTTCGACTTCCAGCGTCTCGCCGCCCTGAACTTTTTCGACAAGGCCCTCAAGGACGACTGGCAGAAGAACGCCAAGGCCGCCAAGGACTTCAAGGATTACCAGGATTTCGTGCAGAAGACCGGCATCGACCTGCAGAAGGACGTCTACGCCATCGTGGCCGCCGTATACGGCAGCTTCGAGATGGAGAACCCGGATGCCCTGGGCATCGTCAACCTGAAATACGACGAGGGCAAGTTGCTGGCCATTTTCAAGGAGAAGAACGTCTTCACCGCCGAGGAGCCCTACGGCGGCCGCGTCCTGTACACCTTGAAGAGTGACGACGCCAAGGACATGCGCCTGGCTTTCCTGAACAAGGCCAACATCGCCATCGGTTCCCCCGCGCAGGTGAAGCAGGCGATCGACATGGCCGCCAAGGGCGGCAAGAGCGTGAAGCAGACCGCGGCGCTGATGAAATACGTCGATCAGCTGGACAAGAAGAGCATGTTCTGGCTGGTCGTCGGCAGCATCCCCGCCAAGGTCAAGGAAGCCCCAGCCGGCGGCATGATGCCGGTGGACCTGAGCAAGGCCGAGGCCTTCACCGCCGTCGCCGACTTCAAGAACAAGGTCCTGTCCGGCGAGCTGCGCCTGATCTCCAACAACGAGGCGGGCAACAAGCAGGTCGCCGACATGCTCAATGGCCTGAAGTCCCTGGGCGCCATGGGGGCGGCCAAGGAGCCCGAGCTGGGCGAGCTTCTCAACGGCATCCAGCTGAGCTCGGCCGCCGACCACATCAAGCTGACGTTCAGCCTCTCCGAGGAGCTGATGAACAAGCTGGGGGCCAAGGCCAAGGACAAGGCCCAGAGCATGGCCGCGCCGGCCCAGCCCGAGCCGCTGCCGGCCGAGCCGCTGTCCTTCGAATAAGGCGGCAAAGTCGTTTTCGGCGGCGGCCCCGGGGCGCCGCCTGGAGGTGTGAGCCATGAACTGGCTTATCGCCCTGCCCGGGCTTTTCCTGCTTCTGGGCATGGCCCTTTTCTTCGCCGGCCGCCGCCGGCACCGGGGCGGCCTGTTCCGCCAGGTGCTGCCCCAGCTGCTGCTGCTGTTCCTGGCCAGCCTCGCCATCGCCCTGTGCAACAGCGGCTGGCTGAGCCGGCTGGCCTATTCCCGGCGGCTGCTGTTCCTCCTCTGGCTGTTCTTCTGGTTCCTGCTGGTGGTCCTGGCCGTCAAGGTCCTGGCCTACTTCGTCTTCGATTTCCTGGTCCTGGGCAAGCAGGGCGTGCATTATCCCAAGCTGATCAAGGACGTGGTCGTTTTCATGCTCTTCGTCGTCGGCGTCCTGCTGATCCTCAAGTACTACCTGAACATCCCCCTCACCGGGGTCCTGGCTTCGACGGCCGTTCTGACCGTGGTGATCGGCTTCGCCCTGCAGGACATCCTGGGCAACCTCTTCTCCGGCATCATCCTGAACTTCGAGGACTCCTTCAAGATCGGCGACTGGCTGCGCATCGGCGAGCGCGAGGGCCGGGTGGAGCAGTTCGGCTGGCGCTCCTTCAAGGTGCGCACCATCGACCGCGAACTGATCGTCATCCCCAACCAGTCGGCCTCCAAGGCCGAGGTCATGATCTACGGCGCCGGCCGCCAGCCCGTGGCCCTCAAGATCCGCTTCGGCGCCGGCTACGGCGACAGCCCCGACCGCGTGGCCGCGGCCGTGCTCCAGGCCATGGCAGGCATGCCCGACGTGCGCCCGGAGCCGGCGCCGGTGGTGCAGCTGGTCGACTTCGGCGATTTCGCCATGAACTACCTGGTCAAGTTCTGGGTCGACGACTTTTCCCGGCACAACCTCATCACCTCCGACGCGCGGCGGCGCATCTGGTACGCCTTCCGCCGCCAGGGCATCGAGATCCCCTTCCCCAAGCGCGACGTCTACCTGAAGCGGGAGAAGGGCGGCGAGGTCGCCCGCGAGGCGCTGGCGTCGGCCCTGAAGCGCAACGACGTGCTGGCCGCCGTCGAGGACGGGGATTTTCACGCCCTGCTGGCGGCGGTCGAGACCCGGGTCTTCGGCAGCGGCGAGACCGTCATTCGCGAGGGCGACGAGGGCGCGCACTTCTTCCATGTCTTTTCCGGGGCGGTGAACGTCCTCAAGAACGGCCAGGTCATCGCCCGGCTGGGCCCCGGCGATTTTTTCGGCGAGATATCGCTGGTCACCGGCGAAAGGGTCAACGCCACCGTGGCCGCCGCCGAGGAGAGCGTCCTCATCCTGGTCTCGTCCGCCCGCTTCAAGCAGGTGGTCGAGGTGAACGAGAGCATGGCCATGAAGCTGTCGGCCGTGATCACCCGCCGCCAAGACGAGATGCGCGCCTTCAGCGAGAACAACCCCAAGGACGACCCCATCGCCCGCAAGAAGGAGTCCGAGACCCTGTTCAGGCGCATCCTCAAGTATTTCGCCAGCAAGGAATAGCGGCCGCGGCATTTGCGGACGGATCCCATCCGGTCCGGCGCCTGCCGCATGTCCAGCGAGTTTATGGCCTGGAAATCATTCGTCCTGGCTGAGATATTCGAGGCGTATTTCCTATTTACTTAAACAATAAGGGGGAGCTGTCATGAAGAGAAACCTGATTTTTGTCCTGTTCCTGAACATCCTGGCCGCGCCGCTCATGGCCGCCATTGCTTTCCAGCCGGCCAATCCGTTGCCTGGACAGGATATCAGCTTCACCATTCAGCAGTCCTCTCTCCTGGCCTTCAACGTGCTCAGCTGGGATTTTGGCGACAGGACCATCCGCGCGGTCAACAACAGGACCATCCAGCACACCTACAATCAGGCCGGATCGTACACCGTCAAGGTCCGCTTCAAATACCTGTTGGGCAGTGACGTCCTGACCGAAACGCAGGTCGTGAACGTGAACGAACACAGGCAGATCGTCGCTGCCCCGGATCGCGGCCAACCCGGACAGAGCGTGTCGTTTCAGGCGCTGAACTTCTTTTCCGAACAGCTTTCCTGGGACTTCGGCGATGGGCATAGCGCGCGGACCGGTCACAGCGCCAGTCATGTCTATGGCGCTCCCGGAACATACCCGGTCCGGGTCAGGGAGCAATCGGGGGACAATCCCGTGACCATCAGCAAAACGGTCATTATCGCCGACAACCGCACCATCTCCGTTTCTCCCGCCGCCCCCGCGCCGGGCCAGAAGGTGAATTTCAAGGCTCAGAACCATGTCGCCGATTGCGTGCTGTGGAATTTCGGCGATGGCAGCGGCAACATCCGGGGAACGCAGGCCATCAGCCACAGTTACAGCCGTCCCGGCACCTACCCGGTCAGCGCCCGCGATTACTGCGGCGACGCGCAGCCGGTCACCGTGAACGTGACCGTGAAGGAAAACCGGCGCATCGAATTCCAGCCGTCGCCCGCCCGTGCCGGGGAGCCGGTCAATTTCACGGCACGGAATTTCGCCAGCCCCTGCATCGTCTGGCAATTCTCCGACGGCGGCGCCCCGGTGAGCGGTCAGGCCGCGCAGGCGCACACCTTTGCCAACCCCGGCAGTTATCGCGTGGCGGCCATTGACGATTGCGGGCGCGGCGGAGCCCCCCGGGTTGAGCTCACGGTCGTTGTCGACCCCGGGGTGCAGCCCGCCCCCTCCCTGCTCATTACCCACGTCCACCTGCATTTTGAAGACGAAAGCGCCCGCAAGCAGGTGACCGTCGAAGAGCGGAACCTTCAAGCCGTTGCCGACCTCCAGTACCAGGGGACAGGCTCCCTGATGCTGGAATGGCTGGTGGACGGCCAGCCGCTGGCCGGCCAGACCCTGCCGCTGACCGCCGCCGGCCAGAGCACCCTCAAATCCGGCCTGACCCCGCCGCTGCCGACCCGGGCACCGGGGCGCCACCGGGTGACCCTGAGGCTTCTGTCCCCCCGGCAGGCCCTGCAGATCCCGACCATCGAGTATACGGTGATCCCCGCCACGCCTCTCAGCCAGGGCCCTCGGGTGACGTCCGTTTCTCCGTCGGTCATCCATCAGGACCGGGAGTACCTGCTAAAGCTGAAAGGGGAAAACTTCGACAGCCAGACCCGTTTCGACCCCGGAGCCGGCATCGCTCCCCGGGGACAGCCGCTGATCGTCAGCAGTCAGGAAGCCGAGCTCAAGGTGTTCGCCAGTCGGGAGATCTCCGAGGGCCTGCGGCTCATCAAGGCCTGGAACGCGCAGGGCGACAGCACTGGTCCCGGCAAACTGTTCGTCGAGCGGCTCAGCGAAACCCTATCCAATGAAATCAGCCTTCCTTGCCCCGATGTCTCCCAGATCCAGAAGATGCTCATCCAGGGGCTGCGGCCGGACAGTTACTACTCTTCGAGCGGGGAACAGAACCGTTCCGATCCCCATG
>JALOLA010000034.1 GCA_025456205.1 Acidobacteriota bacterium | reverse complement strand
TTCCTTTAGGATTTTCAACACCGTCCCGTTCAACCGCTCCGGCACCCCTCCGCGCTTGAGATCCGGAGAGATCAGGGTATAGGGTACAGGGTCCAGGGTCCAGGGAAGATCAGCGAGCACTGTTGCGCTTGTCTTTCCTCGTCACTTGTCACTCGTCACTTATTTTCCGGCACGCCTTCGCGCCCGGAAAAACCCGGTCAGCATGGCCGCTGCAGGTTCCGCCAGCACGCCCGGCTCGATCTTGATACGGTGGTTGAATATGTGCTTGACGCCGTCAAAGACCCCGGTGCTGAAGATCCCGCCCTTTGGGTCGTCAGCGCCATAGATCAGTTTGGCGACCCGAGCCTGGACCATGGCGCTGTAGCACATCAGGCAGGGCTCGAGCGTCACGTACAGCTCGCAGCCGTTCAGGCGGTAGGCGCCCGATTTTTTGCCCGCCCGGCGCAGGGCCTTGATCTCGGCGTGGGCGCTGGGGTCGCGGTCAGCGATCGGAGCATTGCCGGCCCGGCCCAGGACCTTGCCGTCGCGCACCACGACGGCGCCCACCGGCACCTCGCCGCGCTTTTCGGCGGCGACGGCCTGGGCCAAGGCTTTCTTCATAAAAAAGGCGGCGTCTTTTTTCATCCTTTCGCAGCGGCCTGCTTGTGTCCAGGGCCGCAGAAACAGGATTGTAACACTAAAGCAGGGCGAGATAAAAGCCCGAGACAGAAAGCGCTGGCGGCAGCGGGAAAAAGAGAGGGGGAGAGTGGACCTCCCCCTGGCGAAATTCTTATCCGCGGATCAGTGGCAATGCCTTACCAGGGGCACTCCACCGTGTACCAGACATGGTTGGCCGGGACGTCGGGGCACTGGTTGTTGTTGTAGCGGCAATCGTCGTTATCCGTGTTGCCGTCCATCATGATGTCGGGGTCATAGGAGACCATCACCAGTACCTGGACCTGCTGGCAGCAGTATCCCGGCACCGCCGGCGAGTCGCAGTCCCATCTCTCGAACCAGGGCAGTTCGAAACGTCCGCTGAGATTGATCTCCTGATTGACGTTCAGGCGGGCGATGGGGATCTCCTGGATGTAGACATAGGCTCCGGGGCCGCTCATCCACAGCTTCTTGACGATCAACTGGGCGCTGGCCTGCCTGGGGTTGGAAATGAAATCCTTCGTCCCATGGTTCATCACCTTGGCGCTGAGGTTCAAGTACCCCTTGTCGCCGATGATCTGCTTGCTGATGACCGGCCGGCCGGCCACCAGGTCGGGGCCGTTGCACGGCTGGATTATGCGCGCGGTCAGGGGCTTCTGGATCTTCGTCAGGTCGGCCTTCTGCACCGCCACCTGGGCATAGACGGCCAGGGCGAAAACGGCGATCAGTCCGAGGGCCAGGAACATTTTTTTGTTTTTTTTCATCTTTCCCTCCTTCCCGGGCGCGTTCTCTCCGGACGCGCCGGAAAAATTCGATGACATTCGCTAAATACACATTTTGGGGAGAAATCTCAATCCCGAGGAAATTTTTCGTGCAACGGGAAAACAGCCAGGAATATCTTCAATAAGGAAAATCAACTGGAGGGGAGAAAAGGAAAAACGCACCTGGAGGGATTCGAACCCCCAACCCTTTGATCCGTAGTCAAAAGCTCTATCCATTGAGCTACAGGTGCATTAAGGAGATGATTTTACCACAAAACTCAGTGGACGGCAAACGGTTCAATCCGTTATGCGTGAACGAGCTTCCAGAACTCCGTTATGCGTGATGAGAAAGAGAAAGGCACTTTCTTTTTCTTTCGCGTCACGCGTCACGCGTTACGCGTCACGTAGTCCTACGCTGGCTTGAATAACCCTGCCGCATCCATTACAATGCCCTGCGAAATCCCATGAACGCGACCCGGAACTTCTTCAATGGTTTCCTCGACCGCCACCAGGACAAGCTCTGGTGGTTCCACAGCTCCTACTCGCTGCTCCTCGGCATCGGCGTGATGTGGCTGGGCGCGAAGCATTTCGCCTACCTGCGCCTGGCCGTTTTCCACATCGCCTTCATCTGGGTCAGCAGCCTTTTCCTGCCGCTGCTGGCGAAGATCCGCCGTCTGCCGGAAAAATGGCGCCGCCGCCTGTGCCTGCTGGTCAACTATTTCCAGCGCAACTTCTACCAGCAGCTGCTCTTTTTCATCCTGCCCGTCTATTACCAGAGCGCCACCTGGGGCGCGGGCAATATGCTGTTCGTCATCCTGCTGGCCGTCTCGGCGCTGCTGGCCACCATGGACATCGTCTACGACCGCCACCTGTCGGTGAACGGCTGGCTGCTGGCGGCGTTCTTCGCCTTCAACCTCTTCGCCTGCATCAACGTCATGCTGCCCGTCATCTGGAACTTCAAGAACGCCTTTGCCCTGCGCCTGAGCGCCCTGCTGGCCCTGGCCGGCTTCGCTTCCTTCGCCTTCACCCTCCCCGGCGCGAAAACGCGCCAGCGCTGGCGCCTGTTTCTTATCGCGGTCCTGTTGCTGGCCGCGCTTTCCGAGGCCGGCCGCGCGCTGGTGCCGCCGGTACCGCTGCGCCTGGCGAAGAGCGGGTTCGCCACGGGCTGGAATGAACGGGAGAAAGAACTCGCCGGGGCTCTGAGCGCGCTTCCCGCTGGCGACCCGCGCCGGATATATGTCCTGACCGCCATCCGGGCGCCGCTGGGGCTGAAGGAACGGGTCGGCCACCGCTGGTACCTCGACGGCCGGCGCATCTACGAGTCGCCTTACATACGGCTCAGCGGCGGCCGCAGCGAGGGGTTCCGTCTCTGGACCTTCCGCACCCTGACCGCTGTCGGCCCCGGCTCGCTGCTGCGCGTCGACGTGCGCACCGAGGCCGGCCAGCTGATCGGCCGGGCCTGCATCCGCGCCGGCGGCGATTGACCCGCCGCCGTTTTTTTGCTACCATCAAGGCCCCATGAAGAAAAAACTGCTTGTTTCCCTGATCCTTTCGGTCGCCTGCGCTTCATTCATGCCGGCCCAGTTCGGAGGCGAAGCGGCACGCCCGCGCATCAGCGCCAGGGCCCTGGATGACCAGGGCGCGGTAGAGTTCCGCATTCAAGTGCCGGACGGCTTTCACATCACCGACCTGAAAAACGGTTTTTTTGCCGTCGCCCTGCTGAAGAACGACCATGCCACCCTGGCCAGGACCGTTTTCCCGGTTGGAGTGCCCTACGGCGAAGAGACGGTGTTCCAGGGCGATCTCAGCGTCCGCGCTTTCCTGAAAGTCGTCATGGCCCCCACCGCACCGGTGAAACTCGACTTCGATGTTTCCTTCCAGATCTGCCAGGAATACCCCGATGAGCTTTGCTATCCTCCCGACCAGACCCGCGTCCAGGTCACGATCGGCCCCGCTTTCCGCTCCGCCGCCGACGAGGCGCGGGACAGCGGCGCCGAGCCCCTGGCCCGCCGCCTGGAAAACCTCATCCGCGGCCAGCTGGGCCGCGGCTCGCTGCTGCTGTTCGCCCTGGTGTTCGCCGCCGGCTTCCTGGCCAGCCTCACCCCCTGCGTCTACCCGGTCATCCCCATCGTCATGGGCTTCGTGGGCGGCCGCAGCCAGGGGCGCAAGCTGAAAGGCTTCGTCCTTTCCCTCTTCTTCGTCCTGGGCCTCGCGCTGGTCTATTCCCTGCTCGGGGTCGTCGCCGCCAAGACCGGGTCGCTGATCGGGGTCTCTTTCCAGAACCCCGTCGTGGTCGTCATCATCGCCGCCATCTTCATCGTCATGGGCCTGAGCCTGGCCGGACTCTTCTCCATTCCCGTTCCTGCCTGGATCACCGCCAAGGCATCCGGCAGCCATAGGAGCGAGTACCTCGGCGCCGTGATCGTCGGCGGCGTCTCCGCCGTCATCGCCGCCCCCTGCGTGGGGCCGGTGCTCATCGCGCTTCTCTCCTGGATCAGCCAGTCGGGCAACGTTTTTCTCGGCTTCTGGCTGACCTTCGTCTTCTCGCTAGGCATGAGCGTCATCTTCATCCTGGCCGGGACCTTTTCCGGGGCGGTCGCCTCGCTGCCCCGCGGCGGCGGCTGGATGAGCGCGGTGAAATACTTCTTCGCCCTGCTGCTGATCGCCGGCGGCATCTTTTTCCTGGGCAATATCCTGCCGTCCTGGCTCGCGCTGGCCATCTGGGGCGCATACCTGGTCGCCCTGGCCGTGGCCCTGGGCCTTTTCCGGCCCCAGGCCGACGGCGGCGCCGGCGCAGTGCTGGCGCGCACGGCGGTGGTGCTGGCCTTTCTGGCCGGGGCCGCCCTGTTCATCCACGGACTGAGCGCGCGCTTCTTTCCGGGCACGATCGCCAAGGCTGCCCCCGGCGCGGCGCAGGAGCAGGCCGCCGGCGCCGCCCTGCCCTGGCTCCGCGACCTGGACGCGGGCCGGGAAAAGGCCCGCAGCGAGAACAAGCCCCTGCTGGTCGACGCCTGGGCCGAATGGTGCGCCGCCTGCCTGGAGCTGGACGAAAAGACGTTCAGCCGCCCCGAGGTGCAAGCGGCGCTGCGGGACTATGTGCTGGTCAAGCTCGATTTCACGCGCAAGAGCGAAACGAACGATCGCCTGAAAAAGCAGCTGGGGATCATCGGCATGCCCACGGTCATCCTCTTCGACGCCCAGGGCAACGAAAACCGGCGTTTTTCCGGCTTCGTTGACGCCGGGGAATTCCTGGGCTTGCTCCCCCGTTGAACTAGAAGCGCAGTCCCAGCGAGCCGCCGATGCGCACGCCGCCGATGACGACGTCCTTGGCATCGATCTCCGCCGAGGCGCTGGCATATCCCAGGGTCAGCCCCAAAAATATTTTTTTCTTTAAAAAATAACGCAGCCCGGCGCGCACGTCGAACCCGGGGGCCCACTTGCTCACCGTCGCGTCCATGGCTTCTTCGCGCAATCCGGCCATGAGCAGGGCGGCGCACAGATCGGCCTGCAGGCGGCCCCGGCGCCGGGTTTCCCAGCCGGCCCCGAATGAGAGGAACATCTGCGACGCCTTGGCCTCGGCCTCCAGGACCGGGATGGTGCCCGTGGCCGAGACGAAGCTGCCGCCCAGCCAGAAGTAGAAATGACGATACAGGTTATAGCCCAGCTTGAGCTCGGGGCTGGCCTGCATGTCGCCGTACAGTTCCTTGAAGCGCGCGTCGGCGGGGGCGAAGGCGGAGGCGCCGATGCTGGCGAAGAACTTGCCGTCCTGCGCGGGCAGGGCGATCGCCAGCGCCAGCAGGATGGGGACGATCACGATCTTTTTCATTATCACACCTCAGATGGCCTGTTCATTGGACAGGGCGAGGACCTCGCCCTGGGCGCTGCGCGCCTGGATCACGTAGGTGTAGCCCGTGCCGCGCTCAAGGTACTTGTCAAAATAAGTGAAGGCGCCGTTCTGGATCTCTCCGGCGGCGATCTCCTGGACGGACTGGTAGCTGCCGCCCGCGCTCTTGCGATAGACGACGTAGGTCTCGCCGCTGATCGGGGCGGCGGGGTCTTTTTCCACGGTGAAATCGACCTTGGCATAGTCCTTCTCGATCACCCAGGCGCTGGCCTGGGAGCGGGAAACGGTCATGGCCAGCACCAGGCTCTGGGACAGCGCCCGGGCCAGGTTGAGCCGGGCGCCGGTCTTGGTCCTGTTCTCAAGCCCGGTCACCCTATCCGCCCCGGAATAGAGACGGGTGATGCGCTTGGCCATGTCATCGGCCGGGAACTGGGCGGCCAGCAGGCCCAGGGCGCCGCAGACATGGGGCGCGGCCATGGAGGTGCCGTCGGAGAGCCCGTAGTCGGCCAGGCGGCTGGTCAGGTTCACCGCGTGAGCGCCGCGGGCCTTGAGCTTCAGGCCGTCCTCCTGGGACAGGGAGATGACCGGCACCCAGTTGCCGGCGCTGCCGAGCGTGCCGGAAAAGTTGCCCGGCGCGTTGTTGTAGATCGCCACACCGACGGCGCCGGCGTTCTGCGCCAGCGTCGTCTTCTGCGCGAAATTGGTGTCGCCGCGCTCGATCAGCGCGATATTGCCATTGACCCCTGGAGGGAACGACCCGGCGCTGGAGCCGCGGCCGCAATCGTAGATCGTCCGGCTCAGGCCGGCGTTGGCGGTGCGCCCCGAATATTCCATGGGGTTGGCGTCAAAGGTGTCGCTCCCCGAACGCAGCCAGGCCTCCAGCCCCTTGCCGGCAGGCACCGTGGAGAGGATCCCCGTTCCGGGCGCGGCGATGTCGACCGAGGTCGCCCCGTAGTTGGAAAAGGAGGCCAGCTGGTCGTCCTCGTCGCTGGCCGCCACCGAGATGATGCCGGGCAGGTCGTATCCCGCCGGGTAGAAGGGGGTGGCGTCGTTGTCCTCCCCCTCGTTGCCGGCGGCGCATACGAAGGCGATGCCGTTGGCGCCGGCCTCGGCGATGGCGTCCTTTTGCAGCTGGTCCTCGCCGCCGCCGCCGAATGAGGCGTTGATGGCCACCACGTTCACGCCGTGGTCGCGCTTCATCATCACGGCGTACTCGATGGCCTCGATGCAGTCGGAGTCATAGATGTGCATGTCGGGCCGGAAGCCCTTCAGCGCCATGATGCGCGCGCTCCAGGAGATGCCGCAGACCCCCTTGCCGTTGTTGCCGACCGCCGCCATGATGCCGGCCACGTGCGTGCCGTGGCTGTCGATGTCCATCGGGTCGCTATCGTTGGCGCCGAAGCGGTCGGCGGCGAAATCAAAGCCGTAGACGTCGTCGATGAAGCCATTGTTGTCATCGTCGATGCCGTTGCCCGGTATTTCGCCGGGATTGCGCCACATGTTGGCCGCCAGGTCCTCGTGGTTGTAGGCGACACCGGTGTCGATGACCGCGACCACGACGCCGGAGGATCCCACCCCCCGCTCCCAGGCCTCGGGCGCGTGGATGCGGGTCATGCCCCATTGCTTGGGATACTTGGGATCGTTGGGCAGGCGCTGCAGGCGCCGGCGGTAATTGGGGGAAACGGCCTCCACCTCGGGCCGGGCCTGCAGGGCGGCCAGCAGCTCGCCGGTGCTGCGGTCCGCAGAGCGCAGCAGCAGGAAAGGGCGGCGGCGCGCTTCGGAAAGCAGGGCGAACTCCTGGACCTCCTCCGCGGCCAGTTCCGCGGCCAGCACCGCGGCAGCGCCGCGCGTGGTCCCGGGCTTGAACTTGACCAGGACCTCCCCGGGCGCGAATTCCTGCGGGACGCCGCCGTCGGCGCCGGGGATCCCGGCCACCTCGGACGCGAAGGCCCGGGTGGCGGGAACGGCCAGCGCAGCCAAAATCAGCACAATTATAAAAAATGCCGGCCAGGGCCGGCTCTCAAGTCGGGTCATGAACGCCTCCTGTCCCCGCGGCGGCGGGATGCGCAGAGCCCAGAGTACCAACCTTTGCCGGGGTTGTCAATCACCAGGGGGGAAACTGCCCGGGACCGGGACGAAAAAAATGAAAAACCGGGGCCGCCTCCTCGGGAGACGGCCCCGGCCTTGGCTGGACTTTCGTAAACCTACTTCAACTGGGCGGCCTGCTCTGCGCCCTCCAGGGCGATCTCATTCAGAATCTTGCCGTTCATGCCGGCGATGGCCAGTGAGAAATTCGCCTTGCCGGTCTGCATCAGCTTCAGGTCTCCCTTGTTCATTTTCCCTTTCAGGGTGTCCGGCAGGGATTTCCCGTGGCCGAATACGCCGAGTTCCTGGATCTTGGCGCCGTTCTTCAGCAGCAGGAGCTTGAAACTGCCCTTCATGCCAACGCCCAGGGCTTCGCGGAGCTTGGACATGTCAAATTGCACTTCCCAGGGGTCAGGACCGGGACCCGGGTCAGGGCCGGGCCAGGGGAACGGGAACTTCCACCACTTGACGATGGCCCGCATACGCTTCAGCTTCTCGAGGATGCCGGGATCGATATGGACTCCGCCGTCGCCGCCGTCGCCAGGGTCATCCCCGGGATCGCAGGTCTTGAGCTCGAAGGCCGCGCTCTCGGCGATGACGGAGTTGTCTGTGGCCGCGACGCGGATCTTGTAATTGGTGTCCGCCGCGGCCGTGCCGCCGGTATAGTTTCCCGCCGTCCAGGGCAGGGTGGAGGTGCCGGCAGGCAGGCCGGTCGCGATCACGCCGACCAGGGCGCCGCCCGAGCGGATCAGCTGCACCTTGAGCTGGTTGGACACCGCGGTGACCGTCCAGCTGATGGTGTAGCCCGTGCCCAGGCAATAAGGCGAACTGCCGTTGAGGTGCACGTTGGTGATGGTGCCGGGCTCGCCGGGGTCGCCGGGATCGCCCGGGTCCCCGGGGTCGCCCGGGTCGCCGCCGGGTTCAACCACGGTGAATACCGCGCTCTCGCCCATGCCCGAGCCGTCAGTGGCGGTGACGCGGACCCGGTACTGCTCACCCACCACGGCCGGGGCGCCGACGGTCCACGTGTACGGAGAACTGCCCGGAGCCTGGTTGCCGATGATCAGGCCGACCAGGGCGCCGCCGGGCCGGATCAGGTTGATGCGCACGTTGGACGTGACGCCGCTTGCCGTCCAGGCGATCTGCGCGGGGCAGGTCATGGTTACCGTGCCGCCGGCGGGCTGGGTCACGGTAATGGTGCCGCCGAAGGCCAGGCCCGCGGCAAAAATCGCGAGGGCCGTGAAGATCAATGCTTTTTTCATGTTCTCAACCTCCTTCGTTGATCACTGCTAAAATACAGGTTCGCGGAGAATATCTCAGGACATTATTTTTTCACCTTCCGTGAAATTGCGCCTGGTTGACCACCTGCACGCTGGCGCCGCTGGGCAGGGTGAAAACGATGCGGTGGCGCAGCTTCAGCGTGACCTGGCCTGAGCCCGAGGCGATCGCATACTCCTTGCCGCCCACCGGATTGGCGCAGAAATCACTGATGGCTCCCCCGCAGGCGCGGTCGAAGCTGTTGGTCACGTCGATCTTCTGAACGTCGTTGACGTAGACGACATCGCGCCGGGTCAATCCCTTGCAGGCGGTGATGGCGAGCTTGATCTTCCAGGAAGTGATGCTGGGACCGCTGATAGAGACCGTCGACGTGCTGTCATAGCTGTTGCCATGGCCGGGATTGGGGGCCCAGGAATCGGCGGGGGCGATCGTCGGCAGCGTGGAGCTGCTCGATGTGGCCGAGGCCTGCCAGCAGTTCCAGGCCTGGTAATCGTTCTCGTAATAGATGTCCTTGGCCTGTTCTTCATCCTTTTTCTTGATCACCTTGGTATAAAGGAAATAACCGCCGACGACCACCGCGGCCAGCCCCAGCAGGGTGCCCAGGAACCTGCCGAAGCCCCGCTTCTTCTTTCCGGCCTTGGCGATCACGGCCGCCGTCTGGCAGTCGTCGCGATAGTATTTGAAATCCTTCAGCTTCAGCCCCTCGATCGACCGGCCCTGGCCCAGCAATTCCTTCGCCAGGCAGAAATACTTGACGGCCAGCTCGCGGTACTTCAGCTTTTCGTAAGCGGCGCCGCTCAGGAGATACACCTCTCCCTTCAGGGTATCCCGGCCCTCAATGGCGGCCAGCTCGGCGACAAGCTTCTCCAGGATCGCCTTGGCCGCCTGGATATCACCGGAGAAGTACGCCTCCCGCGCTTCAGTGAAACGGAGCGCAAGGACGTCCGCCTCGACCGCGGCGGGGACGACCTGCGTCAGGGGCGGCGGGCAGGGTTCCGCATAGTGCTTCAGCTCTGCCAGGTCGATCCCCTCGCCGCCCGTTCCCTCGCCGAGCAGGGCCTTGGCCCGGCAATAATTGGCCACGGCCAGCTCCTTTTCCTGCAGTTTCTCAAGGACCGCGCCCAGCAGGAGATAGGCCTCGCCCTTGAACGCGTCCCGGGCGCCGGTCTCCTCCAGAACAGGCAGCATGGTTTCAAGGACCGACCGCGCCCCCTCGAAGTCTCCCGCGCCATAGGACAACCTGGCCGCGGAAAGCCGCCCGGCCATGGCTTCCGTTTCCTGGGACAGCAGGAATTCGCATGGGAAGGCCAGAAGCCCGACCAGAACAACGGTGGCCATCCTGCACCAGATCGATCTCGGGAATTTAGTCATTGTGTCCCTCCTTGTAATGAACCATATCGTAAAAAAGGCCGATGGCAAAAGTCAATAGCGGGAGCATGATCCCGGAAAATTCGCCGGCAAGGGCGAAAACGGGGCACGGCCATGCCGCCGCTCGCTTCCCGACAAAGGCCCATTCCCATTTGCCGGCCCCTCGGGTCGTTGCCGGCGGGTTGACATCGCTTCGGCCTGCGGATATAGTGATCCCAGGGAGGCCGAACCGCGTGGACCGCATCACCCGTTTCAAGAAGGAGATGATCGACCTCTACTCCGAGGTCGACCTGCGCCAGCTCCTGGAGAAGATCACGTCCGGCATCCGCGGCTACCTGGCCTGCGAGGAGGCCTCGATCTTCATTTACGATGAAGAGAGGGAAGAACTGGCCTTCGAGACGGCCACCGGCGCCAAGGCCGAGCAGCTGAAGCGCATCGTGCTGAAAAAGGGGCAGGGCATCGCCGGCTGGATCGCCGCCGGGCTCCAGGGGGTGATCATCGACGATTGCAGCCAAGACCCCCGCCATGCCGCCGAAGCCGACCGCAAGACGCAGTTCTGTACACGCTCGCTGCTCGGCGTCCCTGTGCTCATGGGCGGGCGGCTGCTCGGAGTGCTGGAGGCGGTGAACAAGAAGCGAGGCCGGTTCACCCGCGGCGACCTGCGGCTGCTGGGCGACATGGCCGCCTTCCTGGCCATTCCCCTGCAGAACGCCGTCCTCATCCGCCGCATGCTGGAGAAGGAGAAGCTCGAGAAGGAGCTGCAGATCGCCCGCGGCATCCAGCAGAGCTTCCTGCGCCAGGAAGCACCGGCCTGCCCTGGGCTGGACATCGCCTTCCTCAACATTCCATCCTCCAGCGTGGGCGGCGATTACTACGAGGCCATGCCCCTGGTAGAGCGCAGGGTCGTCTTCAGCGTCAACGACGTCGCCGGCCACGGCGTCCCGGCCGCGCTGCTGATGTCCGTTTTCCGCAGCAGCTTCGTGCACATGCTGGGCCGGGGCAACGGCATCGCCGCCGTCATCGGCCACCTCAACCGCCTGATCGCCGAGACCACCGAGGCCAACCTGTACGTGACCTCCTTCACCTGCCGGGTCGACGCGGCCGCCGGCTCCCTCGAGTACATCAACGCCGGCCATCCGCCGCCCCTGGTGCTGCGCGGCGAGCGGGCCCTGGCCCTGGACGCGGGCAGCCTGGCGGTGGGCATGTTCGCCGAGGCCGATTACGCCGTTACCGGCTTCCAGCTGCAGCCGGGGGACGTGCTGGTCTTATTCACCGACGGCGTGATCGAGGCCGCCAGCGAAGCGGGCGAGGAATACGGGAGCGAGCGCCTGGCCGCCGCGGCCCGGGCGCGGCGGCACCTGCCGGCCGCCGACCTGCAGGCCGCCCTGCTGGCCGATATCCGCGGCTTCTGCGGCCGCGACGAGTTCGCCGACGACCTGACGCTGATGATCGTAAAGTACCAGGGAACGGACTTGGCGGAAGGTTGACGGCAGACGGTATACGGTAAGAAAAGAGATAATAGGAAGACTCAAATTCCAAATCACAAATTCCAAATCCCAAATAAATTTCAATTCCAAAATTCCAATGTCCAAAACGAAAGCCCCTCGTCACGTCCTGTCTTCGTTTGGGTCATTGGAATTTGGTGCTTTTTTGTTTTTTGGTGTTTGGGATTTGGGATTTTATTCTTCCGCGTTACGCGTCACGAAAGGACAGCTATGTGTTGAACCTGAAATGCACGATCTCCCCGTCCTGCACGACGTACTCCTTGCCTTCCAGCCGCAGCAGCCCCTTCTCCTTGGCGCGGGCGAAGCCGTCGCAGGCGAGGAAGTCCTGCCAGGGAATGACCTCGGCGCGGATGAAGCCCTTCTGGATGTCGCTGTGGATCTTGCCCGAGGCGATGAAGGCGCTGGCGCCCTTTTCCAGGGTCCAGGCCTTGGTCTCGTCCTTGCCCACGGTGAAGAAGGAGATCAGGTCGAGCAGGGCGTAGCTGGTCTTGATGAACTCGTCGCGGATGTAGAGGTAGTCGGCGAGGCCGTATTCCGCCTGGAACACGGGCCGCTCCTCGGGGGCCAGCTCCAGGAGCTCGGCCTCGATCTTGCCGGCGAAAAGCGCCGTGCACTTCCCGTGCGCGGCCGGCGCCGCCAGCCCGGCGTAGGACTTCATGGAGGTCTCGTCGGCGTTGATCAGGTTGAGCAGCGGCTTGGCCGACAGGAACTTGAAGCCGCGCACCAGCGCGCCCTCCTTCTCCGTTAAAGGATACTCGCGCAGGGGCTTTCCCGCCTCCAGGAACGCCTTCAGCTTCTGCAGCAGCTCGAGCTCCTCCTGGAGCTCCTTGGCCTTCATCTTCCTGACGTCCACGGCCAGGCGCTCCAGGCGCTTGTCGATGGTCAGGAAATCGGTGGTCTTGAGCTCGTCCTCCATGGCGGCCATGTCGCGCAGCGGGTCGATGGCCCCCTGCGGGTGGACGATCTCCTCGTCGCCGAAGCCGCGCACCAGGTGCACAAGGCCGTCGGCCCGGCGCAGCAGGTCGATGAAGGTCGAGTTCTTCACCTCGCCCAGCGAGATGGCGCCGGCGTCGAGGAACTCGATCTTGGCATAGACCGGCGGCGTCTCGAAATAGTCGGCCAGCTTCTTCAATCGCGGGTCGGGGACGTCGACGATGGCCTTGTGGAACTCGCCGCTGGGGGCGGAGAATTTGTCCACCTTCTCCTTTTTCTCGGTCAGCAGGTTGAACAGCAGCGTCTTGCCGGTCTTGGGATAGCCGAATATGGTGAGGATCATGGTATGATTATATCCCTAAAAAAGGTCGGGGTAAAGGCCGAATAGGCGAATCGCGGAGGCAGGGAAACGGCGTTCGGTTTGCTTTTCCTAAAAAAAGCACTATAATTGTGTCAGAGATAGTTGGGAAACCATGAAAAAACTGAGATATGAGCCGCCCATGGCCCGCGACCTGTCCGCTACCACGGCCTGCGGCCAACAAACTCCGCCTCCAACCACTTGCATTTCGGGCCAGACGCATGCCGCTCCCCAGCCGGAAGGGTGGTGCATTTTTGGACCCGCGCCGTCAACGGGAAGCTGCAGCTTCGGCATTGCTCCCAACAGTTGTTCTTCAGGAGGCACCCCCAATCAACAATGCTTCAGTGGTTCGGCCCCGCGCTGATAATAAAACCCGGCGGACATTTTTTTGGTCAACCTGAGTGAAACGAGTTACCACGACGCTTCTGCTGGGACGCGTGGCCGTGGAAATCAACCGGCCGGAAAACCTGCCGCTTCTGCTGCCCGCGCCAAGCACCGCTTTTCAGGCCGTCAAGGCCCATGCCGACATCCGTTGGATCTATCAAGTCGTCGTTCCAGGCTCCAGGTTCCCGGCCGATCCTGAACCGGAAAAGAAATTCCCTGGCGCCCGAATCATCACCCTGGGCGACGGCAGCCTGCTGATGCGCTCGCCACAGTTCCAGGCTCGTCTTGATGAAATCCGGGGGCATTTGCCCTGGCTGGCCATCGAAACGCATGAAGGCGCGGTAACGATCCTGGATTTCAAGCAAAACCGGTCCGATATGTTCTTTAGCCCGGAGTTCGCGGATGAACTGGCTTTTCGCGGCACCGGACCGGCCATGCTGGCCCCGTTCCTGCCCAATTTTAACTCCTGCCTGCTTCACGCATCCGCAGTGACGCGCCGGGGCCGGACGGCGGTATTCCTGGCTCCCGATGAAGGGGGCAAGACCACGGCGGCACGACTCGCGCCCGAGGGGACCATCATGAGCGACGATCAGGTTCTGGTGCAGCGCGGCAGAAACGGCTTCCTGGTTTCCGGCACCCCCTGGGGGCTCCACGCAGATGCCAAGACTCAGGCTCCCTTGGGGGGGCTTTTCATCCTCAGCAAAGCAGACGGATTCGCCCTTGAGCCTCTCCCGGTCCGCGAGCTGGCGTCACAAATCTGGCTGGAGGTCAAGGATCCCTTATCCATCCTGCCCAAGCCGCTGAAAAAAAAGGCCTTCGCAATTATCTGCGCTATCGCCGCAGCGGTGCCGGCCTGGAGAATGTCGTTCACGAAGGCTCATATTGATTGGCAAGCGATCGACAAGGCGATGGATAAAATAAATTGATCGCCATGTTGAGCCTGTCGAGTCTCTGGTCGCTGCGCCGGCGGGGATTCGGTTGACGCCATGCAACTTATGGCGTAAGTTATAACGTCTTAGGGAGAGGAGTCAACCATACACTTGGATCAAAATGAAAAGCCAAAGTAAAAAGGCAAAAGGCAAAAGTAAAAAGTGAAGAAAACGGCACTTTCACAAATTCCTGCCAGTATCAAATTCCCTGGCTTTTTCTTTACTTTTGCCTTTCGCCTTTTGCCTTTTGCCTTTAGTGACTATCGCATTTTTTCATGAAAAAACTCTGCTTTCTCCTCTCCATCCTTGCCCACGCCCTGGCTTGGGTCATCATCTGGAACGCCCGTTTCACGGTGACGATCCATCGCGAACCCGCCAGGGTGGTCACCGTGCGCATCGCCGAACCGCCCCCGCCTTTCATCGCCAACGGACGTCCGCCGCAGGCGGCCTCCGTCCATGGCTCGCCGCCCTTGGCGGGCGGCGGCAATGCCGGGGCGACAGCGGGCATGAGGGGCGGCGCAAGCTCGGCCACCGGGACATCCGGCCGCGCCCGGCCGTTCGTGGGAGCGGGAGGATTCAGCCTGACAAGCCACGCCGGCGGCGACTTCCGTTTGGCACCGGTCGGCAAAAGCCCGGATCCCTGGGCCGTTCCCCTGGGCCCGGCGCCGTCATCCCGGCTGCTGGGTCATCGCCCCCAGACCTTCCGCCCAGCGACAGGCGGCGACGGCGCGAACGGCGGCACGCTCCTGCTGCCCTTCGATATCCGGGAAAAGGCGGTCGCCGACTGGGCCCGGTCGGTCCTGGCCCGCATCGAGCGCAACTGGATCATCCCGGCCTCGGGCCGCCTCGCCTTCTCCGGCCGGGTGCAGATCACATTGACCATCGAGAGGCAGGGGCAGCGGCGCGCGCTGGTCATCGACGATTCGACCGTCCCCGAGACGCTGACCCTGGCGGCGCTGCATGCCGTCCAGTCCAGCCTGCCTTTCCCGCCGCTGCCGGAAAATGTAGCCGGCACGACCCTGGCCCTCACCTTCGTTTTTTCCTACAATGGCTAGCCTTCTTTTCTGCCTGCTGCTGCTGCCTGCCCCGTCCGGCCTGCCCGGCACCGCTGCCCTGCCGCTGGTCCGCGCCATCGACCTCGACGCCGCTGCGCTGACCGCCGACCCGTCCCCTGTCGCCGCCGACACCCTGGCCCTGGTCGTGGAATGCAGCCGCGAGGCATTTTACAAGCTGAGCGAGCGGGGCGCCGTCCTGGCGGCGGGAAGGCTCCTGCCCGGCGCCAATGCCCTGCGCTTCACGCGCCCGGGCCTGGCCGCAATCAGCCAGTCGCTCTTTCTCGTGCTCGACCTGCTCGAACAGGACGCGCCGGCGCAGAAGTTCCTGCGCCTGCGGGTGAAGGTCGCGGGCCGGTCCGAGACCGGGCCGGGCGAAGCCAAGGGGCTCTCGGGATCGTTCCGGCTGGACATGTACCATGGCGGACGGCTCTTCGGCTATCGCAAAAAAAGCATGGCCGAGCTGCTGAAGCTGAAGACGGGGCCGGTGATAGCGGTTCCCGACCCGGGCTTGAGCGGCGCGGCCGGCCGCACTCCCGCCGCGGGCCAGTCGGTATCGGTGCTGGGACTGGGGATGGCGCTTGCCAAGTACCTGGCCGGCAAAAAGGCCGAGAAACGCATGAAAGCCTTTAACGCGGAATCGCAGAAAAGGTCGCTGGCGTTGACCATCACCCGCCAGGGCGCCGACGGACAGGAACGCAAGATCCCCGTCGAGATCGAGCTGCACGTCGAATAAAAGATCGAGCATTCGTGACGCGTAACGCGTCACGGAGTGCCATCAAGGTCGGATGGACAGCGAGATCTTGAATACTCCCCTCTCCTCGAAAGGATAGAACCGCGCCGCCGGGTCCCAGCGCCGCTCCCAGTTCCTGTTGTAGATCAGCGCGACCTCGTTCCCGGGCGAAAGCCGCCATTTCAGGCGCGCGCTCCAGCCCAGCATCCTGGACACGGTATCGTACTGGATGTAGTTCATGAAGCCCAGGTCGGGGGAGAGAAAAACGTCGGCCTTGAGCTGGTAGACGTTCTCGCTGAAACGCCCCTCGCTCAGGCGGCCGCGCACCAGATTGACATCCAGCCCCAGGCTGGCATAGCCCTTGAACTTGAGGTTCAGCCCCAGGTTCAGGTCCTCGTAGCGCCCCGAGTAGAATTCCCCGAAGGTGATGCCGGCATCGAAGCCCCAGGGCCGGTGCGAGGCCGTGCTGAATTCGACCTTGCCGTTCATGAAGCGGTACGCCCCGGCCGGCAGGACCACGCCCTGTGCCACTTCGAAGGCGAAGGGCAGGACGTCGTGGTTGGCCGTGACCTCGAAACTGAATTGCTCCCCGCTTTCCATCTTGAAGCTCAGGGGGGCGGCCTCGATGCGGCTGGTCTCCAGGTTGCCCTTCAGGTCCCAGTAGAAATCAAAACTGGCGTTGAAAAAGAACTGGCGCACGAAGGCGCCGAGAAACCCGCCGCTCGGGCGCGGCTGAAAACCCACCCGCAGGTAGGCGGTCTGGATGCCCTGGCGCATCATGAAGCCCAGGCCGGGATCGAGCGCCTCGCCGTAGTAAGCGTAGGTGCTCTGGATATCCCACAGGTCGTTGGGATAGTTGGCCCGGAAGCCGAAGCCGAGGTGGCTGCCGTCGGTCCTCTCGTTCCAGTTGTAGGCCGTCCAGGCGGCGAGGTTCAGGTTCTTGTTGCCGGCGAAGCGCGAGGTGGCAAAGCGGAAGTCAACCCCGGCCAGGGTATTGCGCTCCCCGCCCGGGCTGCCGTTGGTGACGATGATGCCTACCTTGCTCTCGCTGAGGATGTCCTGCGTCAGGCGCAGGGCCAGGAAGTTGCGGCCGGGCAGACCCGCGAATTTCTCGGTCTGCACGTCGAGGGCGGCGAGGTTGGTGCGCCCGATCTTGCCGAAGACCTTGCCGCCGAAGAGGATCGGCACCTGCTCGCCCCCATACAGCCCGATCTTTCGGCTGAAGAAAGGCTGGAAGCTGACGCTCGAGCTGAAGCTGAACGTTTCCGAGCCTTCGAGGAAGAACATGCGCTTCTCGGGAAAGAACAGCGGAAAACGCGTCAGGTTGATGCGGCGCTCGTCGGCCTCGGTCTCGGCGAAGTCCATGTTGTAGCTGAACGCCCCCACCAGGTTGGGCGTAAAATTCTTGTAGATGTCGAAGCCTCCGTCGAACTGCCATTCGTAGCCGCCGCCCTGCAGGTGGTCCTTGCTGACGCTGGACAGACCATAGGGCCGAAAAGTGATCCCCAGGCCCTGCTTGACCGCGGAGATACCGCAGAGCGCGGCGGCGGCCATGGGGTTGTAAAAACCGCTGTCTCGCTCGAACCCCGCCAGCCGCACCGTCTCCTGCTTGCGGGCGATGAAGCGCTCGACGTTGATGCCCCAGGCGCTCAGGCCCGGGTTGAAGGATATCGTCTTGAAGGGGATCCTGAGCTCGGCGCTCCAGCCTTCGCCGTCGATGCGGGCGGCGGCGTCCCAGATGCCGTCCCAGTTGAGGCTGGCGCCGCCCCCGGAGGCCAGGCCCTCGCCGCGGGCGCCGCGCGGGTTGACCGAAAAGAAATAGGCGCTGCGCTTGTCCTGGAAAGGGTCGATCAGCACGCGCACGACGTCGTCGGCGCCGCTGCCGGGCGAGCCGCCCCCGCCCCAGCCGTGGCTTTCGCCGCCGCCGCCGTCATGGGCCATGGATTGGGCGGTGATCCGCCACGGCTCGCCGTCCAGGCAGCGGACGCCGATGTACAGGTTGGCTTCATCGTAGACGATCCGCAGCTCGGTCTTCTCGCTCGGTTCCTCCCCCGGCCGCGGCTCGGCCATGCGGAAAGAGGCGAAAGCGACGGCCTGGTCCCAGGCAGGATCGGCCAGGCTGCCATCGACCTTGGGGCCCTGGTCGACGCGCACGGCCTGCACCTCGGTTGCCGCCGCGGGCAGGGCCAGGGCGGCAACAAGGAGAATGAGCAAGAATCTCGCCATGATCAAACCTCTCTATCGTTCCGGAAGTCCAGGCAAGGCCGGGCCGGTGCCGCGGCCATTGTAATGCGGCTGCGCATCCGGCGCAAGGGAAAATCGTGATACGCAGGCAGGCCGCGTTTGGTTATGCGGCCGCGCCGGGCTTTGACAATCCGGGCAAAAATAAATATAGTTCATCCATGAAAAAACCGATCCTTGCCGCGCTGGCGCTGGTTTTCTCCCTTCCCCTCCTGTCGCAGGTCCTGCCCTTCGAGATCCTCGGATTGAAGGAAGGCATCCCCCAATCGCAGGTCTCGGCCCTGGCCCAGGACCGCGAGGGCTACTTGTGGGTCGGCACCTGGGGAGGGCTCGCGCGCTTCAATGGCAGCGAGTTCAGGAACTTTTTCCGGGAAGACGGCCTGCACAGCACGCGCATCCAGGAACTGCTGGTCGCCAGCGACGCCACCCTGTGGATCGCCACGGTGGCCGGCGTCTCGCGCTGGCGCGACCACCGCCTGGAAATGCTCAAGGAACCGGCCGTCACCTCCGTGCGCTGCCGGGCCCTGGCCGAGGACGCCCGCAGGCGCATCTGGGTCGGCACCGACAACGGCGTCGTGGTCATCGCCGGGGAAACCGCGACGCTCCTGCACCCCGGCGGCGGCAAGGACGGGCCCGTGGTCCAGGACATCCTGTTCGACCGCGAAGGCATCCTGGTAGCCGCTGACAACGGCTTGTGGCGCTACTCCGGCGACGCACTGCAGCAGCCCGCGGCCGTGGCCGGCCCGGGCACGGTCGCACCGGACAGTTACCGCGCCCTGGCGGTGACCGCCGAGGGGCTGTGGCTGGGCACGACCGACACCGGCGCCTGGCTGCGCAATGACAAGGGCTGGCGGAACTGGGCCGAAGGCCCGGGCGCGCCGCGTTCCATTTATCGCATGGCGGTCGAGCCCTCGGGGATCCTCTACATCGCGACCAGCGACAACGGCCTGTTCCGCAAGCACCCGGGGAGCGCTGTCCTCGAGCACTGGGGCCCGGAGAATGGCCTGCCTTCGAAGGTCGTCAGCGCCGTCCTCGAGGACCGCGAGAACAACGTCTGGGTGGGCACCGATATCGGCGGCCTGGCCCGCCTCAGCGGCATGGCCGTGATCAACCATACCGAAAAGCAGGGTCTGCCCAGCGCCTGCGTCTTCGGCATCACGCCGGGCGACCATCCGGACTCGCTGTGGCTGGGCACCATGCGCGGCGCCGTGCATTACCAGGTGCGCCCCGTGCCGCGGGTGCTCGAAAGCCTCCGCGCCGAGGACGGACTGGGCAATGAATGGGTCTGGAAGGTCCTGCGCACCGACGACGGCACCCTCTGGTTCATGACCGATTCCGCGCTCCTCTTCCGCAGGCCGGGGGAAAGTGCCGTCCGCTCCCTGCCCGCCGAAGTCCCTTTCCCGCGCACGGTGCCCTACGAGATGGTCATCGACGGCCAGGGGAACCTCTGGGGCTGCGGCGAATGGAGCGGCGGCGGCCTGGCGCGGCGCGACCGACAGGGCCGCTGGCGCGGCTGGAAAACGACGCCGGCCGGGGAACCCCTGACCATTGTCACCCGCCTGACGCCCCGCCGCCAGGGCGGGGTCTGGCTCATGAGCAGGGGCGTCATCTATCAGTGCGACGGCGAGGCGCTTTCCCGCCTCGACGCTCCCTGCCCGCTGGCCGGGAGCGTCAACATCTCCTCCATTTTCGAGGACAGCCGCGGCCGCCTGTGGGCGGGCAGCGACGCCGGACTGGCGGTGCTGGAGACCACCGGCGCCTGGCGGCTGCTCAACGACAGCCCCGGCTTCACCAACCACCACGTTTTTTTCATCGGCGAGGACTGGAAGGGGACGATCTGGGTGAACACGGCCCGCGGCGCCTTCCGTTTTCTCGCGGATTATAAGGTCGAAGCCTTCACTCCCGACGACGGCCTGGCCGACTGGGAGACCAACGCCTACGGATTCTTCAGCGACGCCCGCGGCGAGATCTGGATCGGCACCGTCAACGGCCTGTCGCAGTACAACCCGGCCGGCCGCACCCCCAACACCGAGCCGCCGCGGCTGATGGTCGAGAGCGCCCGCCTGCCGAAGCGCCTGCTGGAATTCCCCCGTTCCCTGGACCTGCCCTGGAAGGAACGGTCGCTGGCCTTCCAGATCGCCGTCCTCTCCTACCGCGGCCGCAACCGCGCCGCCTATCGCTACCGCATGGAGGGCATGGAAAGCGAGTGGCAAAAGGACGAGATCATCTCCAGGGAACTCCGCTACACCAACCTGCCGGCCGGCGACCTGAATCTACTCCTGCAGCCGGTCAATGAATCGGGCGTCTGGGGCGAGGTCGTCACCCTGCCCATCCGCGTCCACCCCCCGTTCTGGATGACGCTCTGGTTCCGCCTGGGCGGGCTGCTCTTCCTGCTGGCCGTTGCCGTCGGCGTCTACCGCTGGCGCACGCTGCTGCTGCGCCGCCGCAACCGCGAGCTGGAAAGCGAAGTCAGCAAGCGCACCGCCGAGCTGGAATACCTGGCCACGTACGACCCGCTGACCTCCCTGCTGAACCGCCGCGCCGTCCTCGCCTTCATGGAAAAGCAGCTGCGGCCTGAGCGCGGCAGCAACCGCCAGCTGGGCTGCATCATGGTCGACCTCAACCGCTTCAAGCAGGTCAATGATACGCTGGGCCATGCCGCCGGCGATCAGGTCCTGAAGGACATGGCCGCCCGCATCCAGGAGTGCCTGCGCCAGGGCGACGCCCTCGGCCGCCTGGGCGGTGACGAATTCCTGGTCGTGCTGCCCGGCGCCGACATGGAGGCCCTGCGCTCGGTCGAGCGCCGCATCAGCGGCCTGGCCTGCCAGGCCGGCGAAGGCGCGGCGGCGGTCATGGTCAGCGCCGCCTGCGGGGCCGTCGCGCTCCCCGCGGGGAGCATCGCCGCCGCCGCCGCGGTGCTGGCCCGCGCCGACGACCTGCTCTACCAGGTCAAGCGCGGCGGCCGCCGGGGCGCGGCCGTGGAAGCCTTCACGACGCCCTCCGGGTGAAAATCGGACTCCTTACCGGGCCGCGCCGGGCCCGGGGACGAAGCGCTATTTCGCTATCTCGAGCTGGATGACTTCCCGGTGCAGGACCTCGCCTTTCGTCGACAGGAAACGCAGCTCATATTTGGGTGGCAACCGCTTCACTCCTGCTCAAGGACGATCTTGACCGGCCCGGGAGCGGCCCTGCGCTCACCGAAGCGGCCCAGCTTGGCCAGTAAGACACCGTTGCGCAGCAGCTCGACGTCAAACACGAGCGGGCCCTCGCCGTCGAACTTGATCTGCTTGGGATCAAGACTGAAGCACATGGGGCAGTCGGGAAGCTTGTTGATCCAGATTTTTTCCAAGTGAGGACGGAAGGGCGGCAAAATCTGGCTGAGCAGCCTGATTTGCACATCGTTGCAGTGCCAATATTCGTTCTGCTCCCCGGTGAGCCGATAGTTGCCGGCCGGGGCGACGCTGCCATTTTTCGCTTTCCCGACCTGCCAGACGAATTGATCGTTGACCACCGGAACGCTGGCGATGTACTCGCAAAAAG
>JALOLA010000087.1 GCA_025456205.1 Acidobacteriota bacterium | reverse complement strand
AGGATGTGGGCCTTGAGAAACACCGAGGCCAGGTTGACGATGGCGAACACCTCGCTCCCCGCGGCGAGGCGCTCGCCGACCGAGGCCTTTAGCTCCGAGATGGTCCCGGGGAACGGGGCGCGGATCACGGTGCGCTCCAGGTCGAGGCGGGCCCTTTCCAGCGCCACCTCGCTGCCGGTGAGGCCCGAGACGCAGCGCTTGACCTCCTCCTGCAGCGTGCCGCTCTCGATCATTCCCGCCAGCAGCAGGTCCTCGGTCTTCTCCATCTCGTCCTTGGAGATGCGGCCTTTTTTGAATTTCTTCAGGGCCTCCTCGTAGCGCTTTTTCCTTTCGCCCATGGCATCGGCATGGGCGTCGGCGCCGGCGGCCAGCAGGTTGTATTGCGAAAGGAAATTCGAGTACTTCTCCAGGCGGTTGGCCTCGGCCTGGCGCAGGGTCAGCTCGATTTCCCGGCTCTCCAGCTGCATGACCGGCGCGCCGGCCGCGACGCGGTCGCCCTCGTGATGGTAGATATGCTTCACGATGCCGCCCACTTCGCTGCGGACCGCCGCCCGCTCGCGGGCCTCGGTCTCGGCGGTCACAGAGAGGCGCAGCGCCAGGTCGCCGCGCTGGAGCGCGGTCACCCGCACCGGGACGGCGGCCTCGGTTTCGGCCTCATCGCCGGCAATCGCACTTGCTTCCGTTTCTCCTTTCTGCGACTTGCCATGATCGCTGCGCATGTACTTTGCCCCGAAAAATATCAGGGCGGCCAGCGCGGCCACAAGAACGGCGATGCGGGCGATTTTTTTCATTTCACGCTCCGTTTTTGATTCATTACACCAAATTGCCAATGAATTGCAAATGCCTTTTTCATATTTAACATTCAACTTTGCTTAGTATATACCTAAATGATTTAACGCACATTTGATTTGAGATAGTCTTGAGTTAAAAACAATAATTTGGGAAAGTGGAACCCGCGAATCAATAAACTGCGATGTGGCATTGTCATTTATCCATTCTCAAATATTGATATAAGGTTTCGCGGCTGATGCCAAACTCGCGGGCAAGGGCGGCTTTTTGATCGCCGGCAGCGGCCCGTTGTCGCAAAGCGGCCACTTGCTCGGGTGATAGCGCTTTCTTGCGGCCACGGTAGGCTCCACGTTTTTTGGCCAGGGCGATCCCTTCGCGCTGGCGCTCGCGGATCAAAGCCCGCTCAAATTCAGCGAAGGCGCCCATGACTGAAAGCAATAGATTGGCCATGGGCGAATCCTCGCCAGTGAAATGCAAACCTTCCTTGACGAACTCGATCCGGATGCCCCGCTTGGTCAGCATTTGGACCAGGCGCCGCAGGTCGTCCAAGTTTCGCGCCAGGCGATCCATACTGTGAACAACAACAATATCTCCCTCACGGGCGAAGGCAAGGAGCGCCTCGAGCTCGGGCCGCTTGGTATCTTTGCCGGAGGCTTTGTCGGTAAAGACCTTATTGAGCGAAATATTCTCCAGTTGCCGTTCGGGATTCTGATCGAAACTGCTCACCCTGACATAACCAATGCGTTGACCTGGCATTTAACCCTCTCATCATCAAATGTGTCAGGATATAGTCTATGACCCTTTAAGGAAATTGTCAATTAATGAATTTATAGACCCTAACATGACGCTTAGCAGGAACAACCCCTGACAGCCGATTAGAGTATACTTCAACCTGGGTTAAGATCTGCAAGGATGGTGGTACCTTTAATCAAAGCCCGAAAAAGCGCCCTTATTCGCTGATCTTGAAGTAGCGCAGGGCCAGGGCGGTGAAGACGGCGGCGAAGGCCAGCAGCACCAGCAGGTTGGGCCAGACGGTCTCCAGCCCCTTGGCGAAAAAGATGACCTGGTGGAACGAGTCCATGGCCCAGTAAGCGGGCGAGATCCGGCCCAGGGCGCGGAAGGCAGGCGGCACGATCTCCACCGGCCACCAGCAGCCGCCCAGGGCGGCGAACATGTTGGCCGTCAGCACCGAAACGCCGATGATCATCTCTTCATTCCTCAGCACCGAGCCCACGAAGATGCTCAGCGCGGCCATGGCCGCGGCGAACACCACGATGTTCAGCGCCGACAGCCAGGCATTGCCCAGGTTCAGGCGGAAAAACAGCAGCCCGGCGACGACCAGGATCGCCGACTGCAGCAGCCCCATCAGCAGGCGCCCGAGGAACTTGCCGCCGAAAAGCTCGGCAGGGGACGCCGAAGAATAGAGGATGCGCGCCAGCACCCTTTTTTTACGGTCCTCCATCACCGAGATGCCGCCGTAGATCAGCACCATCATCATCACGAACTGCACCAGGATGCCGGGGATGGTATGGTCGAACCCCGAGGGAATCTTGGTGATGGTGTCCTTGGGCAGGCGCGTCCTGACCTGGACCAGGTCGCGGTAGGGGCTGCGCGCAGCGAAAAAGGCCTTCATGTCCCGGTTGCCGTACATGATCAGCTCGGCGAGCAGCTTGACGATGGCCTGGCTGATCTTGGTGTCGGCCACGGCGCCTGCTTTCAGGTCGGCCTGGGAATCCTTGCGGAACTGCAGCTCCTGGGCGGCCTTCCTTTCGATCTTCAGCGAAAAGTCGGGCGGGATCACCAGCATGCGCAGGTAGGTTTCGGGCGCGGTGGCAACGATCGCGAGCTCGATGCCTGGCGCCTTGAGCTTTTCGGCGAAATAGGCGCCCCAGCGCCCCTGGTCCTGGTTGAGCACCGTGAGCGAGGCCTTGGCGTCTGTCTTGCTCCCCTGGTACAGGTTGCCGAAGATGAGGATGAACGCCAGCGGAAAAAGCAGCACCCAGAAGAAGAAGGCCCGGTCCCTGACCATCAGCTTCAGGTCCAGGCGGCCGATATGCCAGATCTTTTTCATGTTCGCTTCCTATCCGGCGCTGAGCCGCCGCGGCAGGACGGCCATGGCGACGGCGGCAAAGAACAGGCCGGAGACGGTCAGCACCAGCAGCGCGGCGATGGGCAGGCGGCCGTCCATGATCTCCCGGCAGCCCGTGATGAACCAGTTGTTGATGGTGAACCTGCCCACCCAGCGCATGCCCGCCGGCAGCTGCTCGAGGGGCAGCAGGCTGCCGCCGAAGGCGGAAAAGACCAGGATAATGGGGCTGGCGAAGGCCCCGGCCTGGTTCTTGTTCCTGAAAAAAGCGTTGAGCATGGCGAACAGGGCGGCGCAGCAGAGGCAGGCGGCCGCGACCAGTGCCAGCTGCAGCGGGTAACTCACCCAGTCGATGCCGAAGATCAGCGTTCCCGCGCCCATGGCCAGCAGGCAGACGGCCATGCCCAGCAGCCAGCCGCTGAAGATGCGCGCCGTCACCAGCTCGAGGCCGCTCAGCGGCGAGAACATCATGCGCCGGGTCTTGCCGTCGGCGCGCTCGTTCTGGATCTCGCGCAGGGAGGGCTCGATGGTGAACAGCAGGAACATGATCAGCATGCCGGGGAAAATGTAGGAAAAGATGTTGAAGCCGGAGGCACGGGCCTCCCGGCCGGGGCGGGTCGTGGTGCTGGAGCTGACGGTCAGCAGCAGCGGCGACAGGTAGGACCGGAGGGCGATGATCTTGGCCCGGGCCATTTCCAGGAACGGCGTCATGTCGGCGATGGTGACGGCCTCCAGCGACAGGTTGCGCACGCTCTTGATGACCTTGAGCTCATCGGCGAACACCTGGGCCAGGGCCGAGAACCCGACGGCCATGGTGGCAGCGAACTCCTCGGCCACGCCGGGGAGGAATTCTTCGGAGGGGTTCTTGACCACTTCGAGGGCGGTGGGTTTCTGGTCGGCCAGGTCGTCGCTGAAGTGCTCGGGGATGACCAGCATGGCCGAGGCCTTCCCCTTGCGCATCAGCGCCTCGCCCGTCGCCGTGTCGGTCAGCGTCACCTGGAACATGTCCTTGAGCTCCTTCTGGTCGAAGGCGCCGAGCAGGAACTTGGCGGCAAGGTCCTTGTCGTTGTCCACCACCAAAAGGCGGATCGGCGGCAGCTGGGTGCGGTTGTCCGCGCCGGGGTTGAAAACCATGCCGATGACGCCGGTCATGGCCAGGGGAATGACCAGGAACAGGATCGTGGCCATGGGCGCTCGCAGGCGGCGGCGGAGGTCGTTGCGGACGATCAGCGTTGTGCGGCTCAATCGCGTAGGCTCCGGCCGGTCATCTTGAGGAACACCGCCTCCAGGTTGGGCGACTTGATCTTGAGATCGGCGATGGGCAGGTGGCGCTGGAACAGGTGCTGCATCATGGCCGGGATGCGCTCGGGGTCGGCAAAGGCCAGGTGGGCCTGGTTGTCGGTCACCGACAGGACCTCCATGCCGTTGCCGTCGAACTGCTGGATGATCGCCGAGAAGGCGGCGGCGCTGAATTCGCCGCTGACCTCGACGACCTCCTTTTCGCCGACGATGCGGATCAGCTCGGCCAGCGTGCCCTGGGCCAGGATCGTTCCCCTGTCCATGATGGCGATGCGCGCGCAGGTCTGCTCCACCTCGGAGAGCTGGTGGGTGGTGAAGACGACCGAGGTGCCCTCGCGGCCGACGTTGCGGATGATGTCCAGGATGCTCATCTTGGCCTGGACGTCGATGCCCACCGTCGGCTCGTCCAGCAGCAGCAGCTCCGGACGGTGGATCAGGCCGATGGCGACGTTCAGGCGCCGCTTCATGCCGCCCGAGAATTTTTTCACCGGCTCCCTGGCCCGGGCGCCCAGCTCGACCAGCGCCAGCAGCTCCCGCGCCCTCTTTTTCAGCTCCTTTTCCGGGATGGCGTAGAGGCCGCCCCAGAACAACAGGTTCTCGGTGGCGTTCAGGTCCTCATAGAAGGCCATCTCCTGGGGAACGATGCCGATCAGGTTCTTCAGTCCGCGGTCGGCGAAAAGGTCCTGGCCCTTGAACGTGACGCTGCCGGTGAAGTCGCGCAGGGTGCCGGAGAGGATCGAGATCAGGGTCGTCTTGCCGGCGCCGTTGGGGCCGAGCAGGCCCAGCACTTCCCCTTTTCCCAGGTCCAGGCTGAAATTGGCCAGGGCGACCGTCTCGCCGTAGCTTTTGCTCAGGTTCTTGATCTCGAGAATATGTTGCTGCATGGGGTGATTGTAGCATAATTTCGCCGGCCTCGACAATTTTGCCCGCCGCCCGGGCCGGCGATTTTTTTTGAGATAGATGGCGCTGAAATGGTATATATGAGCTTAACGAAAATGCAGGAGGCAAGAATGAAGAAATTTTATTCCCTGGCGGTCGCGATACTGATCCTCTCCGGGCTGGCCCAGGCCGGCACGCTGAAGATGGTCAAGCCCAACGGCGGCGAGAATTGGGAGTCCGGCAGCAGCCGGCAGATATTCTGGACGGCGAACGGCATCGCCGAGAAGGTCAAGCTGATCCTGTACCGGAACGGCTCCAGGCTGGGCCGCATCGCCGGCGGACTGAACGCCGCCGCCGGCGCCTATTCCTGGACCACGGGCAGCTACGAGGGCGGGGTCGCCCCGGATGGGGACGGCTACACGATCGCCGTGCAAACGGCCGACGACGCGGTCAGCGACAGGAGCGACGCTCCGTTCTCCATCGGCGCGGCGGCGACCCCGGGCGGCACGGGGCAGACGGTCACCAAGCTGAGCGACCGCAAGGTGCAGTTCGTCAAGCCCGACCTGTCAAAGGCGACCCCCCAGGCGCCCCTGGTGGCGAAGATCCCGCGCATCGAGCGCATCGATCCGTCCTTCCTGAGCAATGCCGGCTGGGCCCTGGCCTGCGCCCATGGCCAGGCCTTTGGGGCCACACGCGCCCAGCTGGGCCAGTACGTCTACCTTTGGGCCGAAGCGAACAGCGTGAGGTACAAATTGAACGCCACGGATTGGCAGGATACCCGGATCTGCTTCAGCCGCGATCCGCTGATGAAGCCGGGCGACTACCTGGTCTACATCGCCGACGAGCGCCCGCAATTTTCCCCGCTGACCAACAAGGTCCCTTTCCGCATCGAGGCCAGCGAGTATTCCTACATCAACTTCGTCCAGCCGGGCTCGATCATCACCGGCGAGGCGCAGCACCCGATCGAGATCCATGGTTTCGATTTCAACAAGCCCCACGACAGCCGCGGGGCGACGGTCTGGTTCAACGGCATCCCCAGGCCGGTGACGGTCGAATCCTGGAGCGACGGGCTGGTCCGCGGCCGCTTCAGCACGCTGCTGATCCCGCCCGCGACGCGCTGCGAGATCGTCGTCCATCACATCCAGGCCGGCGTGACGCATTATTCGAACCGCGAGACCTTCTACGTCAATCCGCGCTAGGGATTTTTTGACTTTCCACCCCCGGATCGGATAGACTTCCCCTGGCCCGGGGCGGCTAGGGAGCGCAAGGTTCCGCGGCCGCGGTTGTCTAAATAGAGTGCGATCCGTATCGTGTACGCCGTCGGCCATGCAGTCTGAACCGGGGAGGATCCCGTGAGCGGGGAAAGGGAAGACCGGCTATTGATCTCCCTGGCCGCCGGCGGCGACCGCCAGGCCTTCTCCGAGCTGGTCATGCGGCACCAGGGCCGCATGCTGCAGCTGGCCTACCGCTATACCCGCGACCGCCAGGATGCCGAGGAGCTGGCCCAGGAGATCTTCCTCAAGGCCTGGCGCCATGCCGGCTCTTTTCGCGGCGAATCCGAGTTTTCCACCTGGCTCTATCGCCTGGCGGTCAACTCCTGCCTGAACCATCGCCAGGGAAAAAAATCGCGGCCCCCGACGCAGCCCCTCACCGGAGAGCTGCAATCCGGGGCTGAAGCCGGGCGGGCCGGCGATGACCTGGTCGCCGGCGAAAGGGAAGCCCGCCTGCGCGGCGCCCTGGACGCGCTGCCGGCGCGGCAGCGCCTGGCGCTGGCCCTGGCCAGTTTCGATGACAGATCCTACGAGGAGATCGCCGCCGCCATGGACATATCGCTCTCCTCGGTGGAGTCGCTCTTGTTCCGGGCGCGGCGCAACCTGGCCGCCATCCTGCGGCCGCTGAAGGAGAAA
>JALOLA010000033.1 GCA_025456205.1 Acidobacteriota bacterium | reverse complement strand
GGCCCGGGGAACGGCAGCCAGGACATCTATTGGGTGAGCGCCGCCGTCATCGAGCCATTGAAGTACGCCCGGGCAGCCGAGTGAAGGCATCCGGGACGGACCGCGAAACGAGCGCGTTCCACGGCGCAGGCCGGCCGGCGCGCAAGGAGTGACAGGATGAAGCGCACGATCGTTTTTTTTCTGGCGGTTCTTTTTCTGCTCGCCGGTGGCCATACCCGGCCGGGCGGGCCCGCTGACCAGGCCAAGGAATGGACGGGCACTGCCGAGCAGAAGATCTGGGGGCTGATGACCGTTTGGGCGCAGACGAAAGCGTGCTTCCCCCATGTGGCCAGGCTCCAGGAGCTGAATTGGGATGAACGCGCCCGGGAATGCATCGGGCGCGTGATCGAAGCGCAGGACAAGGAGAGCTACTACCTCATCCTGATGGAGCTGGTCGCGCGGCTTCGGGACTCGCACACCTACGTCATCCCGCCCTGGGGGCGCATGACGCCGGGGTATGACCTTCCGCCCCTGGAGCTGGGGGTCATGGGGGATAAGTTCTACGTGCTGCGCGTCGGGGCAACGGACGAGATCAAGGCGCAACGGATCTACCCCGGGCTGGAGATTTTGGAGGTCGACGCGGCCGTGCCTGTCCGCCAGCATTTCAACGAAAAGGTCCTGAAATATCATACCCGGGGCTCCAAGCAGGCGGACGAGGCCGTCCTCATTTTTTACCTGCTCTATGGCCCGCAGGACGAAAAGGTCCGGCTCAAGGTGCGGGACACGGACGGCGGCGTCAGGCAGGTGGCGCTCACCCGGGCCTCCGCCGGCAGGGACGGCAAGCCGTTCATGTACCGCTTCCTGGAGAGCATGTTCATCCCGTCGATCCAGTCCAGGATGCTGGCTGACGGAACCTGTTACGTGAACGTGCCGAATTTCGAGGCACGGAACATGCGGCTGGCGGAGGATTTCAAGAAGCTGGTCGACTCCCTGGATCCCACCCTGACCAAGGGCCTGATCCTTGACCTGCGCTACAACTCGGGAGGCTCCGGCGTAATCGCCGCCGAGATCGCCGGCTGCCTGATCGACCGGCCGGTGCGCTCGCCGAGGAACCACTTTTTCCAGTACGCGCCGGCAAACATCCCCTGGAAAAAGGACCCCGTCTCCTGGACGTTCAGGGAATGGGAGATCGCCCCGCGCGACGGCAAGAGGTACCTGGGGCCGCTGGCCATTCTCTGCGGCCCCGCCACCCACAGCTCCGCCGAGGACATGATCATCGAGCTGACCCAGGGCGGCAGGGCCATGACCGTCGGCGAAAGGACCGCCGGCGGCGCCGGAGGCAAGCTGCCGATCGCCCTGCCCGGTGGCGGCGAGCTGTGCCTGAGCACCTTCAAGGCCACCTTTCCGGACGGCAGGGAGTACATGGGGACCGGCATCCAGCCCGACGTGGAGGTCCGCCCGACCCTGAAAGATATCCTGAAGGGGAAAGACCCGGTGCTCGAGAAGGCCCTCAAGGTCATCCGTGACTTGGCCGCCCGTTCGGCGAAAGCAGAATAGCCCTCCCCTTTCCGGGCAGGCCGCGCTACCGGATGGAAGCCGGATCCTGGCCCAGGGCGCAGCCGGCCGGGGTTCGGTCTAGATGCGCACGGTGACGACGTCGATGCGGCCGGCGTCGGCCACGGCCGCTCAGAGCACGGCGGCCATGATCTTTTCGAGGTAGTCCACCGCGGGCCGGTCCAGGGTGTGCTGGCCGATAAGCTTGAAGCGGACGATGCCTTCCTTGTCGAGGATGAAGAGCGAGGGGATGTTCTGGTCTCCCTTGCCACCGCTCCATTCCTCGCGGAAGAGGTCGAGTCCCCTGGAAAGTTCCCGCTTCTCGTCCAGGAGGATCGGGAAAGGCATGGGAACGGCCGCGGCCGCGAAGGCATGTTTCTTCGGAAAGGCCTGGCGCGCGATCTCCATCCAGCGCTTCACCTGCTCGTTCTTCAGATCCTCTTGCTTGGGGTTCTTCCATTCCTCGACCGCCACCAGCATCGCCGGGATGCGCGCGATCCAGCTGCGGGTCACCTCGGTCGAAAAGGGGAAAACGAACAGCACGTCCAGATTGAACCTCTCCTTCCACTTCCCCGCCTGGAACTGGTCGGCCAGCTCGGCATACTGGTAGCCGCAGATCGAGCAGTCGCCGTCGACGGCGTAGAAGACGCGCGGGAAGACGAGCATCACGTTGCGGCCCTTCAGTGCCGACAGCTTGACTGTCTTGCCATCGAGCGTCGCCAGCTCGAAATCGGACATCGGCTGCCCGAGGTAGGCCTTCTTGATCGCCGGGGCCTGGGCGGCCAGCAGGCCGGACAGGACCAGCAGCGCAAGCGCCATCGCGAAAAACCTGTTTTTCATGTTGCCTCCTGCATCGTTCGTTTCGAAAACGCCTGAGAACAAATTGCCTGTCCGCGTCATCCGCAGGTCAAGATGGAATGGAACCCGGCGCCTACGGCTGCCTGATTGCATGCCATCAGGCACCGGCCATCGCCCCCACCCATGCTCGTTTTTATCTCTTGCTAACGCCTGACGTCTGTCATCCAACATCTTTCTTCCCCTACATCTGCCACGAATAGCTGACCTTCATGAATACCGTCCTGTCGCTGCGCGTGAGGCGGTAGTCCTGCGTGCCCCGGGCGTTGTCGGAATAGCCGAGGAAGAGCACGGTGCGCGGGTTGAGCTTGTAGGAAAAGAGGAACTGGCTGAAGAAGTGCCTGAATTGCGGATCGACGGCGAAGGTGTAGTTGCTGACGTTGTAGCGGTAGTCGACGTACTGGGCGACGGCGCGCAGGAACATGCGCAGGTTAATGTGATAGATGGCCTTGCCCTGGGTGATGTTGGCCGTGTACAGGTCGGCGCCGTTCACCTTCATGCGCACGTAATTGTGGTCGAGCTCGAAGGCCAGGCGCCGGCCGGCGTTGAGCGTGATCGTCGGGTTGGCCTGCACCTGCCAGCCGGGGCGGGCATTCTCGTAGTCGATGCGGTCGCCCAGGTTGCCGTAGAAGGCCAGCCGCACGGCGGCGTGGGGCGACATCCCCAGCAGGGCTTCGGCCGCCCACAGGGGGAAGGTCCGGCCCCGGTAGTCCTCGTGCATGCGGTAGCCGTAGAGGTTGAAATAGCTCTGCATGGCGCCGCGGAAGACGAAGTTCAGGCTGTTCATCTCGAAGAGGAACCGCCCGTGGTGGTCCTCGGAGCGCTCCCAGCTGCTGCCCAGCATGATCCGCGACCACCAGCCGCGGTCGCGGAGCCAGCCGTAACTGACGCCGCCCTCCAGCTCGCGGTAGCCGACCTTGGGCATGAAGCCCAGGTCGGCGCGGAACTCCGGTCCCACGTCGTCGTACTCGACGTAGTACTGCAGGTTGCGCCCCTGGTGCTCGAACTGGCCGCCGAAGGCGATGTCGCCCAGCGTCCCCGGGGGCTGGCCGAAGTCCCGGGCGACCGCTTGGGGGTAGCGGGTCGATGAGCCGAGGAACTGGAAGCTCACCTTGTCGCGACGGCTGAAGCGCGCCGCGCCGTCGAAGCCGAAGACGCGGTTGAAGTATTCATCGCCGCTGCGGTTGGTGAACAGGGCGCCCAGCGTGTAGCGGCTGCCGAAATCGCGCTTGCTGCGCAGCACCAGCGCCGACGAGAGCTGGTCGAGCGAGGCGGCGCCCGACCCCTGGCTGCCCGGGAAGATGAGGTTGGTCAGCTCGTCCTGGACGAAGTAGGCGCCGATGGTGCTTTTCCCCTCCTTGCCCGACAGCTTCAGCCCCCAGCGCGGATCGCGCAGCGTGCGCGTGTAGATGGCACGGAACGGCGAGGCGAAGAAATCGGCGCCCTCGGTGAAGAAGGGGCGCTTCTCCTGGAAGTACAGGGCGAAGGGCTGGTTGACGTCCAGCTGGCGCGCGTCGGCCTCCACCTGCGAGAAGTCGGGGTTGACCGTGGCGTTCAGCGTCAGGTTGGAAGTGACCCCCCACTTGGCGGTCAGGCCGGGATCGAGGTCCCTGGACCCGCGCTCGAAGCCGCCGCCGGGCATCTCCGCGCGGGCGTCGCTGCGGATGCCGGTCAGGGTGGGGACGAGCTCGACGCGCCGTCCGGGCGTGATGCCGGCGAAGCCGCGGATCTTCATGAACTGGCACTGGTAGCAGTTGTCGGCGCGGCCGATCGGCACCAGGCCCAGGCGGCGGCGCTGCGAGCGCGGGTACCAGCGCGAGATGTCCAGCCCCCACACCTGCGGCCCGGTGGTGCGCTGGAACTGCAGGGTGGAGAAGGGGATGGCGATCTCAATGGTGTAGCCCTGCTCGTGAATGCGGCCGGCGGAGCCCCAGATGCCGTCCCATGACCCGTCGCCGCCCTGGGTCTCCATGCCGTCGCGCTGCACGCCCAGCGGGTTGCAGCCGAAGAAATAATTGCGCCGCTCGTCGTTGAAGGTGTCGAGGTTGATGTTGATCAGGTCGTCGGCATCGAAGGAATCGCGCTCGGCGTAGCGGGCGCGGATCGCGCCCGGCTCGGGATCGAAGCATTCCAGGCCGAAGTAGATGGCGTCCTTGCCGTAGAAGACGCGCACCGCGGTGCGCAGCGGGGCGGGAATGTTCTCGCCGGGCTCGGTCTCGAACGGCAGCTCCAGCAGCAGCGCCTGCTGCCAGGCCGCCTCGTCCAGTCGGCCGTCGACGGCGATCCGGCCCTCGATGCGCGGAACGTCCACCGGCCCGGAAGACGCAGGGGCATCCTGACCGTGAAAGAGAAACGGGGCGAGCAGCAGGCAGAGCAACAAGCATGCGCTACATCCGCGAAGTGTCATTGGATCGCTCCTGTTCAGGGGGCATCTTTCCGCCATTCGCGCCGTCCGGACAACGGCCGGCTTGCGGAAATATGATAAGGAGCCGGCGGCAGAATGTCAAACAGCAGGGAGCGGCAGGCATGAAGTTGCCCCCGGGCCACCGGCTTCAGTCAATGGCCAGGAGATGGACGGCGGTGGCCTTGAAGGTCAGGGCCACGCTGCCGCCCGCGGCCAGGCCCATCTGGGCGCAGGAGATGCGGGTGAGAAAGACGGTGAAGGCCACCCCCGAGCAGTCCACGACCAGGGCCATGACCGCACCCAGGTCGGAGATGGCGCTGACGGTGCCGCGGAAGGAGTTGCGCGCCGAGGAGTCGAGCGGCTGCAGCGAGACCAGGATGTCCTCGGGGCGGATGACGGCGGCCGCCCGCCCCGCTTCGCGCTCGCTGACGACTTCGATGTTCAGCGGGCCGCAGTCGAGGACCGTGCGCCCGTCGCGACGGGCCAGCGTGCCGCTGAGGATGTTCTCGGCGGCGGAGAACTCGGCGATGTCCAGGGAGAGGGGGCGGCTGAGCACCTCGCTGGGCGAGCCGGCCTGCACCAGGCGCCCGGCCTGGAGAAAGACGATGCGCCCCGCCAGCAGCCGGGCCTGCATGAGATTGTGGGTGGCCAGGATGACCGTCTTGCCTTCCCGGGCCAGGCGGGCGATCGCCGCCTCGATGTTCTTCACGCTCAGCGGGTCGAGATTGGCCGTGGGCTCGTCCAGCAGGTAGAGGTCGGGGTCGAGCAGCATCACCCGCGCCAGCTGCAGGCGCTGCTTCTCGCCGCCGGAAAGCAGGCGCGCCTCCTGCTTTTTCTTGCCGGCCAGGCCGGTGGCCGCCAGCGCCCGGCGCAAGGCTTCGTCGTCGACGGCCAGGGAGCGCAGGCGCGCCCCGAAGCGCAGGTTGGCCTCGACGCTGGCCGCCAGCAGCAGCGGCGCCTGGAAGACGAAGCCGCAGCGCCGGCGCAGGGCCACGCGTTCGGCGCCGTTCATGGCGCTCAGCCACCGGCCGTCATAGACGATGTCGCCACTGCCAGGCCGGTCCAGCAGCCCGAGCAGGCGCAGCAGCGTCGACTTGCCGGCGCCGTTGGGGCCGAGGATGACGTTGACCACCCCGGGGGAGAACTCCAGGTCGACGCCGGCCAGG
Source organism: Acidobacteriota bacterium (assembly GCA_025456205.1). Taxonomy (GTDB): domain Bacteria; phylum Acidobacteriota; class Aminicenantia; order UBA2199; family UBA2199; genus UBA2199. The sequence goes on along the minus strand of JALOLA010000033.1, from coordinate 15,531 downwards.
ATGGCCCTGCCGCCGGCGCGGCGCCCCAGCCCGGCGGCGCGGATCTCCATCATTTCCCCTGCGCGAGCTGCAGCGCCACGTTGATGGCCAGCGCCGCCAGCAGCAGCACGATGCCCAGGGCGATGCCGATCTCGAAGTTGCCCTTCATGGTCTCCAGCGAAATGGCCGTGGTCAGCACCCGCGTCTGGCCCTTGATGTTGCCCCCGACCATCAGCGTCATGCCGGTCTCGCCGATGACCCGCGAGAAGCCGGCGATGATGGCGGTCAGGAAGGCGAAGCGCCCCTGGCGGATGACGGCGACGGCCAGCTGGCGGCGGTCGGCGCCCAGGGACAGGGCCAGGTCGCGGGCGTCGCGCGCCACCCCCTTCAGGGCGGCCAGGGCCAGGGCGGTGATCAGCGGGAACGCCAGCAGCGCCTGGGCCAGGACCATGGCCCCGGGGGTGAACAGCAGCCCCAGCGCCCCCAGCGGGCCGCGGCGGCTGACCAGGCCGTAGACCAGCAGGCCGATGAGCACGGCCGGCACCGCCATGGCGGTGTTGAGCAGCCCCACCAGCAGGCGCTTGCCGCGGAATTCTTTCAGGGCCAGCACCAGGGCGGCGGGGATCGCCGCCAGCGCCGCCAGCGCCGTCGCCGCTCCCGAGACGGCCAGCGACAGGCCGATGATCTGCAGGATCTCGCGGCCGGGCGGCAGCAGCAGCGCCGCACCCTCGCGCAGCCCGTCGAGGAGGTAGCTCATGGCCGGCGGGCCTCAGCGCACGACATCGGGGAAAAAGAGGGGGGCGCCGTGGCGCTCCCTGCCGAAGTCGCGGATGATGGCCTGGCCCGCGGGCGAGCGGATGAACCCGGCGAAGCTCGCGGCCAGCCGGGCGTTCAGCCAGGGGAACTTCGCCGGCGAGACGACGATCACGGAATAGGGGTTGAACAGGGCCTCGTCGCCCTCGCTGACCACCGCCAGGGCGTCGATCTCGCGGCGGTGGGCCAGCCAGGTGGCGCGGTCGACCAGGCAATAGGCGAGCTTCTCGTTGGCGATGCGCAGCGTGGCCTCCATGCCCGAGCCGCTCTCCAGGTACCAGCCTCCAGCGGGGGTCCGGCCCGCCGCCTGCCACAGCTTCAGCTCCTTTTTGTGCGTGCCCGAGTCGTCGCCGCGCGAAGCGAAGGCCGCGGCGGCGGCGGCGATGCGCCGGAACGCCTCGCCGGCCTTCCGCCCACGGGCCCCGGCCGGATCGGCCGCGGGCCCGACCAGGACGAAGTCGTTGTGCATCACGTCGAGGCGCTCCACGCCGAAGCCGTCGGCCACGAATTTCTCCTCTGCCTCGCGATCGTGGACCAGCAGCACGTCGGCGTTGCCGTCGCGGCCGAGGCGCAGCGCCTGGCCGCTGCCCACGGCGATGACCCTGACCGTGCAGCGGAATTTCCTTTCAAAGGGCGGGATCAGGGCGTCGAAAAGCCCCGAGTCCAGGGTCGAAGTGGTCGAGGCCAGGGTCAGCGTCTCACCGGCCGCCAGCGGCAGGCAGGAGACCAGGGCCAAGAGGGCCGGCAGCGCCAGCGACAGGATGCGCTTCATTGGCTTTTCAGGGCCAGCCGGCCCTGGAACGGGCTCGACGCCCGCCAGCCGGCCTGGCTGTCGTAGCGGACGAAGTGGACGCGGATGTCGGCCTGGCTCTCGTACTTCACGAAAAAGACCCTGACGTCGGCCTGGCTTTCATATTTCACGTAGTGCCAGAACTCGTCGGCGCCGCGGGCCTGGCTCTCGTAGCGCACGCGGCGCACGCACAGGTCGGCCTGGCTTTCGTAGCGGGCCACGAAGACCTTCAGGTCTGCCTGGCTCTCGTATCTCACCACCTGGACGTTGGCCGCCGGCAGCAGCACGGCCGCCAGGAGCAGCGCCGGGAGCAAAAGCGGCCCGGGCGCCTTCATTGGACGCGCACCCGCGCGCCGCCCCGGTTCTCGGTCACCTGGCCGATCAGGTAGTATTCTTCGCCCGCCGCCTGCAGCGCGGCCTCGACGCGGCTGAGCCTTTTCGGCTCGATGACCAGCACCATGCCGATGCCCATGTTGAACACGCGGTAGCGCTCGGCCTCGGAGACGCTGCCGGCCTGGACCAGGAAGGAGAACAGCGGCGGCACCGGCCAGGTCTTCTCGATGACCACGGCGGCGTTCTCCGGCAGGATGCGCGGCACGTTCTCCAGCAGCCCGCCGCCGGTGATGTGCGCCATGCCCTTGAGCAGCTTCTCGTCGAGCAGCGGCTGCACCGCCTTCAGGTAGGAGCGGTGGACGCGCAGCAGCTCCTGGCCGAGAGGCAGCTCCAGCTCGCTGACCGTGCTGTTCACCTTCAGGTGCAGCGTGTCGAAGACGATGTGCCGCGCCAGGGAGTAGCCATTGGTGTGCAGGCCGGAGGAAGGCAGGCCGAGCAGCAGGTCGCCCTTGCGGATGGACTTGCCGTCCACCACGTCGGCCTTGGCGACGATGCCGACGATGAAGCCGGCGATGTCGTACTCGCCCTCCTGGTAGAACCCGGGCATCTCGGCGGTCTCGCCGCCCAGCAGCACCATCTCGTTGTCCAGGCAGCCGTCCAGCACGCCGGAAACCACCTCGCCGACCACCCGGGGCTCGACCCGGCCCGAAGCCAGGTAGTCCAGGAAGAAAAGAGGCCGGGCGCCGTAGACCAGGATGTCGTTGACGCAATGGTTGACCAGGTCGCGGCCGATGGTGTTGTGCACCCCGGCCAGGAAGGCCACCTTCAGCTTGGTGCCGACGCCATCGGCGGAAGAGACCAGGATCGGGCTTTTAAGGCCGCCCTTCAGGGGGAAGAAGCCGCCGAACTTGCCGATCTCCTGCACGCCCATGCGCTTGACCATGGACTTGATGCGCTCGACCGCTTCGTTGCCGCGGTCGATGCTGACCCCGGCCTTTTCGTAGGCGCTCTTGGGCATGTCTCTTCCTCCTGGGATATGCGTCAGGGGAAATTCTATCACAAAGCGGACCGCGGCGCCAAGGACGGCGGCGGGGCTTTGCTTGCGCGCGCCGGGAGGAAGCACTACAATGCAGGCAACGGGCGGGCAGCGGCGGCGCTCCGTCCCTCCCGCGATCGGAGGCGACATGGTCATCCCGCTTCTTCGCCTGGCTGCCCGCGCCCTGGCCCGGGGCGGCGGCGGTTGCCTGCGCCTGGCGCGGGCGGGGCTTTACCGGCCGCGCTGCCGCATCTGCTCCTGCGACCTGGTGCAGGCGCGCGAGGCGATCCTCTGCACCGATTGCCGGGGGCGGATCGTCCCGGCGCGCGGCAACGCCTGCCGGGTCTGCGGCGCGTTCATCCCTGCCGGCCTCGACGCCTGCGGCTCCTGCCTGCTGCAGGCGCCGCCATTCCTCCGCCATCGCTCCTTTGCCGCCTACGAGGGCACCCTGCGCCAGGCCATCATCCTCTACAAGTACGGCGAGATCGAGCCGCTCAAGCACCTGCTGGCCCAGCTGTGCCTGGAGACGGTGCGCGCCGGGCTGGCCGGGCCCTTCGACGCCGTGGTGCCGGTGCCGGCCGACCGCGGCCGCCGCCACGGCTTCCAGCCGGTGCGCGCCCTGGGCGCCGTGCTGGCCCGCCGCCTGGGCATCGCCTGCTGGCCGCGCGTGCTGCGCAAGATCAGAAGGACCCAGCCCCAGGTCGGCCTGACCCGGGCGCAGCGGCTCGCCAACCTGGACGGCGCCTTCGCCCTGGCCGCCGGCAGCAGGATCGCCGGCAAGCGCATCCTGCTCATCGACGACGTGACCACCACCGGCACCACCCTGCACCGCTGCGCCGCGGTCCTGAAAAAGGGCGGCGCCAGGGTGACGGCGCTCACCCTGGCCCAATCGCGCCTCTAGGCAGAGCCGGCGGCTGAGATAAATGTTGACATAATTATATTTATACTTACTATAATAGGAACACAGGAGGGACAATGAAAACCCACAAGAGAACGATCGCGCTGTTCGTGGCCCTGGCTTTCCTTTCGCTGCTGCACGCGACGACCATGCCGCTGCGCGCCGACCAGGCGCCCGCCGCGTCCGCGACCGCCGTCCCCGCCGACGAGCAGGCTCCGGGCTTCATCGAGGAGGAAGGGTACGGCTCCGCCCCGGTTAAAAAGAGCGTCGTTCCCATCATCCTCATCGGCCTGGGCGTCGCGGCGCTGGCCGCCGTGCTCGTTCTGGTCGTGCTCAAGACCAGCTACGATATCGTGGGCAAGTGGAACGTGAACAACACGATATGGAGCCTGGGCGCCGTCGCCCTCATCTTCAGCGGCAGCAAGACATCCGGCACGATCACGCTTGAAAAGTACATCGACACCGGCACCTACACGGTGGACGGCAAGAACGTTCATTTTGAATTCAAGGCCGCCGGCTACAACTACAACTGGGTGTACGACGGGAAATTCGACGGCAAGGACAAGATCAGCGGCTCGGTGACGTACTACGTGAATAACGCCGTGAGTTCCACCGGCACCTTCACCGCCAGCCGCGTCGCCTCCGCCGCCGGCAACGCCGCAGCGCCGATGGGCGGTCAGGTCGCCCTGGAGCTGAAGTAAGCCGTTCTCCGGCGGGCCGGGCAGGAAAAAGCGCAAGGCCGTATCCTGCCTGCGAACGGAATTGACAAAAGAAAAGCGGCCATATATAACTGTGCCATGCAAAGGAGGTAATCCGTTCATGAACAAGAAACAGCAGAAATGGATCGCATTATTCGTGGCCTTCACGTTCATAGGACTGCTGCAGGTGTCCGCCATGCCCCTGCGCGCGGAGCAGGCGCCCGCCCCGGCCGGCACGACGATCGAGGACAGCGGCCAGGCTCCCAATTTTATCGAGGAGGAAGGCGGCTCCGGCTATCAAGCCAAGAAAAAGAGCATCCTGCCCCTGGTCATCGGCGTGGTGGCCGTTGGCGCCATCGCCGCCGTCCTGTTCCTGGTGGTCCTGAAGACGAAATACGACATCGTCGGCGCCTGGGATTTCAACTTCACTTCGACTTCGCCGGCCCACACCTGGCTCTGGACGCTGGTCTTCAGCGGCAACAAGGAGAAGGGCACCATCAACGACTCCGGCGACATGGGGACCTACGCGGTCGACGGCAAGAAGGTGACGATCGAGTACGACGAATGGGAGATCCAGCTGACCGGCAGCTTCGAGAGCAAGGACAAGATGACGGGCAGCGCCACCTTCGCCGGCCTGACCATCGGCGGCAAGGACATCACCAGCGCCACCTGGATCGCGACGCGGCTGGCTTCGGGCGCCGGGGTCAAGCCGGTGGCAGCGGCCACCCGCTCCAGCAACGGCCGCAAGGCGGCAAAATAGCGGCGTTCACGCCGGCTTGAGTTTTTAGCGCATCTCGACGGGAAAGGCGCTGTCGCCTTTCCCTTTTTTTTTCCTTGAATGTACTATGTGAAAAGTGAAACGTGAAAAGTGAAAAGTAAATAAAGAAAACCCTGCCTTGGTGGAGTTTTCGCGTGGGTCATTTTGTCATTGGAATTTAATTCTTATCGCGTCACGCGTCACGCGTTACGCGTCACGTAGTCCCAGTCTTTTTATCTTACTAGCTAATACTTGACCCCGTCCTCCGAGACATAGATCACTTCCCGCTCCAGCACAATGCCGCAGCGCGCCGCCACGGCGGCGCGGATCTTTTCCTCCAGGCGCTGCAGGTCGGCGAACGTCCCGCGGCCGCGGTTGAGCAGGAAGTTCGCGTGCTCGGCGGCCACGGCCAGGTCGCCGACGGCGGTTTCCTTCAAGCCGCACTCTTCGATGAGCTTGCCGGCCGAGGTCTTGACGCCGGCGGCCAGCGGGTTCTTGAAAAAACAGCCGGCCGAAGCCAGGCGGTAGGGAGGATGGCGCCGCAGGCGATACTCGAGGTTCTCCCGGGCCTTCCCGGCGATCTGCGCCTCGTCCGCGGGCGTCACGCGCAGCCGCAGAGCCAGCACGGCCCCGCGGCCGAGCTTGAAGCTCGAGTCGCGGTAGCGGAAAGCGAAGTGACCGGCATCCACGGCGCGCACGTTCCCCTGCTCGTCGACGATGTCGGCCCCCAGCAGCACGTCGGCAATGGAGCGGCCGAAGGCGCCGGCGTTGACCGCGGCCGCGCCGCCCAGGGTGCCGGGGATGCCGGAAAGGAATTCCAGCCCGCCGGCGCCATTGGCCGCGCACCAGGCGAGGAAAGGCTGGTTGCGCATGCCGCCGTCGACCTGCAGCGCCTGGCCGTCCGCCTCGAGCCGCGGGCCGGTTGCCGGCGCCGCGGCGGGGGCCAGCACCACGACGGCCCGGGTCAGGCCGTCGGAGAAGGCGATGTTGGAACCACCGCCGATCACCAGCCAGGGCACTCCAGGGGCGGCGGCCAGCTTTTGCAGCACCGCCAGCCGCTGCGCGCCGGACTCCGGGGAAACGAGCAGGCGGACCGTGCCGCCGATGCGGAAATAGAGGTGCGGGGCGATGGCGGCATCCTCGCTGCAAGGGATCTGCTGACGCCGCAGCCAGCCGGCGAGGGCGGCGAACATCCTATTCCCGGCGCGTGCGCAGGCGCACGATCCTGTCGCCCTGGCGGATGCGGTCGAGCACGTCCTCGCCCGCGATCACCTGGCCGAAGAGGGTGTACTTGCCGTCCAGGTGCGGCTGCTCGCTGATGCAGATGAAGAACTGGCTGTCGTTGGAATGGATGTCGTCGTCGCGGGCCATGCCCACCGAGCCGCGCAGGTAATGCAGGTGCGAGAACTCGGCGACGATCGTCCGTCCCGAGCCGCCGTCGCCGGTGCCGGAGGGATCGCCGGCCTGAACGACAAAATCGGCCACGACGCGGTGGAAAAGGATGCCGTCGTAGAAGCCGCTGTCGGCCAGTTCGCCGATGCGCGCCACGGTCAGCGGCGCCACTTCCGGGAAGAGGCGGAAGACCAGCGTCCCCCTCTCGGTCTCCAGGACGCACACGCTCCGTTCCCGGGCAACGGCGCTCAGCGCCAGCAGCCCGATGCCTAGGGCCAGCAGCCATTTCCTTCTCATCGCTCCTCCATGCGTCCCGGTCAGAAGTGCAGGTAAAAGCCGGGCACGACCCGCTGCGGGTCGAGCACCTGGACGGGCACCTCGCTCTGCGCGTCGCGATTCTTTGCCCTGGCGCGAACGCGGATGAGGTATTTTCCCGGCTGCAGGGGCACCCAGACCAGGGTCGCTTTTTCGCCGCCCGCCATGCCCTTGCTGAACACCGGCCGGCCCTGGGCGTCGAGGATCTCGCACTCCCAGCGCGGCTCGACCAGGTGCTGCGGCTGCACGGTGAAGCGCAGCGAGCGCCCCAGCCAGCGCACCGCGGCCGGCTCCAGCTCGACGTCGATGCCGTAGCGCTTGCCGACGCGCAGCAGGCGCCAGGCCTGGCCGCCGGCGGACGCCATATAGTACAGATCGCCGCGGAAGGCCAGCGGCGGGCCGAGCGGCCGCTCCATGCCCTGGAACACGGTCACCTGCCTGCGCCGCGGGTCGATGAACTTGATCTCGCGGTTGAGCAGCACGGCGGCCAGGTTCTCGTTCATCGCCAGCAGGTCAAAGCTCATGGTCGAGCCCAGCGCCTGCCACCAGAGGAGGCTGCCGTTCGCGTTCACCTGCAGGACGGTGTGATCGGCGGGGCTGGCCATGATGTGGCCGGCGAAGGCGAACGGCCGGCGCTCGAGGGCGCGCCCCAGCTTCAATTTCCAGGACAGGCGCTTCTTTTTGGTGGAATACTTCACCAGATAATGTTCAACGGAGCCATAATAAATATGCTCCCCATCGTAATGGAACGGCGAGACGGCCGGCTGCGGCAATCGCTCATATTCGAAGCGGCCGCTCTTTTTCCAGAATGTGTGCAGCCGCTCCGCAGTCGAGATCAGTACCCGCTCCGGAGTGAATTCGCAATTGTAGAATTGCGCCGCTCCGGCCGGCGTACGATAAACGACGCCCGGGCGCCGCCAGAAATTGACCGTCAAGCTCTCGCCCTCGAGGTAGACCAGGCAGTCGCCATCGACGCCGAGGATCCGCGTTGCACCCAGGTGCAGGGCTTCGAAGGTCACCGCGCGCGCGGCCAGGTCATACATCAGGAGCCGATCGCTGGCCTGGTCCTGGAGCAGCAGGAAGCCTTCCTGGCGAAAAGGCGGCACCTTGACCGCGAAGGGCACGGCGAGAACCTCGGTAATGGTTTTTTTTTCAACGTTCAAGGCGATGATCCGGCCCGCGGCGTCGACCCAGCCGATCTCCCCGCCACAGGGGAAAAGCGAGTTTCCGGCCAGGTTTCCCGTCCAGGCAACCATTTCTTCCTGAACGAGAGGCGGACTGATTTCCGGGACCAGGGCCGGGCGCGGCTGCCGGCAGCTTGGGGAAAAAGCCAGGCCGGCCAGGAGGAGAAGGATCGCCTTGAATTTCATGATGAAAAAAAATTATAGGGGAAATGGCCGCCAGCGTCAAGGCTTGCATGCGCGGAGCAACTCGGCGTAAGGCGCAAGGTGTAAGGCATAAGGCAAGATTATAAGAATGACATAAGATTCAAAACAACCAAAAGGAAATGATCTTTCTTTCTCTCTCCTTACGCCTTACGCCCTCTGCCTTGCGCCAATCCTATGGCTCGCGGTTGACTTCCGCGCCCGCCTTGCCTTATCATGCCTGGGCAAAGTCGAGGTGACCATGAAAAAAATGCTGCCCGTCCTGGCGCTGGCCCTGGTCCTTTCCGCGGCGGCGCCCCCCGCCGCCCGCGCCTGCACCACCGCCGTCGTCAGCACCGCCGCCGCCGCCGACGGCCGCCCGCTGCTATGGAAGAACCGCGACACGGACTTCCTGAACAACAAGGTCCTGTTTGTCAGCGAGTCGCCCTATTCCTACCTGGCGCTGGTCAACACCGAGGACCGCTCGGGCCGCTGGGCCTACGCCGGGCTGAACAGCGCCGGCTTCGCCATATTCAACTCGGTGGCCTACAATCTTCCCGAGGCGGCCGGCGAGATGAAGGACCTGGAGGGGATGATCATGGCCGACGCCCTGCGCCGCTGCGCCAGCATCGACGACTTCGAGGCCTATCTCAGGGAGAGCCTGGGGCCCAGCCTGGGCAGCCTGGCCAATTTCGGCGTGATCGACGCCCGGGGCGGGGCGGCGATCTTTGAAGTCTCCAACCGCGCCTACAAGAAATTCCCAGCTGCCGACGTCGCGGAAAAATACCTGGTCAACAGCAACTTCGCCCGCAGCGGCAAGGATGCGGCCGGGGCCGGCTACCTGCGCTTCGAGCGGGCCAGCCGGCTGTTCCGCGCCCTGCCCCCTGCCGGCATATCGCACCGGCAGATCCTCGGCCATATCAGCCGCGATACCGGCCACGTGCTGGTGGCGCAGCCCGCGTTCGCGCAATTCCGGGATTTCTCGGCGAAAAAGCCCGCCTGGCTCGCCAGCCGCGACACCATCGACCGCGACAGCACGTCGGCCGCTGTGGTCGTTCACGGCCGCAAGCCGGGCAACGACGGGTCACCGGCCACGCTCTGGGTGCAGCTGGGCGAGCCGCTGTTCACCATCGCCGTTCCGCTCTGGGTGGAGGCCGGCGCGGTCCCGGACGCCCTGCGCGCGGGCGCCAAGGCGCCGCTGCTGGCGGAATCACAGCGCCTGAAAAAGCTGGCCCGGCCTTACGCCGAGGTCGACCGCTGCGAATACCTCCAGTTCACCCGCCTGGACAACCGCGAAGGCAGCGGCTTCCTGCCGGGGCTGCTCCGGGTCGAGGAAGAGATCATGGCGCTGACCGCGGAATTCCTGCGCACGGCGCATCCCGCCGCCGAGCTGGCCGCCTTCCAGGAGCGCATGGCGGCCAGGGCCTTGGCCGCCCTGCAGGCAGCTTACTGAGGATTCGCCGGCTTGCGGCGGCGGCGCCGCCGCGGCCGTCCGCCGCCCATGAGCGGCCGGCCGGGGAACGCCTTCTGGAAGAGCAATTCGAACGACTCCCCCTCCTCCGGCACCCGTTCCTGGGTGATCATGAAGCACAGCCGCGCCGCCTGGGCATAGCCCGGTCGCTGGCGGATGGACCAGCGCATGTTGCCGTCGCCCAGGGCGCGCAGCAGGCGGCCGGTCAGGGCCAGCAGGTCGATGACCTGGGCGCGCACGCCCTTGGGCAGGGCCACCACCATGCCGGCCGCGAGGAACGCTTTTTTCAGGGCCGGGAAGGGGTCGGGCCCGGCGCCGCCCAGCTGCGGCGCCGCCCAGGGCCAGAGCAGCATGGCGATGAGCTCGTCCAGCCCGGGCGCCCGCCCCGCCTCCTTCTCGGCGTCGGCGATGCCCAGCAGGGAGCCCGACAGGGCGAACATGGCCTCGTCATCCTCGAGCGCGGCGCCGATGCGGCCCAGCAGCAGGCGCAGCACGCCGTATTCACGGTGGCGGGCAAAGACGGCCTGTGCCCCCGCCCCCAGCAGGTCCTTGGCGAACTCCTCGTAGAGCCGCGCTTCCGAGCAGCCGGCCAGGAGGCCGCGCTCGGCGCGGATCACGGGGCCGATCTCCTCGTCGATGGCGAACCCCAGCCGGGCCGCGTAGCGGATCACGCGCCAGATGCGCACCGGGTCCTCGCGGAAGCGCTCGCCCGCGTCGCCGATGACGCGGATGCGGCCCCGGCGCAGGTCGGCCACGCCGCCGACGTGGTCGATGACCGTCGCCGTCGCCGGGTCGTAGAACAGGGCGTTGACCGTGATGTCGCGGCGCCAGGCGTCCTCCGCCGGCGTGCCGAAGGCGAACTGCGGCGCCGCCGCCCCCGGGGCCTCGCTGCCGGTCGCGGCGGCTTCCATCGCCGCCGCGCCGGGGTCCTTGCGGAACGTCGCCACCTCGATGACCTTGCCGCCGCGGAAGCGGATGTGGGCCAGGCGGAAGCGGCGGCCGATGATGAAGGCGTTGGCGAAGTATTTGCGGATCTGGTTGGGCCGGGCGTCGGTGGCGATGTCGAAATCCTTGGGCGTGCGGCCCAGCATCATGTCGCGCACCGCGCCCCCGGTCAGGTAGGCGGTGAACCCCAGGCGCTGCAGGCGGAACAGGATCTTGAGGGCGTCGGCATCGATGAGGCGCCGCGAAACGGGATGCTCGGCCCGGGGCAGGACCAGCGGCGCGACGTCCGCCGCCGTGGTCGGGATGTCGCGCTGCGCGTCCATGCAACTCAATAGACGATCAGGCTGGCATAGCCGACCACTTCGTCCATATCTCCGGACACCGCGCCGGAATTCGTATAGCAGACCAGCTCGGCGCCAACGGCGCCGGCGGCGCGGGCGGCGCTGAGCATGATCACCGCCGGCGCCACGCCGCACATCGAGATGCGCTGGTCGCGCACGGTGCGGTACAGCCCGGCGGCATCCAGCTGCAGCAGGCGCTCGATGGCCTTGAGGTCCAGCTCGCGGGCGCGGGCCACCGGGATGTAATGGCTCATGTCGCTGGAAGCGACCATCATCAGGCTGGCGTCGTCGCGGAAAAGCCGGGCGATCTCCCCGCCGGCGGCCAACAGCTCGTCGAGGCCGGAGGCGGCGACGGCGATAGGCAGGATGCGCGATCCCGGGCGGACGTACTGGATGAACGGCACCTGCACTTCCAGGGAGTGCTCCAGGCGCCCGGCCTCGCTGTCTTGGCGGAACAGCCCGGACCCGGCCAGCAGCCTGGCGCGCAGATCGGAATTCACCTCCACGCGGCCCATGGGCATCTGCCAGTAGTCGTGGCCGTCCACGGCCAGCTCCGCCCCGGCGCCGCGGTGGTTGACGCCCAGGATGATGACCGTCTCGGTGAGCTGCACCCGGCCGTAGCCCTGGCCGGCGCAGGCGCCGGAGTAGACATAGCCGGCATGGGGGGCCAGCAGGCCCAGGACCTTGCGCCGCTCGCTGCGCTCGCCGGTTGCAGGCACCAGCCCCCGCAGCTCGCGCTCAAGGGCATTCTTGTCGGCCGGGTAAAAGTGCCCGGCCACCGCTGGCTTGCGAACCATGACGCTTCCCATCCGTGTTCAGCCGCCGACGATCCGGCGCTCCTGGACGACGACCCTGCCGCCCTTGAGCACGGTGCGCACCGGGTCGATGCCGGGGTGGTAGGCCAGGTACTGGTAGTCGGGGATGTCGAGCAGCAGCAGGTCCATCTCCTTGCCCACGTCCAGCGAGCCGACCTGCTGCTGGCGGTCGACGGCGTAGGCGGCGTTGATGGTCACGGCGTTCAGGGCCTGCTCGATGGTCAGGCCCATCTGGAAGACACCGAGGTGAAAGACGAAAAGCTGCGAGGAGATCATGGAGCTCCCCGGATTGAAATCGGTGCCCAGGGCGACGATGCCGCCGGCGGCCAGGATCTCCCGCCCCGGCGCGTAGCGTCCCAGGCGCAGGAAGAACGAGACGCCGGGCAGCAGGACGCAGGCCGTCGGCGAGGCGGCGATGGCGGCGATCTCGGGCGGGGTGATGGCGATCAGGTGCTCGGCCGATACCGCGCCCAGGCGGGCCGCCAGCTCGGCGGCGTTGTTGGAGGTGAACTCGTCAGCGTGCATTTTGGTCTTGAAGCCCAGGGCGGCGGCGCGGCCCAGGTAGAACTCGGCGTCGGCGTAGGAAAAATAGCCCTCCTCGCAGAAAATGTCGACGAAGCCGGCGAGCCGCTCCTCCAGCACTTGCGGCAGGATGGAGCGCAGCAGGTGCTCGAGGTAGTCGCGGTTGCGGCCGCGGAACTCGTCGGGGATCTCATGGGCGCCCATGAAGGTGGGCACGATGGCCACGGGGTGGCGCCCTGCCAGCGCCCGCAGCGCCCGCAGCTGCTTCAGCTCGGTCTCCAGGTCCAGGCCGTAGCCGCTCTTGGCCTCCAGGGTGGTCGTGCCGCTGAGCAGCATGCAGTCCAGGCGCCGGCAGCAGGCCGCGACCAGCTCCTCGAGGCCGATGGCGCGGGTCTTGCGCACCGTGCCCTTGATGCCGCCGCCGCCGGCGGCGATCTCCTGGTAGCTGACGCCCTGCAGCTTCAGCTGGAATTCGTCCTGGCGCGTGCCGGCGAAGGGCAGGTGGCTGTGCGGGTCGACCAGCCCGGGCAGCGCCACGGCGCCGCCGGCGTCCAGCTCCAGGCCGCCGGGCTCCAGCCGGCAGGCCGCGCCCAGGTCGCTTTCCGGTCCGATGTAGCAGATCTTCCCCTGCCGCCCCGCGATGCAGACGTCGCGCTCCACCCGCAGAGAATCGGCCTGAACGCCGCGGGCGACACGGTCGGAGGCGGGGTTGACCAGCTGGCCGATGCGGCGGACGAGCGTGTCGGCGACGATCAACAGGGCTCTCCAGCGGACAATTCTCCCGGATTCATGGGGACATTGTATGGGAAATCGCTCGGGATTTCAACTATGAGCGGCAGCGCCCTGATCGGTTCAGCAAAAATAATGATATAAATTGAAAAAAAAATATTTTAGTTGACAAAACCGTATTGCTGTATTATTATTGTGATACAGTGAGCTACATGCTGCTAAACGAACTGATCATCGATTTCGCCTCGCCGACTCCTGTTTACGAGCAGATCAAGAAAAGCATCAAGCAGGCCATCGCCAGGAGCGTCATCAGCGAAAATCAGCCCCTGCCGTCCATCCGCGAACTGGCCACCTTCCTCAAGATCAATCCCAACACGGTGGCGCGCTCTTACCGCGAACTCACCCAGGAGAGGATCATCAACGGCCGGCCCGGAGTGGGCTTCTGGGTTGAAAAGAACGAACAGCTGGACCTGAAGAAGTCCGATATCCTGCGCGAGGAATTCCAGAAATTCCAGGAGAGGGCGATCGAGATGGGGTTCTCGAGCCGGCAGATCCGCGGCCTGCTCGACGAGATGCTCCCGCCGGAGGGAGGCGAATGATGGAAACCCGGCTTGCCGCCCCCCTGTTTCCCTCCATTTCCTTCAAGGAGCCCCGCCCGCAGGCGGCGGAGTCCCGGGAATACGACGCGGCTGCGGACGCGCTGCGCGACCTGCCCTCCTACCTGGACCGGGTGTACTGCCTGTGCCTGGGATTCATGGGCAATGCCGCCGATGCCCGAGACCTTACCCAGGATACATGCGTCAAGGCCCTGGCCAGCTATGACCGCGACCATCCCCAGCATGTGCAGGCCTGGCTGCTGTGCATCGCCCGCAACAGCTGCCTCGATCACATGCGCCGCCGCAAGGTGCGCGGCCCGCTGCAGCCGATTTCCGAAACCAGCGCTGTCAGCTGGGAAACACCGGAGGCGCACGCCGGCACGGTCGAGGATATCCGCATCATGCGCAGGGCCATCGCTTGCCTGCCGCGCCGGCTGCGCGACGTGCTGGTCATGCGCGAGTACGGGGAGCTTACATGCCGGGAGATCGGCGCCACCCTGGGCATCGGCAACGGCACCGTGTCCAAGCGCCTGAAGCGGTCCCGACAGCTCGTTCTCCGTTATTACCAGGAGGCACACACCATGACCGAACCCAAGGGCTGGAGTGACCATGATCAAAATTGACAAGCTCAGCATCCGCTTCGGCCGGGTCCGGGCGGTCGACGACCTGAGCCTGGCCATCGGCGCGGGAGAGAGCATCCTGCTGGCCGGGGCCAACGGCGCCGGGAAAACCACCCTGCTCAGGGCCATGGCCGGGGTCCTCGGGGCCGATCGCGGCTCTATCCGCTATAGCGGCCGCAGGGCCGATCACCGCGCGCGCAGGAAGATCGCCTATATACCGGCATCGATCAGCCTCTACGACAGCATGACCGTCAAGGAAGCGGCGCGCCTGCATGGCCATTTTTTCGGCCGCTCCCCGGAGTGGGTTATCGACGGGCCGGCTTTCCCCCCCGGCCAGAGGATCGCCTCCATGTCCAAGGGTGAAAAAACCATCTTCTTCCTGTCGCTGGCGCTGGCCGCGGCCCCCGAATACCTTTTCGTCGACGACGTGATCCATTTTCTCGATCCCCACCTGCGCGAGATCTTCCTGACGTCCATCCTGCGCCCCATCGAGGAAAAGCAGCTGACCGTGATCCTGGCCTCGCAATCGGCCTTCGAGATCGAGGGCATCCCCGAGCGGGTGCTGGTCATGGAAAAGGGCAGGATCATTCTCGATGAGAGCGTGGACATGCTGAAGCAGCGGTTCGTCAAATTCTATGCGCCGGAGATCCCGCCCGGGATCCCCGTCGTGTTTTCCCGGCAATGGCAGAATGCCAGGGAGATCTTCGTCTACCCCTACCTGGCGGAGACCCACCGCCTGCAGGGCGTCGAGCACCTGAGCCTGACGGAAATCCTGAGGGCCTACATAGGAGGCGAATATGCTCGCCACTGAAGCCAGGCGCGTTTTCAAGGACGGCGCGGTCATTTTCATCGTCCTCGCCGCCTTGGTCGCGGGGATCCGCTTCAGCGATCAGGATGTTTTCCTGGCGCCGGCCCTGGAGATCTTCCTGCTGCTGTACGCCGCTTTCACGGGCTGGTCTCTGTTCGAGAGGGAAAGGCAGGAAAACGCCGGCGAATACATGCTGTCGCTGCCGCTGTCGCGCAGCCGCCTGCTGCTGTTGAAATTCCTGCCGCGGCTGCTGGCCGTTTCGCTGCTGCTGCTGCTCTACCTGCACCTGCACCGGAGCTGGCAATTCCC
>JALOLA010000032.1 GCA_025456205.1 Acidobacteriota bacterium | reverse complement strand
ATCTTGTTCCCGGCGTTGCAGCCGAAATGCTCCCGGCTTTCGAAATGGCCGAGGTAGTTGATGGTCATGCCGGCGCGGCGGTTCCAGCGGTCCTGGATCGCGAACAGCTCCCGGTGCTCTTCCGCGCGGATCACCTGCCCCTCGTCCCAGAACGCGGCCACCGACGGCTTGGGCTCGCACAGCCAGGCCTCGTCGATGCCCAGCCCTTGCAGGAAATCCAGGAATTCTTCCACTTGCCCGCGCTGGATCATGTCGCGGCTGACCACCGCCGATACGCCCACCTGGATGCCTCCCGCCTCCTGGAACAGGCGGATGGCGGCCAAGGCGGTGGCGAAGGCGCCGGTCAGGCCGCGGTTGCGGTCGTGGATCTCCGGCAGCCAGTGATCCAGGCTGACCGAGACCGAGAACAGCCCGGCCTGCTTGAGTTCCAGCGCCTTTTCCCGGGTCAGGGTGCTGCCGGTGGTGAACAGCTTGACCGCGCAGCCATCGGCGGCGCCGGCGACGATGCGCGCGATATCCGGGTTCAGCAGCGGCTCGCCGCCGGTGAGCCCCATCCAGCAGACACCAAGCTCCTTCAGCTCGCGCACGGCGCGGAGAATGGTCTCGGTGTCCATGGCCCGGCCGTGGCGCTCGCGGTTGTAGCAATAGGCGCACGCTTGAGGGCAGGCGTTGGTCAGGCCGATCTGGGCGTGGGAAGGGCCGGCGATACGCTCCAGCAGATGGAGGCTGACGAAACGGCCGAAGGCCGGGTGGTTGAGCGGCGGCAGGTGGGAATGAACGGTCCAATGGCCGGCGCTGTTTTTAATGCGGAATTTTCCGATATAACGGAGAAAAAACAGGTTCAGCGTCGGAGTGACCCGCAGCATTCGCGGCTGGCGCCACAAGGTCCTTGCCAAATAGGCGAGATTCTTCAATATGGCCATTTTTTCGGACAGAATATACCCCAAGCGGTTCTGGAACGCAATCCCCAGGCATGGAAACGGCATCAATGAAGCGGCATGAGGATAGAACCGCGCGGCGCGGCAGAAAATAAATTCAAGATTGTGATACCGTGAGCCGTCCATCATCTGCCGTGCCCTGATTGCTGTTTTCTTATCTTTGCCTTGCTGCCGCCTCTTGACTCTACTCCTCTCACTTCCTAGAATTGGCGCATGAAAAGAAGCCAACTGTTCCTGCTGGTGATATTTTTGTCCCTGATGCTATCCGCGCTCCTGCCGGCCGCCGACAAGGCCTACCAGATAAGCGATCTGCGCCCGGCCGGCGACGGCGTGCAGCTGATCCTGCGCGACCTGGAGAACGAGGGCAAGCTGCTCCAGCTGGTCGTCTACGACCGGGACCGCCTGCTCGACCTGGCCGCGGCCGAGGAGATCCCGGCCACGCGCGCCCGCCAGGGCGACATCCTGTTCCTCGGCGGCGGCAAGGGCTCGCCCCGGCAGATGATCATCACCCCGGGGCGGAGCGTCCACTCCAAGCTGGCGGCCGGACAGGCCGGAGAGGCCAAGGCCATCAACGAGCTCAGCCGCCGCCTGGCTGCGGAGTCGGGAGCGAAGGCCCCGGCCGCGGCGGGGTCGGAGCTGGACCGCGTGCGCCGCTCGTTCCTTTTCGTCCTTGAGTTCGCCCTGGGCGCGCCGTTCACCGCGGCGCAGGAGCGACTCATCCTCGACCCGTTCAGCGCCGCCTGGTGGGAGGGCAAGAGCGACGAAGAGAAGAAATCGTTTGCCCAGTATCCGCAGGTCGTGGCCTGGATCATGCGCGCCGGGCAAAAGGAACTGGAGGAGATGCGCAAGACCCTCGAGGAGACGACCCGCCAGTGGCTGAAGGAGTCACCCGCCTCCGACCCGGTGGTGGCCATGATCCGCGCCCGCCTGGCCGAGCGCGGCCGTACGATCATCGCCGGCGAGCCGCCGCTCACCGAGATGGCCGCCGCCGCCTTCAGCGAGCTCTATGCCTATTCCCGCCTCCTGAACCGGGACGGGACGGCGCTGCCCGCCCAGCTGGGCGAAGCGGAGGTGGCCGGGGCGCGCCGCGAGCTGCTGCGCGCCTGGACCGGCTTTTCCGCCGCCGAGCGCGCCCAGGTGGCCACGGCTCCGGGACTGTGGCTGGTGCTGCGCACCCTGGCGGTCCACGGCGATGCCGGCCAGCGCGAAACGGCGCGCCGCCGGCTCCTTTTTCTCACGGCGGGCGAGGCCCCGGCGGGCCAAACCCCCGCCGGCCGGAGCGCGAAAGGGGATGATGCCGTGAGCGCCATGCTCAAGCACAACGTGTTGATGAACATCCGCCAGCAGACGTTCAACACCTATATGTGGAGCCGCGGCTTCAACTACCAGCCGGCGACGGGGAAGATGTGGTAAAAAAAAGAAAGTGTTAGTGTTAGTGATAGTGATAGCAAAGACATAGAATTAAGCGCCTTTGAATCTAAGTGACAAGTGACGAGTGACCAGGTAAGACTGAAATTCGAGGCTCCCACAGATCTAACTGAAAGAATGGGACTACGTGACGCGTGACGCGTAACGCGATAAGAATTTGTGGCCAGCAGCCACACGAAAAAAGAAACGAGTGACGAGTGACGAGGAGCATGCACCGGTTAATTGATTTTCTTCACTTTTGCCTTTTTACTTTTGCCTTTTGTCTTTTTGTTCTGTGGTATATTATCCCCATGACTCCCAGGGTAAAGATCTGCTGCATCGCCTCGGAAGCCGAAGCCCGGATGGCGGTCTCGTTCGGCGCCGCGGCCGTCGGCCTGGTGGCGGCCATGCCCAGCGGCCCGGGCCCGATCAGCGACTTCCGCATCCGGCGCATCGCCGAATCGGTGCCGCCGCCGGTCGCCACCTTCCTGCTGACCTGCGAGACCCGGGGCGGGGCCATCATCGCCCATCACCTGCGCACCCTGACCAGCACGCTCCAGCTCGTGGACGCGCCCGAGGAAGACGCGATCGACACCATCCGCGCCATACTGCCGGCGCTGAAGATCGTCCAGGTCATCCATGTCCGCAGCGGGAATTCCCTGGACGAAGCGCTGCGGGCCGCTGAAAAAGCCGACGCCCTGCTCCTGGACTCGGGCAACCCCGCCCTGGCCGTGAAGGAGCTCGGTGGCACCGGCCGCGTCCATGATTGGCGGCTCAGCCGGCGCATCGTCGAGCGCTCACGCATACCCGTATTCCTCGCCGGCGGCCTGAACGCGGACAATGTCCGCGAAGCGATCGATCGCGTGCAGCCCTTCGGCGTCGACCTGTGCAGCGGCGTCCGCAGCGGCGGCCGCCTCGACCCCGAAAAACTGGAGGCCTTTTTCAACGCCGTGCGCGGATAGGCTGGAAAGATAGGGGAAGGAAGGATTGAGGACGGACCATGAAAGCGTTCATTTTATCGATCTCGGGAATAATCAGGAAAGAGGCACGCGCCTGATCGCGCCCGTCATTTTCACATGGTAACGATCCATGTCCGGGACGGCATAAGGGAATGCCGCGCCAGTAAATTTTATTGAAACTTAGCGAAGGAATCGGTAGCGTGTCATTGTTTCGGTTCTGAACTCCCTGCTGCGATAGGATCGGCCAGCGAAGATCAATTCCACCTGATAAGTCCCCGGAGCTGCCGTACCGTGAAAGGCGGTGCGTATGTTGATCGGGCCGATGTCGTCCCTGAAGCTGATATGGTCTAATCGCATGATCACCCGGCCATCCCTGCTTAAAAATAATGTCCCGTCCCGCAAGGGCCCTCCAGCCTGGGTGCGCGTGCCTTCTATGCGCAGATAGAGGGACTCCTGCCCTTCCATAAACCATTCCGGCTCCATCATGATATAGTCGATGCGGATCGGCAAGGCGGGAAGCGGGACCAACGGGGCAGAGGAAATCCCTGGTGACGCCGGAGCCAGGGGAAGGGCCTGCTGGCTCGAGTTCCTGGGCACGGAGGGCGGCGTGGGGTCAATGATACCTGTCAGGTGAAACGTCAGGCTCAATGGCAGCCAGGTGATGTCGTCGTCAATCTGCACCTGGTCGCCTGCGGCAAGCTTGGCCGCATCCGCGCGGGACACGATTTTCAGCAGCAATGTCCCCTGCGTGCCGGCCACGGGCTTATGCGGCGGGCTCGGATCCACCAGTTGGATGGATCCTACTGCCCCCGTGCGCGTGTTCCAGTCTTTCAGCTCGACGATCTGCTTGCTCGGCAGGATGAACTTGAAATGCCCGGGTCCCAGCTTGGCCAGTTTCGTGCCCTTGGGAATGACGATCGTTCGCTGCTCGGCACGCAACGGCTGCATCCAGGCAAGAATTAGGAACACGAAAAAAGCGGACAAAAAAAATCTGGCTGTTTTCATGGCGCTTACCTCCCATCCATCTGAATAACAATATGAGTTCCGCCGGGAAAATCTCACATCTATGCGGGCGGGAATGCGGCCTTGGTTTTTACAGGAAGGGCGGCGGCTTTGAAGCGAGAGCGTCTTCGGGTCTTTCATAAGGATATCTGATCTGATAGGATGATCCGGTCATGAACGGATCGATCTCGCAAAAGACCCTGCGGCGCCTGCTGCTGCACGCCCAGCTTCTGGATGGCCGGGCAAAGTCCCTGAAGGGAAAAGCGGGAGCGGCCCAGGTCATCGATCATCTGGGCTATGTGCAGATCGACACCATCGCGGTGATCGAGCGGGCCCACCAGCATACGCTGTGGACGCGGCTGCCGGGCTACCGGCCGGAACATCTGCACCAGGCGCAGGCGGTCGAGCGGACCGTTTTCGAGTACTGGGGGCACGCGGCATCGTACCTGCCCATGAAGGATTACCGGTTCTACCTGCCGATGATGAAAAGCTTCTACGATCCCAAGAACTCATGGTTCAGGGGCTGGGGGGAGAAATACGGCGGTTATCTCGAACCGGTGCTGAAACGCATCAGGGAAGAGGGACCGCTGGCGGCCAGGGATTTTGAAAACCCGCCGGGCCGGGGCAAGGGACCGTGGTGGGATTGGAAGCCGGCCAAGGCGGCTCTGGAGCTGCTGTTCTGGCGCGGCGAGCTGATGATCGCTCAGCGCCGCGGCTTCGAACGCGTCTACGACCTCAGCGAGCGCGTGCTGCCCGCGGGCACTGGCACGCGCGTGCCCGGCGACGGCGAGCTCGGCCGCTTCCTCGTTCAGCGGGCGCTCGGCGCCCTGGGCGTCGCCGGAGAACGGGAGATCCGCGACTACATCCGCATCGGCGACCGGCGCATCGTTGCCTCCGCGCTCGAGGAGATGCTGGTGGCTGGGGAGATCGTCCGCCTGGGTATCGAGGACCGACCTGGCGTGGTCTATGCCCTGCCGGCCTTGCTGGCAACGGCGGGACGGCTTCGCGCAGGACAGCCCGGGGTCCGATTCCTCTCGCCTTTCGACAACCTGGCGATCGACCGCCGGCGCCTCAAGGAGCGCTTCGATTTTGACTTTGCCTTCGAGTGTTATGTGCCGAAGCACAAGCGCGTTCACGGCTATTTTGTGCTGCCCATCCTGTTCGGTGAGAATATCGTCGGCCGCCTCGACCCCAAGGCCGACCGCCAGGGCAAAACGCTCATCGCGCGTTTCCTCGCCATCGAGCCCGCCTTCACCAACCTCGATGGTCTGGTCCCCGAACTCGGCCGCGCCCTGGGGGAGTTCGCCCGCTTCAACGGCTGCGCGAGGGTGGTGCTGGAAAACGTTCGGCCCGCCAGGTTTCTTGCCCCATTGAAGAAGGCATTGGCTGCGGGAGCGGGCGCATGAAAAAAAAGAGGTTTTCATGAAGAACAAGATCATGTTGCGCTCATTGTCGTTGCTGCTGGTCGCGTTTCTCCCGGCCTTGGCATTGTCCGCTGAAGATGAGGCGGAGGCCTGCTGGAAAAAGGGCGTGGCTGCCGCGGCCCTGGCGCAGGATCATCTGCCGGGGAAGATCTACGCGAAATTCGAGCAGCTCGACGGCGGCGGCAAGGCCAAAAGCCGGAACGAGATCTGGCTGGAATGGACGCCGGGAGACAAGGAGGCCCGGCTGGTGAAGGCGGTCGAGGACGGAAAGGACGTCACCCGCCAGGAGCTGGAGAAGCGGAGAAAAATGCGGGAAAAGGGCAGGGAAAAGAACCGGGGCCAGGCCATCAGCGTCTCGGCGGTGGACATCCATCCCCTGATCGCCAGCGCCGGGAAGCCGGTCGCCCACAAGTTTCTCGGCCGCGAAAAGAGGAACGGCGTCGATTGCAACGCCTATGAATTCCGCAAGGAGTACGTGCGCAAGATCGGCGAAAAAGAGAGGATCGTCGTCCACTTCGGCAAGATATGGCTGGACGCGGCCAGCGGCTTTGCGGTCGAGGCGTCCTACACCTATGACCCCCTGCCCGCGATGGTCAAGCAACTGGAGATGAACACCGTCTTTGTCGCGCAAGGGGACAAGGTCTTCGTGAAAAATCACGACATCCATGTCAGGGCGGGCTTTCTCTTCATAAAAAAGCGTTTCCGCATGAACCTGGTCCTTGACGACTACCAGGAAGCCGCCCAGGAAGAGCGGCAATGAGCGGCCGGGGTTTGCTGGGATGATCCTTCGTCTGCGGCCTTGGCGTCCCGCAGGCCCAGGCATAAGGGAATGGTGACCGCCCATACTTGCCCCCGGTCCTAAGATTTTTCGCAGCATCCACCTTTTTGCCGAAATGCTATTGACATTCGATTTCAGCTGCCGTAAATAATTGGAAAATAGAGTTCCAGGATCATCCATACAATAAAGGCGAGGGAGGCGGCGATGGAGAGTAAAGCAAGGATCATCCATCTTCTCTGCTTGTTCCTGTTCCTGGGGACGGCACTGCACGGGGAAAAGGAGCTCTACACGGTCAGCGAAAAGACCGTCAATTTCAGGTCCGGCCCGGGGATCGCCCAGCCGATCCTGGGCGCCCTCCAGCGAGGCGACCGCCTCGAGCTCCTGCAGAAAAGCGGGGCCTGGCTGAAGGTGATCTGCCGTTCCGGGGCGATGAAGGGCAAGGAGGGCTACGTGCACCAGAATGTCGTGGTGCCGGTGACAGCCGCCGCCCCGGCTTCCGCCGCCGCCAAGGCGGAGCCTGAGCCCAAAAAAAAGCCGGCGCCCGCCGCATCCCGGGTCCCGGCAACGACGCCGCTGCTGACGCGTGTCGACGCTTCCGACGTGAAGCTCATGGAGGACATCCAGCGCAAGATGCTCGCCGACTCCATGCTCTTCCTCGGCCTGCTCAAGCAGATGGAGCCCAAGCTGGTCGAGGAGAAGAAGGCGGGCGAGCGCGTCCCGCGGGTGAAAACGCTCAGGGCCAACACCCCGGTGCTGGACAGCCCCATGGCCGGCGCCAAGGTGATCCATTATCCCTACCTCAACGAGGCCTTCGACGTGCTGGAGGAAGGGGATGACCACTACAAGATCGGGCTGCCCGGCAAGCGCGAGGGCTGGGTGCTGAAAACGGCGGTGCAGTTCTTTCGCGAGGTCTCCAGCAGGCCGGTGGTGAAGTTCGCCGGGGTCGACAAGCTGGCGGCGGCGCGCTTCCTGGCGCAGCTGGCCGATGTGTTCAACCAGATCGCCGCCGGCAAGAGCGTCGCCGACCGCATCGTCGCCAACTATGACCCGGCCGGCATCCGCCGCACCCCCCTCTACGCCTCCTATGAGAAGGTCAACAAGTACTATCGCATCGCCAGCCAGTTCCACGAAAAATACCGCATCGACGAAAGCCTGGCCTTTGCCGGCACCCGCGCCGGCTTCCTGGCCCGGCTGAAGCTCTGGGGCGAGCTGCTGCTGGGGGTGGAGAAGACCGGGACGCAGTACGCCGGCGAGAGCGCCAAGGAAAGCGTCGGCGGGGGCAAGCACGCCCTCAGCCTCGGCGGCAGCTACCAGGCCGGCGACGACCTGGAGGTCTCCCTCGACCTCGGCACGCAGAAGGACGTCATGCTGGAGGCCTTCACCCAGACGCGGCTGAACGGCGGCGTGCGCTTCACCGGCGTGGACAGGATGAGCCTGTCCCTCAACGCCGGCATCGACTCCTACGGCAGTCCCGACAACCCGCAGGCCGACTACAGCGGCTTCAACCTGGGCGCGGACATGGCTTACCGCCTGTCCGCCGGCGCCGACCTGGCCCTGCGCTACGGGCTGCAGAGCTACTCCTACGCCAACGACGCCCCCAGCGACTACCTCACCCACCGCGTCTTCGCCGGGCTGAACGCCGCCCTCTCCGCCAGCTGGGGGGCGCGCTGCGACCTGCTGTTCGAGGCGCAGTCGGGCGACCTGGCCAACCGCAAGTTCAGCCGCATCCATCCCGTCCTGACCCTGGCGGCGCGCAAGAGCAAGGGCTTCTTCAAGACCCGCCTGCTGCTCGACACCTACTCCTTCTCCGACCTGAAGGAGTACAGCTACATGAAGCTGGGCGGCGACCTGAACTGGGGCTCCGGCCGCTCCGACCTGCTGCTGGGCGGCTACCTCAAGTCGTACGCCGAGAACGAGGCCGCTGACTACTCGCGGCTCATGCTGCGCTACGCCAGCAACAGCCGGGACTTCAAGAAGCGCTTCGCCGTCTCCGTGTTCACCAGCCTCTTCGCCAACGAGAAGGCCAGGAGCTATTCCGACCTCAGCCTGGAGATGAGCAGCCTGGGCCGCTTTCTGACCAACTCCTTCAACCTGCTGTTCAAGTTCTGGCACAGCCCGGGTGACGCCGACCTGGGAGAAACGGTCAGCCCGCACGTGATCGACCTGTTCTGGAAGCTGGGCTTCAACCTGAAGTACCTGGCCTTCGGCCCCATGGTCGGCGTGCACGGCAACCTGGTCCTTTCCGGCGGCGGCGAGGTGCTCAAGCGCGATGGCAACCTGCTGCGCTTCGGCGCCTTCGCCGACCTCAACCTGCCCCTGTCCGACCGCCTGCGCATCACCGGCCAGGGGACCTTCGAACTGGGCAATGTCTACACCAGCGACTACACCGGTTTCAACGACTCCACCGGCGAGATCCTGATCGACGGCGTCTACCTGCGCCACCCGACGACGCTGCAGCTCAGCGGCACGGCCCAGTATCAAGTGAATTCCAGCATCTTCGCCTTCGTCCGGGGCGGGTTCTACCTGGTCAAGACGGGCTTCGACCCCATCCCCGGCATGTATCCCGTGGACTCCAATTCCCGCTTTTACCTGCTCGGGGGAGTCAATTTCAGGCTGAATTGAGCCGGGAGGAAACGATGAGCAACAAAAAAAACATGATGGCGGCCATGAAAAAAGCGCTGTTTTACGGATGGGCGGCGGTCCTGCTGCTGTCGATCCTGCCGGCCATGATCCACGGGGAAGAGCTGCAGCTCGATGCCGATAAGTTGCGGGACTTTCTGAAGGGGAAGATCATCGAGAAAGTCGACGAAGCGTTCATCCAAGCGGCCAGCGGCGCCGAGGGCGCGGTCAGGGACGCGACCTATTTCAATGAGATCCTCAGGGATTATGAGGCCCTCGGCCTGCGTGAGACCAATTTCGCGCAGACCGCCTTCGAGTTGTACCGGGGCTACCTCGAGGCGCTGGAAAAAGACAAGGAGGAAAGCGATCCGGAGAAAAGGACGAACGCCCAGGACTTCCTGGACGACAAGGTCAACGCGACCCTGAACACGGTCGTGATGGCCATGCTCGACGAGCCGTCGCGGGAGATCGTGGACTCCCTGAAAGGCCTCTACGCCGATGGCGCGGCCAGGATGAAGGCGATCGCCGAGGCCGGCAAGGCCGCCGCCGATCCCGAATTGCCCGAGGCGGAATACGTCAAGATCCTGCAGAAGGCGGGGATCAGCGGACAGCTCCTCGACGACCTGGAGGACATCGAGGCCAACTTCCGCGGCCTGAAGAACATGGCCGCCGATTACATCGAGGCCTACAACGCCCTGGAGGCCGTGGTCGGGGCGCTGCGCTCCCGCGATCCGGGCAGCAGGATCGAGACGCTGTTCAGCCTGGGAGCGCAGTATGGCGGCAAGATCCCGGTGCTGGGCATGTTCGTGCAGAAGTACTTCGAGGTCGCCCAGGAGATGATCAAGGCCTGCAAGGGACTGGGCGATCGCATCCGCGAGCGCGAGGGCAACTGCGTCGGCGGCACCACCACCGGCCAGATCGACACCTCGCTGGGCGGCGACCCGCGCAACATCCAGTGGATGAAGCAGTTCCCCGCCCGCGAGGCCTGCCCCGAGGGCAAGAAGGGGATCTACAAGGATGTCTACAAGGACGTCAGCGACAACGGCAGCATCTTTTTCTGGGTGGGTGGGCGATTCGTCGCCGGCCTGGCGCATGGCGGCATCCCCGACCTGCAGGCGCTCATCCAGTGGCTGCGCCGCAACGACCATAAGGCCGAGGCCGAGGACGTGGATTTCCTGGCCAAGGCCTACAACATCCCTCCCGGCTTCATCCGCCGGCAGAAGGAGGTTAGCGAAAAGGCCCAGGAGCTGCAGCGCGAGGTGCGGCGCCTGGCCGAGCAGCTCCTGTGCGCCAGCGACGCCACCGAGAAGTTCCTGCTGCAGGACATGAGGCTGCAGGCCATCATCGAGGCGTTGGAGATGGACGCCGGCCTGGTGCGCAGCTTCCCCTTCGTCGACGAGATCGTCGACAAGGTGATCGAGGAGCGCGTCATGAAGGGGAACGCCTCGTTCCACCAGCAGGTCGTGAACGCGCTGGGCCGGGTGAAGCGCACCATGGCCTTCCATGTCCAGGGACGGGTGACCGACGCCAGGGGCAACGGTATCGCCGGCGCGCGCATCGGCGTCTCCCCCGGGGAGAACGTGCTCGACGAGTGCAGCGACGAACAGGCCGACGACAAGGGCTACTTCCGCATCACCCTCATCAAGTCGCCCGGCGACACGCTGGACGTGCGCGTCACGGCGACCAACGACGCCAACGAAAGCGAGGAGAAGACGATCCAGGCCAGCGGCACGACCGCCGAATACCCGTGCGCCATCTCGTTCGCCAAGGACAAGGACGTCGTTTCCCTCATCCTGCAGCCGGCCGAAAAGACCCTGCAGGTCGGCGCGAGCGTCGGCTTCAGCGTCTTCGGGGTGAACAAGGAAGGCGAGACCGAGAAGATCCCCGCCGGCCTGGTCAAGTGGGGCAACGCCCCCGGCGGCACCTTCGTCGCCAGGAAGGCCGGCACCTTCACGGTCACGGCGGAGTACCTGAAAATATCGGCATCGGCCACGGTCATCGTCGAGGAGGCCGCCGAGGAGGAGAAGCCCGGGGAGCCGGGCGACCTGGACGAGGCGCTCGACGAGCTGCAGGAAGACGCCGAGGACGACCCCTGCGAGGAGGACCTGGCGGCGCTGATCGAGCGCTTCAATTCGCTGAAGCAGACGGTGGGGCAGAAGTACGCGCAGTTCAACGGCGCCGCGGCCAAGTTCTACTCTGAGATCAACGCCCGCCGCGCCGACCCCTGCAGCAACCGCATGGTCGCCTTCGCCTATTACCAGGCCAAGGCCATCGGCGCCGAGTTCAGCGCCATCAGCGCCGAGCTGCAGGAGCTTTACGGCCAGATCGTGGTCTCCAGCGTCCTGTGCTCCAAGAAGGACGTCAAGGCCACGATCAAGGGGCTGATCACCGACGTGTCGGCCATGGGGCCGAGGTTCGGCGACGTCGAGCGTACCCTGGCCGCCATGCAGGGCCGGCTGGGCGAGCTGGCCTGCGACGAGCAGGAGGTGGAGCGCAACGGCCAGCAGGTCACGGCCCAGGGCGATATCGACCCCAATCTGCTGCAGCAGGGCGGCGCCATGGTCGAGGTCCAGGGCGATTCGGTGGACAATACCGGCGAAGGCTTGCAGGACGAGCGCAACTTCCAGTCGGCGCTGTTGATCATGGTCTGGGACTCGGGCTCGGCCAAGGACGACATCTTCGCGGTCAGCATGTCGGGCGTCGGCTCCCTGGGCACTACTCCCAAGGGCGGACGGCAGATCTTCGCCCCGGAGCGGGTGCAGCCCGGCATGTCGTACACCGTCTCGATCACGACCCTGAAGACCGAGGTCGGGGCAGGCACCTGGTCGATCATGGTCTCCTACAAGGGGAAGGTGCTGGTGGGCGCGACCGCCGGCAACGACAGCGGGTCGGTCAGCTTCACTATACCGGCGCTTTAGGAGAGAACAGGCAGGGATAGGCAAAAAAGGAAGCGTTCTAATCCTGAGCCCCCGATTCGCAGGAAAATGCTGGCGTGGTTGAAAAATGTAACCAGTCACGTTATAATTATGCTATGGCCAAAAAACAAAAGACCAACGTTTCGCGAAGAAAGTTCATCGGCACGTTCGGCGCCAGTTCGCTGCTCCTCCTGGCACCGCCATGGGCGAAGCGGCTTGAAGCCGAGCCTGCCGCTTTTTCCGACATTTTCCATGTCGAGAACATCCCCAACGCCCCCTTTACCGAGGGCGACAACCGCCATGCTGGAGTGGAAGCCCTGCTGGCGCTGATGCACGACCAGGGCCTGGCTTTCTACCGCAGCGGCGCCGCCGCCCCGCTGTGCGCTCCGCAAGGGCTGATCGCCGCCGACGACGTGGTGCTGATCAAGGTCAATGCCCAATGGAAGTACCGCGGCTGCACCAACAGCGATGTCATCCGCGGGCTGGTGCAGAGAATCCTCGACCATCCCGACGGCTTCCGCGGCGAGGTGGTGATCGTGGAGAACGGCCAGGGCCGCGGCAGCCTGCGCTGCGACACCCGCGGCGCCGGGGCCTACGAGAACACCGACGTCCATGCCAACGCCGTGAACGAGGCGCATTCCTTCGTGCACCTGGTCGAGCAGGTCTTCGCTGACCCGCGCGTTTCCGCCTTCCTGTTCGATCCCATCCGCTCCACCTTCATCGGCGCCGAAGACCACGCGACGAACGGCTACCGGCGCTTCGAGAACGTTTCCTATCCCTGCTTCACCAGCGCCGGCGGCCGGCGCATCGAGCTGCGCGAGGGGATCTGGACCGGGGCGGGCTACAGCCAGAACCTCAAGCTCATCAACGTGCCCGTACTCAAGCATCATGACAGCGGCGGTTCCGAGATCACCGCTTCCCTCAAGCACATGTACGGGCTGGTGTCCATGGTCGACGGCTTCGGCGAGCGCCACTACCTGCGCCTGGGCGAAACCTGCGGCAAGATGATGGCCCTGGTGCGGCCGCCGGTGCTGAACATCATCGACGCCATTTGGGTCTCCCTCACCGCCCTCAAAGGCCACCCGGTTGACACCACCCGGCGGCGGAACACGCTGGTCGCCTCCCAGGACCCCGTTGCCCTGGACTACTGGACGGCCAAGCACGTGCTCTATCCCATCGACGGCAACCCGCGCCACCACCCCGGCCATGAGAGCATCCAGCGCTGGCTGCAGCAGGCCGAGCAGACCATCAACGGGCGCGGCGGCCTGTACCATCCCGAGTGGGGGATCGTCGTGGGAGCGGTCACCCGCGACGAGGCCGCCATGTCGGTCCACTCCGCCCAGGCCGGCCCGCCGCCCGCGCTGCTCCTCACCGCTCCCAACGGCGGCGAAACATGGAAGCGCGGCAGCGCCCAGACGATCGCCTGGAGTTTCAGCGGCGACGCCGGCACCCGGCTGAGCATCCTTCTCCTCAGCGGCGCCGTCACCAAGCTCACCCTGACCCGGACCGCCTCCCTGGCGAACGGCTCGTTCAAGTGGAACATCCCCGCCGACCTGCCCAAGGGCAACCAATACCGCATCCGCATCATCTCCAGGGAATACCCCTCGCTCCAGGACACCAGCGACCAGGTCATCGCCATCGGCATGGCCCCGGCCGGGACCAAGCTGACCGTAACCTCCCCCAACGGGGGCGAATCCTGGCAGCGGGGCTCGCGGCAGATCATCACCTGGGCCTACAGCGGCCAGCCGGGCGCGGACGTGCTCATCCTGCTCCTGAAGGCGGGCAAGGTGGTGCAGACCATCAGCGCCAAGGCGTCGCTCGGCGCCGACGGCACCGGCAGCTTCTCCTGGCTCATCCCGGCCTCGCTGGCCAGCGGCAGGGATTACGCCATCCGCGTCCGTTCCCTGGCCTTCCCCGACTGCCGCGGCCAGAGCGCGGGATACTTCACGATCAGCCGCTGAGCCCGGCCGCCCCGGCCCTCTGGCCGCTGCGCTCCTTGCCTCTTTTCGCCGCCGGGCGTATACTTCCCGCCGGAATCCCGGACACAAGGAGGATGCGCCATGGATAAGGTCGTGCTGCAGGCCGCCGACCTCGACGGCTACCTGACCCGCGCCGACAACGAGGCCCTCGCCCGCGTGGTCGCCCTATACGACCGCGCCCTGGCGGACTTCGCCGCCCTGGAGCGGGACGACGCCGGCGCCCGCAGCAGGGCCGAGGAACGGCTGCTTTCCCTGTTCAACGAGCTTGGCGAGCGCATGCAGGCGGCGGTCGCCGGCGAAAAACGCATCCATGTCTTCTCGCTGGAGACCCCCGAATTCATCCACGGCGAGGCCTCGCGCCTGGTGGCCAAGCTGCGCGACGAGCGCACCGCCAACCCCGAGTTCGTATACTACATCCAGCGCGCCTACGAGATGCTGTTCAACCTGGCGTTCGCCGGGCCGCACTGCCTCGAGCGCCATCCGATCTTCGTGCGCACGCCGGTGACCGTGCCGCGGGCCAACTATGCCCTGCACAAGATCCCCGACATCGATGCGCAGACGGCGAACAGCGTCATGTGCGTCATGCTGCGCGCGGCGCTGCTGCCGTCGATGATCGTGGCCAAGGAGATCCAGGAGTACTCCTCCCGGCACACGGTGACGCCCTTCGCCCTGTTCAAGATCAGCCGTGATGACAGCCGCCGCGAGGACGACATGGCCTACGTCCTCGACCTCAAGCGCTCGTACTTCCACCTCGACGAGCTGCGCGGGCGCGACCTGTTTTTCGCCGATCCCATGAACGCCACCGGCGGCAGCCTGGTGACGGTGGTCCAGTACCTGCGCGCGCAGGGCGTCGCGCCGCGCTCCATCCGCTTCTTCAACGTGGTCTCCACGCTGAAAGGGGCGCTGCGCATCGTGCGCGCCCTGCCTGAAGCCGAGGTATACACCCTGTGGATGGACCCGGCGCTGAACGAGAAGGCCTACATCCTGCCCGGCCTGGGCGATGCCGGCGACCGCATCAACGGCCCGGACCGCCCCGACAGCCCGCGCGACATCATCCAGCTGATCGCCGACTACGGCACGCGGGTGATGTCCCTCTATCGCGACCAGGTGCGCCAGATCGAAAAGGTCGTCCTCAACCGCTGATCCGCCATGAAGCGTCTCGCGCGCAAACTCTTCCGCCTGCTGCCCGACGCCGCCTACCTCCGCCTGCTGTACATGTGGTCCCACCGCCGCCCCCTGCGCCTGCGCCGGCCGCGCACCTTCAACGAGAAGCTGCAGTGGTACAAGCTCCATTACCGCGACCCGCTGATGGTCACCCTGTCGGACAAGCTCGCGGTGCGCGGCTATCTTGAGGCCCGCGGCCACGGCCGCCTGCTCAACGAGATGTACGGGGTCTACGACCGGCCCGAGGACATCGATTTCGACTCCCTGCCGGAGCGCTTCGTGCTGAAGGCCACGCACGGCAGCAACATGAACATCATCTGCCGCGACCGGAGCAAGCTCGACCGGGAAAAGAGCATCGCCATGATGCGGGGCTGGCTGGCAACCGATTTTTTTTATTCGGGCCGGCAATGGTGCTACCAGGGGATCCGCCCCAGGCTGATCTGCGAAAAATACCTGGAGAACGAGGAGTTCGGCGAGCTGCTCGACTACAAGTTCTATTGCTTCGGCGGCAAGCCCGAGATCCTGTGGGTCTGCAGCGGCCGCTACGGCGCCGGCGGCGTCAAGTACAACGCCTACGACATGAACTGGCGTCGCATCCGCATCTTCAAGGGCAAGCCCGGCTGCGATTTGGACATCCTCAGGCCGGCGAACTTCCCGGCCATGGTCGCCACCGCCCGGGAACTCTGCGGAGCGTTCCCCTTCATCCGCGTCGACTTGTATGCCATCGGGGGAAAGCTGATCTTCGGCGAGTTCACGTTCTACCCGGACAGCGGCCTGATCCCCTTCACCCCGGACGGGTACAACGCCTATTTCGGGGACCTGCTGGTCCTGCCGCAGGCGCAGGCGGGCGCCGGAACGGCGGAAAGGAAGGGCCCGTGAGCCGCGCCGCCGCCGTCCCGCCCGCGGGCGCGATCCGCATCCTGGGCCTGGACGTTCAGGTCCACGCCTATGCCGACCTGAACGAGGCGATCGGCCGCATCGTCCGCTCCCGCGGCCATGCCGTCGTGCCCAACGTCAACGTCCATTTCGCCAACCTGGCCTACCGCCGGCCGTGGCTGCGCGAGTTGTACAACTCCGCCCCGGTGAATTTCTGCGACGGCGCCGGCATCCAGCTGGCGGCGCGCATCCTGGGCGGGGGCATCCCCCAGCGCATCACCTACGCCGACTGGTTCGATTCCTTCGCCGCCTATTGCGAGCGCCAGGCCATCCGCCTGTTCTTCCTCGGCGGCCGGCCCGGCATCGCCGCCCTGGCGGCGCAGAGGCTGGTGTCACGCCATCCCGGCCTGGTCATCGCCGGCGTGCAGCACGGCTATTTCGCCAGGGACCGCCACGGCGCCGAGAATGCCGCGGTCATCGCCGCCATCAACCGCTGCCGCCCCGATGTCCTGCTGGTGGCTTTCGGCATGCCCATCCAGGAGGAGTGGCTGGCGCAGAACTGGCGGGATATCGACGCCTCCGTCGCCCTGACCGGCGGCGCGATCCTGGACTACCTGTCCGGGGTACTGCGGCGCCCGCCGGCCTGGCTGTGCCGCCGGGGCTGCGAATGGCTGGGCCGCCTGTTGATCGAGCCGCGGCGGTTGTGGAAGCGCTACCTCATCGGCAACCCGCTCTTCCTGGCGCGCGTCCTGCGCCAGCGGTTGGGCCGCCGGGGGCCGGCATGACCTCGCCCGCCGCCCTGCCGGCCATCGTGGTCATTTCCCAATGCGAATGGGGGCTGACCTGGGTGTTCGCCCATGACCTGACGCGCCATTTCGCCGCTCAGGGGCACCCGGTCGTGTACCTCAACCCGTTCCCCAAGCGCTTCCCGCGCCTGCGGGAATGGCGCCGCTTCCTGGGCCGGCTCCTGGACCGCCCGGGCCTGGCCGGCTTCGGCGACCATCCGCGGCCGCCGGCGGTGCGCTTCATCACCCCGCTGACCCTGCCCGACAGCAACCGCTTCTTCACCTGGTTCAACCGGCGCTGGCTGCTGCCGCCTCTGAAAAAAAAGGTCATCGCGGCCTGCGCCGGCCGCCGTTGCCTGGTCTTCGCCTTTCTGCCCTTCGCCACCCCGGTGGCCTTCGCCGCCATGCTCGATCCGCAGCGCCTGGTCTATGCCCGGCGCGACGGCTACGGTGACGACCCCGGCCTGCGCCACCTGGACGACAGGGAGGAAGAGCTCATGGGCAGCGCCGACCTGGTCATCGCTTCCGGGCCGATCCTCGCTGCCCGCAGCTGCATCCAGCTGCCGGATGTGCTGGACATCCCCGGGCTGGTGGATTTCCAGGCGTTCTTCCGGCCCATCGGCGAACGGCGGGGCCCGGACCCGTTGTGCTGCTTTTTCGGCCATGTCAACGAGAGGATCGACCTGCCGTTGCTGCAGCGGGTGGGCGAGCGCTACCGCCTGCGCCTCATCGGCCGCATCAGCGTCGACTGGACCGACGAGGGGAACAGCGAGCGCTGCGGCATGGTGCCCCATGAACGGGTGGCGGAGCTCCTGGCCGAGGCCGATGTCGTGGTCATTCCCTACCGCCTGATGGGCTTCACCAGCAGCCTTTTTCCCTACAAGATCTTCGAGGCGTTCGCCCAGGGCAAGCCGGTCGTGGCCACGCGCCTGCCCGCCCTGGAGCCGCTGGAGCGCCTCCTTTACCTGGCGTCGTCGGAGGCGGAGTTCCTGGAGATGATCGCCCGCGCCGCCGCGGAGGGCCCGGAGATCAAGCTCGAGCGCCAGGAGCTGGCGCGGCAACACGACCGCCGGGCGGTGCTGGAGTCCCTGCGCCAGCGGCTGCTGGCCGCGGAAGGCGCCCGGCGCGGAGCCCGGCCGTGACGCGCCCGCGGCTTTTCCCGGAGCCGGGACGGATCAGGGCGGCGCTGGCGCCCCCGGGGTCGTTCCGCCGCGACGTGCTGACCCTCATGTCCGGCACGGCCATCGCCCAGGCCATCACGGTGGCGGTGTCGCCGCTGCTGACGCGCCTGTTCGCCCCGCAGGCGTTCGGTACCCTGGGCGTGTACCTGTCGTTGCTGGCCATCACAGGCGCGGCGGCCACCCTGCGCTTCGACCAGGCACTGATGCTGCCGCAGGAGGATGACGAGGCGGCCCGCCTTTTCTGGAATGCCATGTTGTCCGTGGCCGCGTTCAGCGGCCTTGCCCTGCTGGCTTTCCTGCTGTTCCGCGACACGCTGCGCCAGGCCCTGAAAATGGGGGAAGGGTCGGGCGCCCTCGGCCTCCTGCCGCTCTCCCTCCTTTTCTTCGGCTCATTCCTGACCCTCAACTCATGGTCGGCGCGACGGAAGCAGTTCGGCCGCTCGTCCCTCGCCCAGATGCTGCGCTCGCTGGCCGCCGCCGCCCTGCAGCTGCTGGCCGGGATCTTCCATGCCGGGGCGGCGGGACTGATCGGCGCGGCGGCGGCCGGGGACGGCCTGGCGGCGCTGGTGCTGGGACGCTGGGTCAGGCGCAGCGACGGCGCGCTCCTGCGCCGCGCGCTGGCCTGGGAGCGGCTGCGCCTGGCGGTGAAAAAATACCGCGATTTCCCGCTGTTCAGCACCCCGCAGAACCTGCTGAACGCGGTTTCGCAGAACATCCCCCTGCTGCTGCTGGCGAAGTTCTTCGGTCCCGTCGTCGCCGGCCATTATGTCCTGGGCGTGCGCTGCATCCAGGTGCCGATGAATTTCGTGCTGACGTCGCTGCGCCAGGTGTTCTTTCAGAAGGCCAGCGAGACCTGCAACCGCGGCGGCGACGTGTACGGCCTCTTCCGCAAGGCCACCCTCGGCCTGCTGGCCCTGGTGACGCTGCCGGCGGCCGCGGTGGTGGCGTTCGGGCCCGACATCTTCGCTTTCGTGCTTGGCCGGCAGTGGGCCGCCTCAGGGGAATACGCGCGCTGGCTGGTGCTGTGGCTGGCGCTGATGTTCGCCAACGTTCCGGCGGTGCTGTTCGCCCAGATCTACCGCAAGCAGCGGGTGGTGCTGCTGCAGGACGTCCTGCTGCTCGCCCTGCGGGTCGCGGCGCTGGTGATCGGCGGCCGGCGCGGCAGTGCGCTGCTGGCGGTCGCCCTCTACAGCCTGGTCGGCGTCGCCTTCAACCTGTTCATCATCTTCTGGGCCGCGGGCTTTCTGCGCAGGAGCAAGGGGGCGCAGCCGTGGGCATCCTGAATTTTTTCGGCGACGTCTACCTTCCCGCCCCGGTGCCGGCGGTTGTGCCGCTGCGCGGGGAATACGTCCTCAACCTGGAATCGCCCCTGACCCGGGCGTCCCGGCCGGTGCCCGGCAAGATCAACCTGAAGGTCGAAGGCCTGCATTTCCAGGCCACCTTCGGCAGGAACCCCGTCGCCATCTGCCTGGCCAACAACCATATCATGGACCATGGCGCTGCCGGCCTGCAGGACACGGTCGAGGCGCTGGCGGCCGCGGGCATCGCCTGCTTCGGGGCCGGCCGGCTGGCCGAGAACTGCCGCAACCCCCTGCTGCTGGCGAGCGGCGGCAAGTTACTGGCCCTGCTCGGCTACGTTTGCGCGACTTCGCACCCCGTCCTGGCCGCCGGCGA
The DNA here is from genome assembly GCA_025456205.1 of Acidobacteriota bacterium. Classification (GTDB taxonomy): domain Bacteria; phylum Acidobacteriota; class Aminicenantia; order UBA2199; family UBA2199; genus UBA2199. The sequence continues at coordinate 1,885 of JALOLA010000032.1, read as the reverse complement.
CGCGCCCGGCGCGGCCGGCCTCGACCCGGAGCGCATCACCGCCGACATGCGCCGCGCCCGCGCGGCGGGGGCGGAAAGGGTCATCGTCCAGCTGCACTGGGGGGAAGAACATGTGGGGCTGCCCAGGCCGGTGGACGTGGCCATCGCCCATGCTATCATCGACGCAGGGGCCGACCTGATCATCGGCCACCATGCCCATTGCATCCAGCCCTTCGAGATCTATCGCGGGCGCCCTGTTTTTTACGGGCTGGGGAACACCATCTTCCCGAACACGGTGATGGAATCCTACGCGCCGGACGGCCGGCCACTGGCGAACCGGCAGATGCCCTGGAGGGAACAGAACCGCAGGTCGCTGGCGGTCGAGTACGACAGCGACACGGGGGCGGTCGCCGTGCGCCTGCTGCGCTTCAAGGACGCGCTGACCGTGGTTCCCGGCATCCCGCCGCAGCGGCGCTTCACAGCCGGCGCGCGGGCGCAGGCCCGCTACCGGCTGGAATACGGCTGGGTGCTGCGCTGGTCCATGCTGCGGCGCCTGGGGGCGAGCTTCCTTTCCCGGCCGCGCCTCCCCAGGAAGGAGAACCTGGGCTGGCTGGCCGACCTTTTCCGGACGAAAAAGAAAGGCTGAACGCCCCGTTTGGGAGAGCTTTTAGAATATTTTGCGGTAGACGTGGCAGTACGGGCTGCCGCCTTTTTTCACGTAGTAGTTCTGGTGGTCCTCCTCTGCCGGCCAGAACTCGCCGGCCGCCGTGACGCGGGTGGCCACCTGGAACCCCTTGGCGCGCAGGACCCCGATCAGTTCCCCGGCGACCCGGCGCTGCTCTTCGTTCCGGAAAAAGATCTCCGAGCGGTACTGCGTGCCGATGTCCGGCCCCTGGCGGTTGACCTGCGTGAAGTCGTGGGTCTCGAAAAACAGCCGGGCCAGCTCGGCGTAAGTGACGACGCCCGGGTCGAACACCACCTGTACCGCCTCGGCGTGGCCGCTGCCGCCGCCGGCGACCTCGTAATAGCCGGGCCGGGAGGTGTGGCCGCCGGTGAAGCCCACGGCCGTGGTCAGGACGCCCCTGACCCGCTGCAGGTGGTATTGCGTGCCCCAGAAGCATCCCGAGGCGAATATGGCCGTCTCCGTCTGCCGGGCGTCGGCGGGGACGAAGTTCATGGAAATGGAATTGACGCAATGGCGCGTGTCGCTGGCGGTGAAGCCCTCGCCGAAGAAAACGTGCCCCAGGTGGGCGCCGCAGGCGGCGCAGAGGATCTCGGTGCGCTGCCCGTCGCTGTCGCCCTGGCGGCGCACCGCTCCGGGGATCTCCTCGTCGAAGCTCGGCCAGCCGCAGCCCGAATCGAACTTGGCCGCGGACAGGTACAGCGGGGCGCCGCAGCGCTTGCAGACATAGGTGCCCTTTTCCTTGTGAGCGTGGTACTTGCCGCTGAAGGGAAGCTCGGTGCCCTTGTTCACGATGACCCGCGCTTCTTCCGGGGTCAGCCTGTCGTCGGTCATGTTCACCTCGGGTCTGGCCGTCAGCATGTAAAGGGTCGCGGTCACAATTAATGAGACAATGATGGTTATATATTTCATTGCTATAGTAATAGCGCAGTTTTGGCGTTCTGTCAACCGGGAAGGCGGAATGGTCGGCGGACGCCCGCTCCGCTGCCGGCGTCCGTCCGGTGCTGGCGGATCGGTCTTTACGCCGCGATCAGTCTTTCTTCTTCGCGGTCAGCACGTAGAGCGCGAAAAGGATCAGGACGCCGATGTAGAGGTGGGGGATGGCCCACGGCCAGAGCGGATGCCCCGGGAAAAAGGTCTTGATCCCGTAGAACAGCGCCGCGGACACGATCGTGATCACGAACCAGATGATGAAGATCTTTTTAAAGGCCATGGTTTCCTCCC
>JALOLA010000086.1 GCA_025456205.1 Acidobacteriota bacterium | reverse complement strand
AGGCCGGCGTACTCCCGGCCGTTGAAGACGATCCTGGTCTTCGCGGACCGGATGCTGATCCCGCCCGCCATCGCCCTTTCATAGGCCTCGCGGACGTCGGCGGGCATCTCCCCGGTCGAGCCGTATTCCCTGCCGTTGACCGTGATCCGGCGCCGGATGTTCACCTGGATGCCCATCGACTTTCCTCCGTTGCCCGGCGGAAGCATAAGGCCTTCCCAAGCGGCCACTATAGGAGTGGAGAAAGGGAAAGTCAATGGAGAAGGAAACCCGCTGCGGCCCGGCGTGAAGCCGGGATAGAACTGCACCCGGCAGGGCTCGAACCTGCAGCCTGCTGCTTAGAAGGCAGCTGCTCTATCCGTTGAGCTACGGGTGCCCGCTTGAGAATCCTCCTGCTCCCAAGGCAGGCGCGCTGACCAGGCTGCGCTACGCCCCGCTTGCCAAGGTCTCTACAGCTCGGAAATGTCTCTCCGCATCCGCTTGCGCATGCGCTTCTTGGCCTGGGCGGCCTTCAGGCGCTTGCGCTCGCCGGGTTTCAAGTAGACGCTGTGCTTCTTGATTTCCTTGATAATGGCTTCCATCTGCACTTTTCTCTTGAACCGGCGCAGGGCGCTTTCGAACGATTCGCCCTGAGATAGCTCTACATATGCCACTTTGCGATCACACTCCTTTTTTTGAAAATAATGACCGGTGAGGCCAAAATATAACCTATTTATATGGAACTGTCAAGGAAGATCCCACCAACGGGCCCCGCCCGGGCGCCGATTGAAAAGGAGGGCAAAAACGGGTAAAATGGGGCCATGCCAATGAAGATCATATTCCCCGTCGCCGGCGTGGGCACGCGCTTCCTGCCCGCCACCAAGGAAGTGCCCAAGGAGATCCTGCCGGTGATCGACAAGCCCCTGATCCAGTATGCCGTCGAGGAGGCCGTCGCCAGCGGCCTGGCCGACTTCATTTTCATCACCGCGCCGGGAAAGGAGGCACTGGAGCGCCATTTCGTCCCCAACCGCGAGCTGGACGCTTTCCTGGAGCGCCATAGCAAGACGCAGCTGCTGGACGGGCTGCAGGACTTCTACCGCAAAAATTTCTCCTATATCCGCCAGGAGCAGGCGCTGGGCTTCGGCCACGCCATCGCCCTGGCCGAAAAGGCCGTCGGCGACGAGGCGTTCGCCATCTCCCTGCCCGACGACCTGATCCTCTCCGAGCAGCCGGCCATGGCCCAGCTGATCGCGGTCTATGAAAAGTACCGCTCCCCGGTGATCGCCTTCATGAAAGTGCCGCCGGAGGACGCGCCGCGCTACGGCATCGCCGCCGGCCCCTTCCTGGAGGAACGGGTCTTCCGCATCGAGCAGCTGGTGGAGAAGCCGGCGCTCGCCGACGCCCCCTCCAACTACGCCGTCATCGGCCGCTACATCATGACCCCCGACATTTTTCCGCTGCTGAAGAGCGGAAAGCAAGGGGCCGGCGCCGAGATCCAGCTCACCGACGCCGTCGTCGAGCTGATGAAGCAGCGCCAGGTGCTGGGCTACTTCTTCGAAGGGAGGCGCTTCGACGCCGGCACCACCCTGGGTTACATCGAGACGCTGGTCCATGTGGCCCTGCAGCGCGAGGACACGCGCGATTTCACCCGCCGGCTCCTGCGCGGCCTGGCCCTCGATGAGAAATTATGAGACCTTCTCCACCACGGCCGACTCGGGGATCCGCTTCCAGGGGGGCGATTTCCGCGAGCTCTACGGCAACGCCCTGCGCGCGCTGAACCTCCTCCTTTTCGGCAGGAACCCCCGCCGCGGCGCGGGCGGGGAGGCCGTCACCTTCCGCTTCCGCGGCGACGGGCCGGAGAACGTCCTGGTGAATTTCCTGGCCGCCGTGCTGGAGCTGGCGTACCGCGATGGCAGGAGGGTGAGCGCCGTCGATTTCCGTCATGCCGGCCGACGCCGGTTGGAAGCGCGCTTGCAGCTGGCTCCCCGGCGCGGTTCTCCCAGGGTCGAGGTCAAGTCGGTCACCTACCACAACCTGCGCGTCAGCGAAAAGAACGGCGTGCTGCGCGCCGCCGTCGTGCTGGACGTATGAGCTCCGCGCCGCGCCGCTTCGAGGAGGTCGCCGCCGGCCGCTGGCGCCTGGCCAGGGGCGCCGAGCGCGGCATGGATGCCGACGCCGAGGTCTTCGCCTCGCCGGCGATCCTGCAGGCGGCGCAGGACGATGCCTCGATCGAACAGGTGGTGAACGTGGCCTGCCTGCCGGGGCTGGTTGGCAGCTCGCTGGCCATGCCCGACATCCACTACGGCTACGGCTTTTGCATCGGCGGCGTGGCGGCCTTCGCCGCCGCCGCCGGCATCGTGCTGCCCGGGGGGGTCGGCTACGACATCAACTGCGGCGTGCGCCTGCTGGCCAGCTCCATCCCGGCGGTGGAGCTCGGCCCGGTGCGCGAGCGCATCGGCCACGGCATCCTGCAGCGCATTCCCACCGGGCTGACGCCGCGCGCCAATTACAAGCTGAACAAGAAGGAGTTCCAGCGCGTCCTCGCCAACGGCGCCCGCGAGATCGTGCGCAATTTCGCCGGCGAGGCCGGCGACCTGGAATTCATCGAAGCGGACGGCTGCCTGCCTTTTGACCAGCCGGGGGTCATCGGTCCCAAGGCGTGCGAGCGCGGCTCCTCGCAGCTGGGCACTCTGGGCTCGGGCAACCACTTCATCGAGCTGCAGGAGGTCGTGGAGATCTATGACCCGGCGGCGGCGCGCCTGTTCGGGCTGGAGACGGGCCGCATCGCCGTCATGATCCACACCGGCTCGCGCGGCTTCGGCCACCAGGTCGCATCCGACTATATCGAGACCTTCCGCAAGCGCAACCTGGCCCGCCTGAAGCTGCGCGACCCGCAGCTGGTCCACGCCGCCATCCATTCCGCCGAGGGGCGCAACTACCTGCAGGCGCTCAACGCCGCCAGCAACTTCGCCTGGGCCAACCGCCAGCTGCTCCAGGAGGACGTACTGGCCATACTGGAGGAAGCGCTGGGCGCGGGCAGGGACAAGCTCGGCCTGCGGCTGGTCTATGACCAGGCGCACAACATCGCCAAGTTCGAAAGCCATGAAGTGGGCGGCAGGCCCACCGACCTCCTGGTCCATCGCAAGGGGGCCACGCGGGCCCTGCCCCCTGGGCATGCCGATATCCCGGCGAAATACCGCGCCGCCGGCCAGCCGGTGCTCATCCCCGGCAGCATGGGCAGCAGCTCCTATGTGCTGCGCGGCACGGCATCCGCGGCGTCCGCCGGCACCTTCTTCACGTCCGCCCACGGCGCCGGTCGCCGCCTCAGCCGCCACCAGGCCGTCAAGCTCGCGGCCCAGACGGATGTTCGTGAGCGCATGGAAAAGCGTGGCGTTTTGGTCTGCAGTCTGTCCAGCCAGGGATTGAAGGAAGAGATACCCGAGGCTTACAAGGACATCGATGACGTGGTCCGGGTCACAGTGGCCAGCGGCATTTCCGAGAAAGTGGCCCGGCTGCGGCCGCTGCTGGTGGTCAAGGGCTAGGCGGGGATCACGGCCGTTCGGCCGCGAACGGGCCCTCGGAGACGACGGCGCCGCCACGGACGCGGACCCGGTAGACGACCTGTTCGGCGCGGTTGCGGGCCAGCAGCACCTCGCAGTCGGGCCAGTCGCGGGCGAGGCGCACGGCCGCGTAATGGGCCACCTTCTCGAAGTTGCCGGCGTTCTTGGAGTCGCTGTTGAAGACGATCAGCGCCTGCCGCGCGTCATCCATGGTCTTGACCGCGATCAGCCCCTCGGTGTTCTTCAGGTAATCGAGGGCCCTGGCCATGGAGCCGCCGCGGCTGCCGCGGCCGCCGATGATGACCAGGGTGAAAAAAACCAGCAGGACGACCAGCAGGCCGCCGGCCACGGCAAAGATCAGCTTGTTGGATCGCCCGGGGTTGACCCGGCGGATCTTGCTGCGGATCATTGGCCGGCCTTTGTTTCGAGATAAACGAATGCCGCGGCGGCCAGCAGGGCCGGGGCGACCTTGAGAATGCCCTCATCGACGGTGAAGGCGGGTGAATGCAGGGCGTTGCCCACGCCGCTGCCCAGGAAAAAGAAGAGCGAGGGCAGGCGCCGTGAATACAGCGAGAAATCCTCGCCGATGGTCAGCGGCTCGGCCGTGAGCACGTTGGCCTTGCCCAGGGCGCGGCGGAACACCGGCAGGACCAGGTCATGCAGCCCGGCGTCGTTCATGACCGCCGGGTTGACCTTTTCAAAATCGAGGCTCGTCTTGACGCCCAGGGATGTTTCCAGCCCGCGCAGGATGTTCTCCATGCCCAGGCGGATGCGGTTCTCCAGCTCGTCGGAGAAGGTGCGCACCGTCCCCTCCATCTCCACGCTCTCGGCGATGACGTTGCTGCGCACGCCGCCGTTGATCCTGCCGATGGTCAGGACGGCTTTCTCGCCCGGGTCCTTATAGCGGCTGATCAGCGCCTGGAACTGGTTGACGGCCTGGGCGGCGGCGAAGATGGCGTCGATTCCCTGGTGCGGGAAGGCCCCGTGCGCCGCCTTGCCCTGGATGCGCACGTAGATCCAGGAGACATTGGCCATGATCGCCCCCGGGCGCAGGGCGATCTTGCCGGCGGGCAGATCGGGCAGCACGTGGAGCCCGAACAGGGCGTCGAGGCGCGGATTCTCCAGGATGCCCGCCGCGATCAGGCGCTCGGCGCCGCCCGTCTCCTTCATGGGCGCGCCCTCCTCGCAGGGCTGGAAGATGAAGACGACGGTGCCGGCCAGGCGGTCGCGGACCGCAGCCAGCAGCTTGGCGGCGGCCAGGACATGGGTCATGTGGGCGTCATGGCCGCAGGCGTGCATCCGTCCCGGTCGCTGCGAGGCGAAGGGCAGCCCCGTCGCTTCAACGATGGGGAGGGCGTCCATGTCGGCGCGCAGCCCGACGACGGCACCGGGGCGGCCGCCGCGCAGGACGGCCTTGATGCCGGTGCCGGCGATGCCTGTGCTCACTTCGAGCCCCAGCTTCTTCAGGTAGGCGGCGACGAAGGCGGAAGTCTCCTTTTCCTGGAAGCAGAGCTCGGGCATGCGATGCAGCTGGCGGCGCAGCTGCACGCTTTCGGCGAACATGGCGGCGGCCCCGTCCAGGAAATACGCCGCGGCATCGAACTCGACCGGGGAGGTCGGCGTCGGCCGTGCCGCGTCAGCCCCGCGGGGAGACGCCGGCAGCAGGCGCAGGAAGGCGATGAACAGGAAAAAGGCGATGATGCGCTTCATGGGCCGTCCCACCCGCCTCAGGGCACCACGACGTTGTTGAACACGTCGCTGATGATGTCGTCGCTGGTCAGGCCCTCGGCTTCGGCCTCGTAGCTCAGGATGATGCGGTGGCGCAGGACGTCGCGGCCGATGGTCTTGACGTCCTCGGGGGTGACGTAGCCGCGGCGGCGGATGAAGGCCAGGGCCTTGGAGGTCTCGGTGAGGTAGATGGAGGCGCGCGGCGAGGCGCCGAACTGGATGAGGTTCTTCAGCTTGGCGATGCCCGCCTCCTGGGGGAAGCGGGTGGCGTGGACCAGGCTGATGATGTAGTCCTTGATGCGCTCGTCGATGTAGACCATCTGGTAGGCCTGCTGCAGCCGGGCCAGGGCGGCCCGGCCCAGGACGGGCTTGAGCGCGATGTCCATGCCGCCGGCCATGCGCTCGACGATCTCCTTTTCCTCGCTTTTTTGCGGATAGGTGATCCGCACCTTGAGCAGGAAGCGGTCCACCTGGGCTTCGGGCAGGGGATAGGTCCCCTCCTGTTCGATGGGGTTCTGGGTGGCCATGACCATGAAGTGGCTCTCCTCGCCGATGGTCACCTGCAGCTCCTGCATGGCCTCGAGCAGCGCGCTCTGCACCTTGGCCGGGGCGCGGTTGATCTCGTCGGCCAGCAGCAGGTTGGTGAAGATCGGTCCCTTGCGCGTGCTGAACTCCGCGGTCTTGGGATTGAAGACCATGGTGCCGGTGAGGTCGGCCGGCAGCAGGTCGGGAGTGAACTGAATGCGCTTGAAGTTCAGGTCGGTGACGCGCGCCAGCGTCTTGACGGCCAGCGTCTTGGCCAGGCCGGGCACGCCTTCGAGCAGCAGGTGCCCCGAGGCCAGCAGGGCGATCATCATGCGCTCCAGCAGCTCCTTCTGCCCCACGATGACCTTGGCCATCTCGGCCAGGGTCTGCTCGATGGCCACGCTTTCTTCCTTGATCTTTTCGTTGATGAATGCCAGGTCCTGGGCCATGCCGTCCTCCTAGTAGTGCTTCTGCCGGTAATCCGCGCCCATGATCTCGATGCTGCGGGCCATCTCGAACAGGCGGCTGCGGATGCGGTTGCCGATGCGTTCGCTCAGGGTCTCCTCGCCGCCGACCTTCTTGTCGAAGAAGTTGCTCGCGAAGAGGGTGATGCGGTTGTCGTTGTAGCGGCGGTTGATCAGGTAATAGATGTTGTCCTCCACCCAGGGGCTGGGGCGCGAGGCGCCGAGCTCGTCGAACAGCAGCAGCTCGACCCGAACCAGGCGCTGGATCAATTGGCCGATGGTGGTGAAGTCTCGGTTCGAGGTGTCCTCGCCCGAGCGCATTTCGCGGGTCAGGTCGTTCCAGTCGATATAGGCCACCTCGACGTCCTTTTCCTTGATCAGCTGGTTGCCGATGCTGCACAGCAGCCGCGTCTTGCCCACGCCGGTCGCGCCGTGAAAGAGCAGGCCGCTGTCGACGGCGGGGTAGTCGGCGATGAACTTCTCTGCGGCCTTGCGGGCCTTGGCCTGGGAAGGGTTGGCCTTGTCGGGAAAGTAGCTCTTCAGCTCGGTGCCCAGGAAGCGCGGCGGGATATTGGCGTTGCCGGCCTTGAGCGCCTGGGCGCCGTCGCGGCGGCAGCCGCAGGCCCGGGCGATCTCGCGGCCGTCGATTGTGACCAGCACCCAGCCGCTGTCGCCGCATTTCTTGCATTTCGTTTCCATCAGTTGAGCGCTCCATAGATGCCCTGCTTGCGCAGCTGGTTCTTCAGCTTGGCCAGGGCCTTGATCTCGATGCGGCGGATGCCCTCCGGGCTCATTTTCAGCTGCTTGGCGATCTCGCGCAGCTTCTGCGGGTCATCGCCCTGGAAGCCGAAGCGCAGGCGGATGATCTCGGCCTCGCGGGCGGTGAGCTTCTCGATGTCCTCGCGCACCAGGTCGCGCACGGCGCTGCCGATGAGGATGTCCTGGGGGTCGATCACCGAGTCGTCGGGCAGGAAGGTGGTCAGGCTCGAGGAGTTGTCGTCGCTGATGCCCTTGTCCAGCGAGATGATCTCGTCGGGGACGGCCAGCATCACCTTGACCTTCTTCTCCGGGATCTGCAGGGCCTCGGCCAGCTCTTTTTCGCTGGGGTGGCGCTTCAGCTTCTTGCTCAGCTTGAAATAGGCCTTCTTGAAGTTCAGGTAGTCGTTGTAGAAGATGTCGGGCAGGGAGATGATGTTCTGGTTCTTGGACAGGTAGCGGCGGATCTCGCTGCGCACCCACCACAGCGCGTAGGTGAAAAAGCGGTTCTCGCGCTTGAGGTCGAACTTTTTAAGGGCTTCGATCAGCCCCTTGTTGCCCTCGTTGATCAGGTCAAGGAAATTATCGCCCTTGAAGTAGTATTTCAGGGCCTCGCGGACCACCAGGCGCTGGTTGGCGACGATGATGGCGCGGAAGGCATCCTCATCGCCGTCCTTGGCGCGGGTGATCAGCTCGCGCTCCTCCTCGGGGGTGAGGATCTTGATCTTCTTGATGCGCTGGAAGTAGAGGTTCAGGGAATCCAGCGATTCGTTACTTTTCCTTTTTTTCATCCTGGAACAGGGCCACGGGCGGCGACGAGAACTTGACCAGCGCGATCTTCTTCTGCTCGAAGATCTCCTCCTTGCCGACAAAGAACTCCTTTTTCAGCTCCTCGAGGAAAAGGGCGAATTCCTCCTGCATCTTCTCCATCTTGTCCTTCATGTTCATGATGATCTCGATGCCGGCCAGGTTGACCCCCATCTCGCGCGTCAGGTTGAGGATGAATTCCAGCTTCTTCAGGTCCTCGTCGCTGAACATGCGCGTGTTGCCCTTGCTGCGCGATGGGATGAGCAGTCCCTCGCGCTCGTACAGGCGCAGGGTCTGCGGGTGAATGTTGTACTTGCTGGCCACCGCGGAAATGAAATAGGTCTTCTCCTTCATCGCCCCAGCTCCTCGCGCGGGTCATAGGGGGCGATCTTCTCGATCTCCTTGAGCAGCTCGCGCACCTTCAGGTCCTTGGTGGAGGGGGGGATGATGCGGATCTCCACGTAGAGGTCGCCGTTCTCCCGGGTCTTGGGGTTGACGATGCCCTTGCCCTTCAGGCGCAGCTTCTGCCCCGATGACGTCCCCGGCGGGACCTTGAACAGCGCGGAGCCCTCCAGCGTGGGGATCTCGATCTTGGCCCCCAGCGCCGCCTCAACGTAGGTCACGGGCAGCGACATCTCCAGGTCGTGGCCGCTACGACGGAAGACCTTGTGCGGCGAGACATGGATGGCGATGATCAGGTCGCCCTCCGGTCCGCCGTCGCGGCCGGCGTTGCCCTTGCCGGCGATGCGCACCTTGGAGTCGTTGTCCACGCCGGCCGGGATGCGCACGCGCAGGCGCGAAGTGGTCTCGACGCGGCCGTCGCCGCCGCAGGCGCGGCAAGGGGCGCCGGGCAGCACGCCGCTGCCGCCGCAGTTGGGGCAGATGGATCCGAATTTCATGAAACCGGACTGCTTCTGCACGCGGCCGCGGCCGCCGCAGGTGGGGCAGGCGCTCTGCTTGGAGCCGGCGTCGATGCCCTTACCCTTGCAGGCCGTGCAGGCCTGCCTGTGGCTGACCTGGATGGCGGTCTCGATGCCGTTGGCGGCGTCCATGAAATTCAGGTTCATGGAATAGAGCAGGTCCTCGCCGCGCTCCGGCTTGCGCCGCCGCTGGCCGCCCTGGGCGCGCGGTTCCCCCATGTTGCCGAAAATGGTCTCGAAGATGTCCCCGAAGGGGCTGTTGCCGCTGGTGCTGAAGTCGAAACCCTCGAAATTGCCGCTGCCGCGGCTTCCGGGGCCGGGGCCGGCGTTGGCCCCCAGCGAGCCGTAGAGGTCGTACTGCTTCTTTTTTTCCGGGTCCTTCAGCGTCTCGTGCGCCTCGTTGATCTCCTTGAACTTCTGCTCGGCCGTCTTGTCCCCCGGGTTCAGGTCGGGGTGGTACTTGCGGGCCAGCTTGCGGTAGGCTTTTTTTATTTCGTTGATGCCGGCGCTCTTGCTGACGCCGAGGATCTCGTAGTAATCTTTCATAAAAAATAGTTTACAATGGGGCGCTAAAAAAATCAATATGGCCAGGCGACCAATTTCCTGTGCTCATTAGCGTTTTTGCCGTGATGGTCCCGCTACGCTCACCACTCCGGCGCAGACCAAAACGATCTCGGGCGGATTCAAATGACCAACTCGTCCCGCTGGTGCGGGACTCAAACAATGGTCATTTGGCCAGGCGGCACATCCGCCCTCGATTTTTTGGTTCCCTGCGCCTCCGTTTCGTTCGCTTTAGCGGGACACATCACGGCCTAGGGCTGGTATCGTATGAATAGTTTGACGGCAGGAAGGCCTTCCTCTATAATCGCCCCGGAGGCCTAAATAGAGGCATGATCGGGAAGAAAGCGCTGCAGGAGCTGGAGGCGAAGGTCGGGAAGGACAAGGTGTTCGCCGACCGCGAGTACCTGCTCAGCTATTCCTACGACGCCACCGGGCTGGAATTCCTCCCCGACGCGGTCGTCTTCGCCGAGAGCGGGGAAGACGTGGCCCGGGTGATGGCGGTCTGCCGCAGCCATGGCCTGCCGCTGACGGCGCGCGGGGCCGGCGTGGGCTACACCGGCGGCGCGCTGGCGGTGCGCGGCGGCGTGGTGCTGGTGTTCACGCGCATGAACCGCATCCTGCGCCTGGAGCGGGAAAGCCTGCTGGTCGTGGTGGAGCCGGGAGTGATCACCTCCGACCTGCAGGCCGTAGCCGAGAAGGCCGGCCTTTTCTATCCCCCCGACCCGGCCAGCCTGAAAACATCGACCATCGGCGGCAATATCGCCGAGAACGCCGGCGGGCCGCGCTGCTTCAAGTACGGGGTGACCGGGAACTACGTGCTGGGGCTGGAAGCGTACCTGATGAGCGGCGAGAAGGTGCGCCTGGGCTCGGAAACCATCAAGAACGTCGCCGGCTACGACCTGAAATCGCTGCTCATCGGCTCGGAGGGGACGCTGGCGGTGGTGACGCAGGCGACCCTGCGCCTGCTGCCGCTGCCGCCGCGGCGCCTGCTGTTCCGCGTCGACTTCGCCGCGCTGGCGGACGGCGCCCTCTTTGTGCAGCGCATCATCCAGAACCATGTCCAACCCTCGGTTCTCGAGTTCATGGACCGCAGTTCGCTGCAGGCCGTCTATGCCTACCAGGGGCTGGCGCTCGACGACAGGGTGCGCGCCGCGGTGCTGGTCGAGATCGACGGCAGCCCGGCCGAGGTCGCCGAGAGGGAGGCGCTTTTCGAAAGACAGGTCGCCGCCGCCGGGGCGCTCGACCGCCAGCGCGCCGCAACCGCCGCCGAACAGGAAACCCTGTGGGCGACGCGGCGCAACATCTCCCCGGCCATCGCCAGGCTGAAACCGAAAAAGATCAACGAGGACATCGTCGTGCCTGGCGGCCGCATTCCGGAGATGGTGGCCTTCATCGACGGCCTGGCCGCCGAATTCAACCTGTGCATCGTCCTTTTCGGCCATTTCGGCGACGGCAACATCCACACCAACCTGATGGTCGATCCCGACGACGCCGCGGAGATGAGCCGGGCCGGGGTCGTCCTGGACCGGATATTCAGGCGCGTGGTCGAGCTGGGCGGCACCATCTCGGGCGAGCACGGCATCGGCCTGAGCAAAAAGCCCTTCATGCGCTACCAGTTCAGCCCGCTGGAGCTGGAGCTGTTCCGCAGCATAAAGAAAGTCTTCGATCCCGACAACCTGCTCAATCCCGGCAAGATTTTTTAAAACGAACTCAGTGACTGGTGACAAGTAACGAGATACGAGAAACAGCGATTTCTCGGCCTGCTGCCGCTTCTTCCTTGCCACTTGTCACTCGTCACTGGTCACTTATATCGGGCCTGAAACTCTGGCGGAACCTTTTGCCTCCCCGCTTCGTTGATATTCCTGAGCGAGGAGATAAAATGAAGCGAAACCTGATGTTTTCCTTTCTGGTCCTTTCATTCCTGTCCTTCTGCGCCTGCGACGCCAGCGTCAACCGCAGCATCCATGTCGGCGACGGCGAGCGCAGCGCCGGCTTGACGTCCGTCAACGGCAGCATCCGCGTGGGGAGCAACTGCACCATCGAGGGCAACTGCCGCACCGTCAACGGCCGCATCGAGATCGGCGACGGCTCGCGCGTCGAGGAGCTGGACACGGTCAACGGCCGCATCGTCATCGGCGCCAACGTCGAGGTGGACGGCGACGCCGGCACGGTCAACGGCTCCATCGAGTGCGGTGCCGGCAGCAAGGTGCGCGGCAAGGTGAGCACGGTCAACGGCCGCGTGGAGCTGCGCAATGCCGCGGTCAGCGACGAGGTCAGCACCGTCAACGGCGACGTGCTGCTGAGCGACAAGAGCGTCGTGCGCGGCGGCATCGTCATCAAGGGTAGGCGCGGACATTTTTCCAGCCACGATCGCCTCGAGATCCGCGTCGAGGGCGGCTCCATCGTGGAGGGCGGCATCGACGTCCGCGATCCGGAGCGCAAGGTCAAGGTCTATGTCGACAAGGACTCCAAGGTCAACGGCGAGATCAGGAACGCCGAGGTCGTAAGAGAATAGAAGAAGCAGCGCAGCAACCTTCGTGACGCGTTACGCGTCACGATATTTCGGCCTAGCCGGCGAATAACGTGTGGGTGGAATAGCCGGGGTCCGACGTCAGGTTCACCCCCAGCTTGCGCAGCCCCGCCTCGTCGCCGGGGGTGGGCATGTGGGTGATGTGCACCTCGCAGTTGCGCAGCTCGGACAGCTTTTCCACCGCGGCCTGCGCGGCGGGGTTGTTGCTGGCGCTGATGCCCAGGGCGATCAGGGTCTCGTCCAGGTTCAGGCTCACTTCCCGCCCCTTCAGCACGTCCTTCTTCAGGCGTCCCAGCGATTCGGTGATGCTGGGCGGCAGCAGGTGCATGCGGTCGGGGATGCCGGCCAGGTGCTTGGCGGCGTTCAGGATCAGGCTGGAGGCGGCGTGCAGCAGCGGCGAGTTCTTGCCGGTGACGATGACGCCGTCGGCGAGCTCGATGGCGGCGCCGCAGAAGATGCCGGCGTGGCCTTTTCCGCATTGTTGCGCGCCCACGGCCGCTTCCCGGGCGGGGCGCACCACCCTGCGGCTCTCCTCGCTGACGCCCAGATCCTCCATGAACAGGCGCAGCCGCTCCACCGTGTCCCTGTCCACCACGCCCATGGCGTGTTCGCACTGGTAGCGGAAATAGCGGCGGATGATCTCCTGGGTGGCCGCCTCGCGCACCACCGCGTCGTCGTGGATGCCGAAGCCGGCGCGGTTGACCCCCATGTCGGTCGGGGAGTGGTAGACCAGGGGGTTCTCGGTGATCTTTTCCAGGATGCGCCGCAGCAGCGGGAAGGCCTCGATGTCGCGGTTGTAGTTGACCGCCTTGACGTCGTGGGCCTCGAGGTGAAAGTGGTCGATGAGGTTGATGTCCTTGAGGTCGGCGGTGGCCGCCTCGTAGGCGATATTGACCGGGTGGTTCAGGGGCAGGTTCCAGATGGGGAACGTCTCGAACTTGGCATAGCCGGAGCGGACGCCGCGCTGGTGCTCGTGGTAAAGCTGCGAGAGGCAGGTGGCCAGCTTCCCCGAACCCGGTCCCGGTCCGGTGACCACCACGATGGGCTTGGCCGTCGCGATGTACTCGTTGGCGCCGTAACCCTGATCGCTGACGATGGTGTCGATCTCGGTGGGGTAGCCTTTGGTGAAGCTGTGGGTGTAAACCTTGACGCCGCGGCGCTCCAGCTTGTTCTGGAAGACCTTGGCGGCGAACTGGTTGGCGAAGCGGGTGATGACCACGGCGCGCAGGGTGATGCCCCAGGCGGCCAGGTCGTCGATCAGCTTCAGGGCGT
>JALOLA010000085.1 GCA_025456205.1 Acidobacteriota bacterium | reverse complement strand
CCACCGCCCGGTCTTCACGGTGATGCTCGTCCTGGCCATTGTCACCGTGGGCCTGGTCTCGCTCAGCCGCCTGCCGATCGACCTGATGCCCGAGATCGTTTTTCCCACCCTGGCGATCATGACCAGCTATGAAAACACCGGCCCCGAGGAGATCGAGCAGCTCATTACCCGGCCCATCGAGGAAGCCATGAGCGCCGTGCCCGGCGTTGAGGAGGTCTTCTCCGTCTCCTCCGAAGGCAGCAGCAGCGTGCGCGTGCTGTTCGACTGGGGAACCGACCTGGATGCCGCCGCCGACGATATTCGCGAGCGGCTGGACCGGGTGATCCCGCGCCTGCCTGACGACGTCGACCGCCCCATGCTGCGCAAGTTCGACCCGGCCATGATGCCGATCCTGATCGTCGGCGCCCTGAGCAACCTCGACCCCATCCAGACGCGGCGCATCATCGACGAGCAGATCGCCTACCGCCTGGAGCGCGTCCCCGGCGTGGCCTCGGTCGACATCTGGGGCGGGCACGAGCGCGAGATCCAGGTCAACCTCGACGCCGACAAGGTCAAGGCGCTGGGCCTGCCGCTCGACCGGATCATCGCCGGCATCCGCGAGGGCAATGTCGACCTGCCGGCCGGCGTCATCGAGCGCGGCAACTACGAGATCCTGATCCGCATCCCCGGCGTCTTCACCGGCATGAAGGAGATCCGCGAGACGGTCGTGGCCGTGCGCGACGGCGTCCCCATCCGCCTGCAGGAGATCGCCGAGATCGCCGATACCCACCGCAAGATCACGCGCGTCGTGCGCATCAACGGCGTGCCCGGAACGCGCATCGCCGTCTACAAGCAGTCGGGGACCAACACCGTCGAGGTGGCCGATGGCGTGTTCAAGGAGATCGCGCGCATCCAGGAGGACCGGCCGCAGATCCAGCTCATACCGGTGCGCGACAGTTCGCAGTACATCAAGAACGCCATCGCCAACGTCAGCTCCACCGCCGTCTACGGCGGCCTGCTGGCCGTCCTCGTCCTGCTCCTTTTCCTGGGCAGCGTGCGCAGCACCCTGGTCATCGCCATCTCCATCCCCATCTCGATCGTGGCCACTTTCGGCCTGATCTATTTCGGCGGCTTCACCCTGAACATCATGTCCCTGGGCGGCCTGGCGCTGGGCATCGGCATGCTGGTGGACAACTCGATCGTGGTGCTGGAGAACATCGTGCGCCTGAAGGAAGGCGGGGCTTCGCCCAGGCAGGCCGCCCTGGACGGCACCCGCGAGGTCGCCGCCGCCGTCATCGCCAGCACCCTGACCACCATCGTCGTCTTCCTGCCCATGGTCTTCGTGCGCGGCATCGCCGGCATCATGTTCAAGCAGCTGGCCTTCGTGATCAGCTTCGCCCTGGTCTGTTCATTGTTCGTCGCCCTGACCATGGTGCCCATGCTCGCCAGCCGCTTCCTGACCCACCGCCAAGCGTCGAACTCGAGGCTGGAGCAATGGAAGGTGCGGGCGGTGGCCGCCATCCAGCGCGGACTCGCCGTCCTGGAGCTGAAGTACCGGAAATTGCTGCACAACGCGCTGGACCACCGGGTCAAGGTGCTGGGCTCCGTGGCCCTGCTGCTGATCGCCAGCATTTTCCTGGTGCGGCTGGTGGGCAGCGAGTTCATGCCGACCACCGACGAGGGCGAGGTGCGCGTGAGCGTGGAGATGGAGGTCGGCACGCGCCTGGCGGTCATCGACGAGCAGTTCAAGACCATCGCCGCCATCGTGCGCCGCGCCGTGCCGGAGATGACCTCGATCGAAGAGAGCATCGGCGGCGGCGGCTGGCGCTCGGGCTCGCACACCGGCGACCTCACCATCAAGCTGGTGCCCAAGGCCGGGCGCTCGCGCTCGAACGAGGAGATCGCCGCCTCTCTGCGCCGCAGCCTGCAGGGCATTCCCGGGACCATCATCCGTACCCGCGCCAGCGGCGGGATCATGTTCATGCGCGGCGGCGGCGACCAGGAAAGCGTCCAGGTGGAGATCCGCGGCTTCGACCTGGAGAAGAGCGAGGCATTGGCCCAGCAGGTGAAAGCGGTCATCGAGGGCGTGCGCGGCGTTTCCGACATCCGCCTCAGCCGCGACATGGGCAAGCCCGAGGAACTGCTGGTCATCGACCGCAAGGCGGCGGCCGACATGAAACTCTCGGTGAGCCAGATCGGCGGCACCCTGGAGACGGTGCTCTCCGGCACCCAGGCCAGCACCTACCGCGAGGGCGGCGACGAGTTCCGCATCCTGGTCAAGGTCAAGGACGCCGAAAGAATGTCCATGGACGACGTGCTGAACCTGACGCTGACCAACAGCGACGGCAGGGCGGTCAGCCTGCGCAACGTCGTCGACGTCAGGGCGCGCAGCGGCCCGCAGCGCATCGAGAGGCGGGACCGCGAACGCGTGCTCACCATCTCGGCCGAGATCGAGGACCGCGACCTGAGCGCCGTCCTGGCCGACATCCGTGCCGGCATCCGCCGCGTGCCCATCCCCCGCGATTTCGAGGTCACCTTCACCGGCGACTTCGAGGAGCAGCAGAAGGCCTTTCGCGAGCTGCTGCTCAGCATCATCCTCTCCCTGATGCTGGTCTACATGGTCATGGCCATGCAGTTCGAGTCGGTGCGCGACCCGTTCATCGTCATGTTCTCAGTGCCGCTGGCGGCCATCGGCGTCATCTGGATGCTGCTGGTCACCGGCACCACCTTCAACATGCAGTCCTATATCGGCTGCATCATGCTGGGCGGCATCGTGGTCAACAATGCCATCCTGCTCGTGGACCACACCAACCTGCTGCGCCGCCGCGACAAGATGGGCGTGCGCGAGGCCATCGAGGAGGCGGGGCGGCGACGGCTGCGGCCCATCCTGATGACCGCCATGACGACCATCCTGGCCATGGTCCCCCTGGCCCTGGCGCTGGGTGAGGGCAGCGAAGCGCAGGCGCCGCTGGCCCGCGCCGTGGTCGGCGGGCTGCTGAGCGCCTCCGTGATCACCCTGCTGGTCGTCCCGGTGGTCTATTCGCTGTTCGAGGGGAAGAAGGATAAAAAAACTGCCGCCTAGGTTCGCCGGCGGCATGCGCGGTCTGCCTGCTCCTCCTTTTTAGCGGGCCGAGATATTGTTTGAACATGGCCCGGCAGTGCGGCCATTCCACTTGAGATTTTTCCTGGAAAGTTTCATTTAACCTTTGAATATTATAGCTCCCAGGGAGGGAATCGTGAAAAAAAGAAGTGTTCAAGAACGGATGAGGCCGGTTGCAGCGATGTTCTTCGTCGCCTTGCTTTTTTTTGCGCTGGCAAAACCAGCAATGGCCGACAGGCAGATTCTGGAAAAGCCCGGGCTGACCCAGTCTTTGCGCGGCATGAAGCTGCCGGACCTGAAGGTCGTGAAAGTGGAGTTAACGGAGAAATGCCGGTTGAAGGTCACCATTGCCAACGTTGGCGCCATGGGCGTCCCGGATTCTGCTTACAGCAAGGCGGCCGGGGTGATCATCCAGGTTTTTCAGGGCACCGAGCTCAAGAGCACTGTCAAACTCGGCGAATTCGATTCCCAGGGTGGGCTGAAGGCGCCCGGCGGCACCGCCACCTTCACATGGCCGGCCATGGTTCCGCTCCATTTCGGCATCGCGCCCTCTATAAAATCGGTGCGGGTGGTCGTTGACCCCGTCAATGCGCTGAAGGAAGCAAACGAGGCCAACAATGAATTGCTGGCCAGCCTTGTCTGCAAAAAAAAGGCTGTCATCACGATCTATGAGGTCGATCCGCCGAAAGCGGAAGGCCAATGCTGGTATCGCGGCGCCCAGAACACCTACGGGATCCTTTGGACGACCGCCGATTACTCCTACCCGAACATGGAGAAGATCACCCTTACCTGCATCGAGAGCTGGGACCAGGAGCCCTACGTGCCCTGCAACGAAGTGATCACGGTCGGGAGCAATATGCCCAATACGGGAAAATTCTTTTTCCACCTGCCTGTGACCGTGCATACGGGAAGATACGAGGTGCGAGTCTACGGCTATGGCGGGGCCGTCAGCGCCGTTTTCCCGTACTGCATCTGGTGAGCGGCTCGGGCGCGGCAGATGCGCCGGACCTGCCGGGCCGGCTATATGACGATCCCCGGCCCGATGGCCATGCGCTGAACGACCGCTTGCGCTGAGCCGCTGATCTTCGGCCCAAGGGCGGCCCCGAAACTTTTTCTGGCCAATCCCTATTTGACAGGCCAGCCGATATTGTGTTACCATTTTTTTTACTCAATCCCGGAAGGGCCGCAGGAGACCCGGCGTCCACGGCGCTCTTTCTTCCCGGCTTTCCGCCGAAAACCAAGGAGAACACAGCATGAGCATCCAGAAAGCGACCATCGACGGCAATACCGCCGCGGCCCACGTGGCCTATGCCTTCAGCGACGTGGCGGCCATCTACCCCATCACCCCCTCGTCCAACATGGGCGAACTGGCCGATTCCTGGTCGGCGGAAGGACGCAAGAACATTTTTGGCCAGGAAGTGGAGGTCATTGAGATGCAGTCGGAAGGCGGCGCCGCCGGTACCGTGCATGGCACGCTCTCGGCCGGTTCGCTGACCACGACCTTCACCGCGTCGCAGGGGCTGCTGCTCATGATCCCCAACATGCACAAGATCGCCGGCGAAATGCTGCCCACCGTGTTCCACGTCTCGGCCCGCTCGCTGGCCTGCCAGTCGCTCTCCATCTTCGGCGACCATTCCGACGTCATGTCGGTGCGCAACACCGGCTTCGCCCTGGTCGCCGCCGCCTCGGTGCAGGAGACCATGGACCTGGCCGTGGCCTCGCACCTGGCCACCCTGGAGAGCAAGGTGCCGTTCCTCAACTTTTTCGACGGCTTCCGCACCTCGCACGAGATCCAGAAGGTGGAGATGATCGACTACGAGACCATGGCCTCGCTGCTGGACATGAAGCACGTGGAGGACTTCCGCCGCCGCGCCCTGACCCCCGACCGCCCGGTGCTCAAGGTGGGGCAGCAGACCCCCGACGTCTATTTCCAGGGCCGCGAGACCGTCAACCTGTATTACGAGAAGCTCCCGGCCATGGTGCAGAAGTACCTGGACCTGGTGGCCGCGAAGACCGGCCGCGCCTACCGCCTCTTCGACTACGTCGGCCATCCCGAGGCCGAGCAGATCGTCGTCGCCATGGGCTCGGCCTGCGAGACCATCGAGGAGACCGTGGAATACCTGAACCGGAAAGGGGCCAAGCTCGGTTTGATCAAGGTCCGCCTCTACCGGCCCTTCTCCCTGGAAGGGCTGGTGAACGCCCTGCCCAAGTCGGTGAAGAAGATCGCCGTCCTCGACCGCACCAAGGAGCCCGGCGCCCTGGGCGAGCCCCTGTACATGGACGTGGCCACCGCCCTGGCCAATCGCGGCCTGACCATCATCGGCGGCCGCTACGGCCTCAGCTCCAAGGAATTCACCCCGGCCATGGTCCAGGCGGTCTTCGACCACCTCGCCGGCGCCTGCTTCCACGATTTTACCGTGGGCATCAACGACGACGTTTCCAAGCGCTCCATCCCGGTGGCCGAGGGGCTGTCCGTCGAGAAGAGCGACACCATCAGCTGCATCTTCTGGGGCCTGGGCTCCGACGGCACCGTCGGCGCCAACAAGAACTCCATCAAGATCATCGGCGACCACACCGACATGTATGCGCAGGGCTACTTCTCCTACGACTCGAAGAAGTCGGGCGGCATCACCATCTCCTACCTGCGCTTCGGCAAGAGCCCCATCCGCGCCCCCTACCTGTCGACCTCGGCCGACTTCATCGCCCTGCACAACCCGGCCTACATCGGCCGCTACGACGTGCTGAAGGGCATCAAGGAGGGCGGCACCTTCCTGCTCAACTCCGAGTGGAGCAACGACGTGGTGTTCGAGCACCTGACCCGCGAAATGCAGGAGACCATCATCACCAGGAAGGTGAAGTTCTACAACATCGACGCCCTGAAGATCTCCGACGCCGTCGGCCTCGGCAAGCGCATCAACACCGTCATGCAGGTCGCTTTTTTCAAGATCTCCGGCGTGCTGCCCGGCGACGAGGCCATCCAGCTGATCAAGGATTCGATCAAGAAAACCTACGAAAAGAAGGGCGAGAAGATCGTCAAGATGAACTGGGACGCCGTCGACCGCACCAGCGCCGCCCTGCAGCAGATCCAGGTCCCGGCGGCCGTGAAGGATATCAAGAATTCCGCGCCGGTGCCCCAGCTGATCCCCGGCAGCGCCTCGGAGTTCGCGCGCACCGTCGTCGACCGCATGATGCATCTGCAGGGCGACAGCATCCCGGTTTCCTGGATGCCCCTGGACGGCAAGGCGCCCACCGCCACCGCCAAGCTGGAGAAGCGCGGTATCGCGCCGCAGGTGCCGCGCTGGATCAGCGCCAACTGCATCCAGTGCAACCAGTGCTCGCTGGTGTGCCCGCACGCCGCCATCCGCGCCAAGCAGATCGAGCCGGCGCAGCTCGCCGGCAGGCCGGCGACCTTCACGACGGTCAAATCGAACACCAAGAACGAGAAGAAGCTGGAATACAAAGTGCAGGTCTACATCGAGGACTGCACCGGCTGCGGCAACTGCGTCCACGTCTGTCCGGCCAAGACCAAGGCCCTGGAGTTCAGTGCCATCGAGGACGAGCGCAAGGCGGGCGAGAACGAGAACGCCGCGTTCTTCGACGACCTGCCCGACAACATCATGGACGGGACCACGCTCTCCCAGTTCAAGGGCGTGCAGTTCCGCAAGCCGCTGTTCGAGTTCTCCGGCGCCTGCGCCGGCTGCGGCGAAACCCCCTACGTCAAGCTGGTCTCCCAGCTCTTCGGCGAGCGCATGCTCGTGGCCAACGCCACCGGCTGCTCCTCCATCTACAGCGGCACCTTCCCCACCACGCCCTATTGCGTGGGCAAGGACGGCCGCGGCCCGGCCTGGGCCAACTCGCTGTTCGAGGACAACGCCGAGTACGGCCTTGGCATGCGCCTGGCCGTCGACGCCAACCGCAAGCTGCTGCGCGCCGCCATCGACCGCCTGCTGGCGGGAGGCACGGACAAGAAGCTCGAGGCGGCGCTGAAGAAGAGCCTCGAGCTCTGGGCCAATACCGGCGATGAGGCCCAGTCTGCGGCGCAGGTGGTCCGCGGACTTCTGCCGGCGGTGCTGAAGATCGCTCCCGAGGAAAGGAAGGCCGACCTGCGCAAGCTCATCGAGCTCCAGGATTACCTCGTTGACAAGTCGGTGTGGTGCATCGGCGGCGACGGCTGGGCCTACGACATCGGCTACGGCGGCCTCGACCACGTGCTGGCCACCGGCAGGAACGTCAACGTGCTGGT
>JALOLA010000084.1 GCA_025456205.1 Acidobacteriota bacterium | reverse complement strand
CAAGTTCCACCTGACCGGACTGCCGCCGGCGCCCCGCGGCGTCCCCCAGGTCGAGGTCACCTTCGACATCGATGCCAACGGCATCCTCAACGTCTCGGCAAAGGACCTGGCCACCTCCAAGCAGCAGGCCATCACCATCACCTCCTCGAGCGGCCTGAATGAGAAGGAGATCGAGAAGATGGTCAAGGACGCCGAGAAATTCCACGAGGAGGACAAGCGCAACAAGGACGCCATCGAGAACCGCAACAAGCTCGACCAGCTTTCCTATGCCCTGGAGAAGGTCGTGAAGGAGAACAAGGACAAGGTCCCCGCCGACATGGTGGGCGAGGTCGAAGCGGCGGTCAAGCGCGCCAAGGAAGCCGTGGAGAAGGGCGACAACCAGAAGATCCTCGACGAGATCGAGAACATCAACAAATTGTCCAGCAAGCTCTCGACCGAGATGTACAAGACGGCCGGCGCCCAGAAGGGGCCCCAGCCCGGCCCGGAGGGCGACAAGGCGCCCGCGGGGGACGCCGCCGCCAGCGAGGGCGAGGTCATCGACGCCGAGTTCGAAGACGTCGGCAAGAACAAAAAGTAACCCGTTTTTCTTCCATCTCTCCTCGAAGCAAGGGGCGGCGCCGGCGGCCGCCCGCGTTTTTTCCGGCTCCGCGTCATTTGCAATCTTGCGGGGAATATGCTAAATTCTAATGTCCCTAATGTCCCTTCAGGAGGTATCATGAAGCTGAAATCACTGTTCATCCTGTTGTTGATAATCCTGGCGACTTCCTTCTGCGGCAAGAAGACCGACCGCATGGGGATCGACCTGGCCATGACGCTGGCTCCGGAGACCGTCACCGATTCCCTCTTTTTCAAGATGGACTATGAGTTCAAGACGGACGCCGCTTTCAAGAAGCTGGCGACGGATTACTCGGTTTTTGTCCATTTCTGGCGGCTGAACAGCAAGGAGATGCTCCTGCAGGACGACCACCTGCCCGTCAAGAACACCGGGGGCTGGACCGCCAGCGACCGCATCCGCTATTCCCGGGTCGTGTTCATCCCCCAGTTCCTGAACGAGTTCGACGTTGACTTCGAGGGCTACGAGGAGATGAAGCTGACCATCGGCCTGTATAACCCCAAGACCCAGGAGGAGCCGATCGTCCTGTTCGAAAAAAAGATCAACATCCAGCCCGCCTCCATCAACGCCCCGGAGATCGTCTATGACGAGGGCTGGAACGAGATCGAGACCGACGTCAACGCCAAGGACCCATTTGGCAAGAGTTGGCGCTGGACCACCGCCAGATCGGTATGCATCATCGAGAACCCCAAGAAGGAATGCACCCTGATCATCAAGGGCGGCGTCAACAAGACCGTCTTCCAGGACCAGAAGCTGACCTTCAAGATCAATGAAACGCCGCTCGACGAGTTCATCCCCGCGGAGGACAATTATTCGCGGGAATACACGGTGACCCCGGAGATGATGGGCGCCGGCGACGAGTTTTCCCTGCGCTTCGAATGCGACAAGGTCTTCTCCCCGGAAAAGGTCTTCCCCAACAGCAAGGACAACCGCGAGCTGGGCACGCAGATCTTCTTCATCTATTTCCGGGAGAAACTGAAATAGGCGGCGGGGCCACCGGCGACCCGGAGATCGGGATGAACGACGTCAAGCTGAAGGAGCTCATGGCGGTCGAGGGCAGCATGGAGGCCGAGATCATCAAGTCCAAGCTGGAAAGCTTCGATATCCCTGTGCTCCTGCAGTATGAGGCCGCGGGCCGAATTTTCGGCATCACCATGGACGGGCTGGGCAAGGTGCGCATTCTTGTGCCCCAGGACCTGCTGGAGGAAGCGCAGAAGATCCTGGCCGAGTGATCGGGGCCGCCTGCCGGCGCGACGGCGACCGGGGAACGATCAGGGCCGGAAGCCGTTGAATGAACCGGCCAGGCGCTCCATTTCTTCCCTTGAATTCAGATCGTACTTGATGACGCTCAGCGAAACAAAGCCGTTCTGCACCGCCCAGATATCGCTGCCTTCACAGCAGTCGTAACTGGGCGTCCCCGTCCCGATCCAGTAATACTTGCGGCCGCGGGGATCCACGCGCTCGATGATGTCCGGGGTGTAGTGCTTGCTGCCCAGGGCGGTCACGGCGATCTCGCCGTTGTTGGGAAAAGGGATGTTCAGGTTGTAGATGACCCGCTCGCGCCGGCTGGCCATCAGCTTTTCCAGCACGCGCGCGGCGATGCGCGCCCCGGCGGCGAAATCGTATTCCTGCCGCTGGTACTGGCCCAAACCGGCGATCAGGGAAACGGCCAGCGCCGGGATGCCATACAGGTGCCCGGAAAAAGCGCCGCCCACGGTCCCGGAGAAGAACACGTCCTCGGAGAGGTTCTCGCCGAGGTTCATGCCCGAGACGACGAAATCGGGGGCGGCCGGCAGGACCTTCTGCAGGGCGATGTTCACGCAGTCCGAGGTGGTGCCGTTGACGGCGAACACGTTCTCCTCGACGCGGTTGATGCGCAGGGGATGGTTGAGGGTCAGGGCCATGCTGATGGCGCTCTTCTCGCGGTCGGGGGCCACCACCCAGACGCGATGCCGCTTCTCCAGCTCGGCCTTCAGGGCGGTCAGGCCCTGGGAGTAGAAACCATCGTCATTGGTAATTAGTATTGTTTTCATTTGAGCCGGGAAAAGAAAAAATCGGGGCGAGTGGATTCGAACCACCGACCACACGCACCCCAAGCGTGTACGCTAACCAGGCTGCGCTACGCCCCGATCCACTCAGTTTTTATCATCTTTGGCGAGTAAAGTCAATATTTCCTTCAGGCCGCGGCGGATCTTTTGCAACTTATCCGGGTTGACCGGCTCCGCCGGGGCCTGGGGCTGGCTGCCGGCCAGATCGCCGAAATGCTGCAGCAGCAGGTCCCGGATCAGGCTTTTGTCGCGCTTTTCGCTGATCAGCCATTGCTTGACGGCTAAAATGACCTCGACATCGCGGCGGCTGTAGAACTTCTCCCCGCTCTGGTTGACCACCGGGGCGAAGGCGCAGAACTCCTTCTCCCAGTAGTCGAGGACGCGGCCGTCCAGCTTGGCCAGCTGCATGACCTCCTTGCGCTTGAAGGTCAGCTTGTCGGGGATCCTGTTGTCGGCCATGCTCCGGTTCTCGCCTCCGCTCCTAGAAATTGACCACGACGCTGCCGCCGAAATAGAAGCCGTTCTTGAAGCCGGCCTCGGCCCGGATCATGATCTTGTCGCGGATGCTGCCCATGACGCCGACCGGGAGATGGCCCACCGGCACGAAGGTCTTTTTCTGGTAGGTGTCGCGGATGGTGGTACCGAGCTCGTCCTGGTATGAGCCTTCGGCCCAGATGTTCATGCGGCCGATGCCGATGCCGCCGCCGATATAGGGGTGAATGGGGGAACTGGGGAAGATATGCATCAGGATGGTGGCGGTGAGGTTGACCTGGGTGACATCGCCGGCTCCGAACACGCGGTTGTCGTAGTTCTCCACCCGCCAGTGTCCCTCTCCTTTCATGCGGCTGTACTCCAGGCAGTAAATGCCGCTGAAGGTCGATTTGGGGCCTTTCTCGCCATAGGAGTGGAACTCGAACGCCATGGCCGTTCCCGTCATGCCCGGATGCTCGTACAGGGCCAGGTCGAGCAGGGCGTTGGGAAAGCCAAAGGAACTGAAGCGCACCCCGGTCCCGAAGCGGAAGACGTGGTCGGCGGCGGGCAGGGACGCGCACAAAAGAACCATGAGCGCCAGGATCGTTCTTTTTTTCATGCTTCTCCTCAATCCATCCTGTAGTTTGGCGATTCCTCGGTGATGATCACGTCGTGGACGTGGCTCTCCTTCAGGCCGGCGAAAGTGATGCGGATGAAGCGTGCCTTCTCGTGCAACTCGCCGATATTGCGGCAGCCGGTCAGGCCCATGCCGGCGCGGACGCCGCCGATCAGCAGGGGGATCAGGTTCATTACCGAGCCGCGGTAGGGCACGCGGCCCTCGATCCCCTCCGGGACCAGTTTTGCCTCCGAGAACTCGTCTTCCTGGAAATAACGGTCGCGGCTGCCGGCTTTCAGGGCGGCGATGGAGCCCATGCCGCGATATTTCTTGTAGGATCGCCCCTGGTAGATCACCATCTCGCCCGGGCTTTCATCGGTGCCGGCCAGCATGGAGCCGATCATCACGGCGTGGGCGCCGGCGGCCAGGGCCTTGGTGATGTCGCCGGAGAACTTGATGCCGCCGTCGGCGATGACCGGCACGCGGCCGGCGACCTCGCGGGCCACCTCCATGACGGCGGTGACCTGGGGGACGCCGGCCCCGGTCACCACGCGGGTGGTGCAGATCGAGCCGGGGCCGATGCCGACCTTCAGCCCGTCGACGCCGAGGGCCAGCAGGTCGCGGGCCGCGGCGGCGGTGGCGATGTTGCCCACGACCAGGTCGATGGCGCCGGCGGCGGCGCGCACCTTCTCGATGGTCTGCATCACCTTGCGCGAATGGGCATGCGATGTGTCGATGACGATGGCGTCGACCTTGGCGGCGACGAGGGCCTGCACGCGCTCCAGCGTATCGGCGGCCGTCCCCACCGCGGCCCCGACCCGCAGCTGGCCGTTGGCGTCCTTGCAGGCGGCGGGGAACCTCTCGGTCTTGACGATGTCCTTGAACGTGATCAGCCCCTTGAGGAAGTTGTTCTTGTCCACGACCGGCAGCTTCTCGATGCGGTTGATATGCAGGAGCTTCTTGGCCTCGGCCATGGTGATGTCCTCGCCGGCGGTGATCAGCCCCTTGGCCTTCATGATCGTGGAAATGCGCTCGCCGGGACTGCCGGCGAAGCGCAGGTCGCGGTTGGTCAGGATGCCGACCAGCCGGCCGTCGCCGTCGACGATGGGCAAACCGGAAATGCCTTTCTCGCGCACCAGCTGCAGGGCTTCCTGGATGGTGTTGTCGGGGCGCAGGGTGATCGGGTTGACGATCATGCCCGACTCCGAGCGCTTGACCCGCAGGACCTCGCCGGCCTGGTCGGCGATGGAGAGGTTTTTGTGGATGATGGCCAGGCCGCCGAGCTGGGCCATGGCGATGGCCATGCGCGACTCGGAGACGGTGTCCATCGCCGCCGCCACCAGCGGCATGCTCAGGCGGATGCGGCGGGAGAACGGGGTCGAGGTGTCGGCCTGGCTGGGCAGGACCTCGGAGCGGCCCGGTACCAGCAGCACGTCGTCGTAGGTCAGCCCGTGATCGGGAAGTATCTTTTCGCTTGTCTTCATTTTCTTTTTTTATGCTTGCCGCCGGGCATCTTGAAGGCCGGGGCCGAGCGGGCGGGCTTCTTTTTGCGGCGCCAGTCCTCGATCTCCTCGTCGCTCACCGGCCGGAACAGGAAGAGGAAGCGCAGCACCTCCTCGTCGATGCGGTTCAGGAGCGCCTCGTACATGCGGTAGCTCTCCTTCTTGTACTCGATGAGCGGGTCCTTCTGGGCATAGCCGCGCAGGCCGATCCCCTCCTTGAGGTGGTCGACGTTGAGCAGGTGGTCCTTCCACTGCGAATCGATGACCTGGAGCAGGATCATCCTTTCCAGCTCGCGCATCTGCGCGGCGCCGACGAGAGCTTCCTTTTCCCGGTAGATGGAGCGGATGCGCTCGAGGACGTTCTCCTTCAGCAGCAGCGGCGGCGTGTCGCGCAGGGCCTCGACGCTCTCCCGGCGCAGGTCGAGGCCGTACTGCAGCAGGATCTCCTTCTGGAAGGCTTCGATGTCCCAGTGCTCGGGATCCTTGTTCTCGTCGATGTAGAAGGAGAAGACCTCCTCGTAGAGGTCGCCGATCAGCTCCTGGATGTACTCGCTGAAGTCCTTGCCGAAGAGGATGTCGCGGCGCAGCGTGTAGATGTGCTGGCGCTGCTTGTTCATCACGTCGTCGTACTCGAGCAGGTGCTTGCGGATGGAGAAATTCTGCCCCTCGATCTGCTTCTGGGCGTTCTCGATGGCGCGGGAGACCAGGCGGTTCTCCAGCGGCACGCCGTTGTTCATGCCGGCGCGCACCAGCATGCCGCGCACGCGGTCCGAGCCCAGGATCTTCATCAGGTCGTCCTGCAGGGAGATGTAGAAGCGCGATGAGCCGGGGTCGCCCTGGCGCCCGGAACGGCCGCGCAGCTGGTTGTCGATGCGCCGCGCCTCGTGGCGCTCCGTGCCCAGGATATGCAGGCCGCCGCGCGCGATCACTTCGTCATGCTCGCTGGCCACCGCGGCGACGATCTCGGCGCGGACCTTCTCCAAAATGACCGCCGGCGCCGTTTCCGGGGTGAAGCCCTTCTTCTTCAACTCGTCGCGCAGCAGCGCGTCCGGGTTGCCGCCCAGCAGGATGTCGGTGCCGCGGCCGGCCATGTTGGTGGCGATGGTCACCGAGCCGAGCCGCCCGGCCTGGGCGACGATCTCGGCCTCCGATTCGTGGTACTTGGCGTTGAGCACCACGTGGCGGACCTTGTCGCGATGCAGGCGCCGGCTGAGCAGCTCGGAGTTCTCGATGGAGATCGTGCCCACCAGCACCGGCTGTCCCTTGCCGTTGAGCGCCTTGATCTCCTCGACCACGGCGTCCCATTTTTCTTCCTTGCTGCCGTAGATCATGTCGGAAAACTCGGTGCGGATCAGCTTGCGGTTGGTGGGGATCTCGGTGACGTCGAGCTTGTAGATATGGGCGAACTCGGCGGCCTCGGTCATGGCCGTGCCGGTCATGCCGGCCAGCTTCTTGTACATGCGGAAGTAGTTCTGGAAGGTGATGGTGGCCAGCGTCTGGTATTCCTGCTCGATCTTGACGTTCTCCTTTGCCTCCAGCGCCTGGTGCAGGCCGTCGGAGTAGCGGCGGCCGGGCATGATGCGCCCGGTGAACTCGTCCACGATCAGCACCTGCTCATCCTTGACCAGGTAGTCCACGTCGCGGTGAAAGATCAGATGGGCCTTGAGCGACTGGTAGATCTGGTGCAGCAGGTCCATGTTGGGCAGGTCGTAGAGGTTGTCGACACGGAAGAATTTTTCCGCCTCGCTGATGCCGCGCTCGGTCAGCACCACCGTCTTCGTCTTCTCGTCGTGGTCGTAGAACTCCTTGCTGCGCGCGACGCGGGCCACGAACTCGTTGACGCGGTAGAAGAAGGATGAAGCCCCCTCGGTGGGCCCGGAGATGATCAGCGGCGTGCGCGCCTCGTCGATGAGGATGGAGTCCACCTCGTCGACGATGGCGTAGTTGAACTCGCGCTGGCTCAGGCTCTGCACATCGAATTTCATGTTGTCGCGCAGGTAGTCGAAGCCGAACTCGTTGTTGGTGCCGTAGGTCACGTCGCAGGCGTAGGCCTGCTTGCGCTGCTGGTCGTCCATCTCGTGCTGGATGACGCC
>JALOLA010000083.1 GCA_025456205.1 Acidobacteriota bacterium | reverse complement strand
CCGGACCGATGCAGGCCACCGAGGCCTTGGCTGAGGTCAGCTCCTGGACCGCCTTCTGGGTCTTCTGCGTATCCAGGCCCCATATGGCGGAGGCGTCGCGCACCTCGACGATGCCGTCGTGGACATAGAGGTAGACCGGGCGCTCGGCCCTGCCGGTGACCACCAGGCCGTCGAGGCCGGCACCCTTGAGCGCGGCGCCGAAGCTGCCTCCCGAGCTGGAGTCGCAGATGGTCCCGGTCAGCGGCGAGCGCGACACGACCTCATAGCGCCCCGAGGTCATGACCGTGCCGGTCAGCGGCCCGGTCATGAAGAGCAGGGCGTTCGCGGCGGCAAAGGGATCGATCGGGACCGGGCACAGGTCGCTGTACAGCTTGGTTCCCAGGCCGCGGCCGCCGAGGAAGCGGCGCCGCGTCTCGCCGTCGACGGGGATCTCCTTCTGGCTGTGGCCGCCCAAATCCACCATGACGATCCTGCCCATCCAGCCGTTCATCGGTTCTCCTCTACTCGTAGAATTTATTGAATGTCTCCAGGTGCGGGCAGGCCAGGCATTTCTTCTTGTAGTAGGCGTAGACCGCCTTGGGCTGCTTGTCTAGGTTGGCGAAGCGCGACGGGCAGAAATGGCAGGGGATCTCCTCCTCCAGCCAGGCCGCCGGCGCGAATTTGTACAATGACAGCCCCTCGACGATGGCCACCGAGGCGCTCACCCCCAGGCGCGAGGCGCCGGCCTGGATCAGCCGCCAGGCGTCCTTGAAGTTGCGGATGCCGCCCGAGGCCTTGACCCCGATCTCCGGGCCCACCGTCTGGCGCATCAGGCGCACATGGGCCGGAAACGCCCCAAAGGCGCCGAAGCCGGTCGACGTCTTCACGAATTTGGCCCCGGCCGCGACCGAGAGCTCGCAGCCAACGACGATCTCCTCGTCGGTCAGGAAGCAGGTCTCGAGGATCACCTTGACCAGCGCCGGCCCGCTGGCTTCCACCACGGCGCGGATGTCGTCGCGCACCGCGTCGAGCTTCCCGTCGCGCAGGGCGCCGACGTTGAGCACCATGTCGATCTCGGCGGCGCCGTTGGCCACGGCTTCCCTGGCTTCGTACGCCTTGGCGCTGCGGGTGCCGGCTCCCAGCGGAAAGCCGACCACGGCGCAGACCAGCACGCCGCTGCCCTGCAGCTTCTCCGAGGCGTAACGCGTATAGCCGCCATTGATGCAGACGGTATAGAAGCCGAAGCTGCGCGCCTCGCTGCAGAGATTGGCGATTTTCTTTTCGCCCGAGTGGGAGCTCAGCTCGGTGTGGTCGATCATCTTGACCAGCGTTTCCCTGTCCAGGTGGATCATGTCTCGTCCTTGCTCAGCTGAAAGCGGAAGGGCAGCAGCTCGCGGACGGTGGCGGTGCGGCACTCGCCCTTGCCGTTGCACATGTGGACCTTCGTCCCTCGCGCGGCGAACTCGGCGATCACCTGGCGGCAGGCGCCGCAGGGCGGCAGGAACTCGCTGCTGTCGCCGATGACCAGGACCTCGCGGATCCGCTGTTCACCGGCGGCGATCATGGCGAAAATGGCGTTGCGCTCGGCGCAGCAGGTCAGGCCGTAGGAGGCGTTCTCCACGTTGCAGCCTGAGTAGATCCTGTTGTCGCCGCCGCGCACGGCCGCCCCCACGTGGAAATTGGAGTACGGGGCATAGGCCTTTTCCTGCGCTTTCCTGGCCGCGAGCAGCAGTTCTTTTTTGCGGTCCGCCATTTTCCTCCCCGGGGATCCGTTGATCCGGGACACGATTTTCAATTGTAAAGCAGCAGGGAAAACAAATCAAGTGATGGGGGAAAGGCAACCATGCGGCATTCCTGGTCTTTTTGAATAGTGAAAAGTAAAAAGTAAAAAGTGAAAAGGTAGAACACGTCTCCAACAGCTTGTTTTATTGAGGTTGCTTTTTCACTTTTCACTGAAGTTTGATTCATTTTTTGGGCGAACTTCACGCCGCTTTCTTCGTATAACGTATTTACAATGCTTTGTGCTAGAATGAACTCTGCGAGGTGGAATCACATGAAAAAATTCTTCTTGGTGACGGTAACGCTCCTGGCCTTGGGGGCGCCGCTTTGCGCGCAGACCCTGGACGAGGTGCTGGCCATGAACTACAAGGCCCACGGCGGGCTGGACAGGCTGAAGTCCCTGAAGTCATGGAAGATGACGGGCAAGATCGTCATCCCGGCCCAGGGCCTGGAGATGCCCATGGCCCTGTGGCAGAAGAGCCCCAGCCAGATGCGCGTGGAATCGATCTTCCAGGGCCAGAAGATCGTTCAGGCGTTCGACGGCGCCACCGCGTGGTGGATCATGCCCTTCCTGTCCGAAAAGGCGCAGGCGATGCCCCAGGAGCAAGGCAAGCTGTTCGCAGACCAGGCCGACTTCGAGAACCCGCTGGTGGTCTTCAGGGAGAAGGGCCACAAGCTGGAGCTGCTGGGCAGGGAAGATATGGCGGGCACCCCGGTGTTCAAGCTGAAGCTGACCAAGGCCGACGGCAGGGAGATCCATTACTTCCTCGACGCCACGAGCGGCATCGACATCAAGTCCACGCTGGTTGTGAAAGCAGGGGAGAGCGAGTCATTGGTCGAGGTGCTCTATGGCGACTACAAGCCGGTCGATGGGCACATGATGCCCTTCGCCATTGAGAACAAGATGAACGGCCAGACGCAGATGCAGATGACCATCGAGGCCATCGAGATCAATCCCGAGCTCGCAGACGCCTTCTTTGCCATGCCGGTAGAAGAGGCGGAGCCCAAGGCCGAAAAAGCGGAAAAAAAATAGGTGTCACCCATGAAAAAAAAGATTTTTCTTCTCGTTGGCCTCATCCTGGCTTCCCTCTCCGCTCCGGCCCAGGATGACCTGCACCAGCAGCTGGCCGGTGCCGGCACGGCCAAGGAATTCCCCGGGGCTCACTACCTGGTGGTTTTCGACCGCACCGCGGTGCGCGTCGAGGATTCGGGCCTGAGCCACGTCGACAAGGAGGTCCTCTACAAGGTGCTGGACGCCGAGGGGGCCAAGGAACTGCAGTCGCTGACCTTCGGCTACGACCCGTTGTCGGCTTTCGTCGCGGTCAAGGAAATGAAGGTCCTGCGCGCTGGCGGCGGAGGGGAGAGCGTCCCCTTGTCCGCGATCCGCGACTATCCCGCCCCGGCTCGGGCCATCTACTGGGGGGCGCGCGAGATCATTGCCCCGGCCGGACGACTGGAGGCCGGGGACGGGATCTGGGTCAAGACCTACCAGAAGGGATTCACCTATGCCCTGCTCGCCGCCGACGCAGCGGGCGACGCCGGACCGGCGGACGACCGCTATGTGCCGCCCATGAAGGGCCATTTCTACGACATCGTTCCGTTTTATTCGACCATCCCCGTCATGGTGAAGAGTTACCGCCTGAGACTGCCCGCGACGAAAAAGCTGCAGTTCGAGATGTACAACGGCCAGGCCCGCCACCATGCCCATCTGCTCGGCGACCAGGTCGAGTACTTCTGGGAGGTGCAGGACATCGCGCCCTTCGCTGAAGAGGCCGACATGGTCGACCCCTCCGACGTGGCCCCCAAGCTGCTCGTTCCCACTTCGCCCGACTGGCAGGCGAAGTCGCTCTGGTTCTACAAGGTGAACGAGGACTACGGCTCGTTCGAGTTCGACGGCGAGATCAAGGCCAAGGTGGATGAGATCATCCGCGGCGCCAAGAACGACTGGGAAAAGATCTCGCGCCTGACCCACTGGGTGGCCGAGGAGATCCGTTATTCCGGCATTTCCATGGGCCCGGGCGAGGGCTATACGCTGCACAAGGGAACGATGACTTTCCGCGACCGCTGCGGCGTGTGCAAGGACAAGGCGGGCATGCTCATCACCATGCTGCGCGCCGCCGGCTTCGAGTCCTACCCGGCCATGACCATGGCCGGCTCGCGCATCGACCGCATTCCAGCCGACCAGTTCAACCACAGCGTCACCCTGGTCAAGGTGAACAACCAGTACCACTTGCTCGACCCCACCTGGGTGCCGGGCGTGCGCGAGCTCTGGTCGTCGGCCGAGCAGCAGCAGGAATACCTGATGGGCATCCCCGAGGGGGCCGACCTGGCTTCCACGCCGGTCTCGCCGGCGGAGAATCATTACGTCCGCTACCGCCTCGACTCGACCATCGGCAGCGACGGCACCCTGAGGGGCCGCGTGCGCCTCGAGGCCGAGGGGCAATCCGACTCCAGCCTGCGGCGGGCCTTCACCCGCTACCCCGTCCACCTCTGGGCCGGCGAGCTGCAGAAGGAGTACTTCCGCATGCACCCGGCGGCGCGGATTTCCGCTGCCGTCTTCCCCGACCCCTATGACATTTCCAAGCCGATGCTCGTCGAGTTCGAGATCGAAATCCCCGGCTGGCTGAAAAAAGGGGAGCGGACAGCCCTGGTCCGGCCGTTGTCGGCGGTGCTTCCCTTCCAGGGCATCCTGGGCTTCCTGAGGCTCAACACTGGCCTGGAAAGCAGAAAATACCCTTTCCGCCTGCGCAGCTCGCAGCAGGTGGAGGTGCGCGAGACCATGAGTTTCCCCGGGCAATGGCGGGCGGTTCCGGCTCCGGCCCTGCAGAAAGTGAGCGGCAGCGGCGCCGAGTTCAGCGGTGAATTCAAGGCGGGCAGCAACCGCCTCGATATCCGGGCCAAGCTGGTCTTGAAAAAGAGGATCGGCCAGCCCGGGGACTGGGAGAGCGTGCGCCGCGGCGTTCTGGAATTCAAGAAGATCATGGAAACGACCCTGCTGCTTTCCCGTGGAGGTGAAAAATGAGGCGGCTGACGTTATTGTGCCTGGCGGTCCTGGCCGCGGGCTTTCTTTTCTCTCTTCCCAGCCACGACGCCCGGTATCTCAACCTGGCGGTCACCTATGAGTTGCACGAGGACGGCTCCTGGGACATGACGGTTGAGCAGCAGGCGCGCCTCGATACGTATTTCGCGGTCAACCGCGTCCTGGGCGAAACGTTCATTGTTTATAATCCCGACTTCCAGAAGCTGGAGGTCCTGAAGTCAGAGACCACCATGGCCGACGGCCGCAAGGTCGCTTCGCCGGAGAACGCCTTCAACGAGGTGCTGCCCTTCGCCGCCCACCGCTTCGCCGATTTCGCCGGGCTGCGCGAGATGGTGGTCACCCATGTCGCCCTGGAGCGGGGAGCGGTGGTCGACCTGAAATACCGCATTCACACCCAGGCCGGCTTCTTTCCCGCTTTCGCGGGCCGCGAACTCCTGGCCCGGGATTTCCCCGTCGACAAGTACCGGCTGGAGATCAGCGTTCCCTCCGGTCAAGCGCTGCGCTACCGTGTTTTCGGCAGGCAAATGGATGCGCAGGTGAGCGACACGGGTGCGGGCAAGCTCTATGTCTTCGAGCGGACCGCCCTGCCGCCCGCCGTCCATGAGGCGCTGGCTCCCGCCGGCTCCGAGCCGGCCGTCGTTTTTTCCACCGCCCCTGACTGGCCCCGGGCGCTGGCCCTGGCCAACGATTCCGCGCCGCTTCCCCCGCGGTTGCTGGAGCGGATCGAAAAGCTGAAAGCGCAGTTCCCCGCCCGGCCCGACCTGCTGGCCGAGCTGCAGAAAGTGGTTGCGGGCGAATTGCAGGGTTGTCGCCTGGGCAACGAGGCCACCGGCTGGCTGCCGCGGCCAACGGAGCGCGTGTTCCTGAGCCACTATGCGACGCGGCTGGAAAAGGCGCTGCTGCTGCGCGCCATGCTGAGCCAGGCCGGGATCGGGACCGAACTACTGGCTGTCGCCAGCGGCAATACCTTTGCCGCGGATGTGCCGGCTTGGCAGCAGATAGGGGAGTTCTGGCTCAAGGTCAAAGAGGGACCCCATGCTGTCTATCTCGACCCCTGGCAGGTGCAGCAGGAATTTTTCCCCTATCGCCTCCTGGGGCGCGATGCCTGGAACCTGGAAGCACTTGTTCTGGAGAAACTGCCCGCCGGAGACGGGACAGGGAGCGGCGTCGATGTTTCGGGCGCGGTGCAGCTGGCCGCCGACGGCGCCTCCGGCACCCTGCTGGTGGCGGCGCGCGGGGTGTTCAACCGCTACAACGATGCTGCTGCGGACAGCGGCAAGTTCATCGCCGGGCTGTTGAAAAGGCTCTTCCCGGTCG
The DNA here is from genome assembly GCA_025456205.1 of Acidobacteriota bacterium. Classification (GTDB taxonomy): domain Bacteria; phylum Acidobacteriota; class Aminicenantia; order UBA2199; family UBA2199; genus UBA2199. The sequence continues at coordinate 1,329 of JALOLA010000083.1, read as the reverse complement.
ACAAGGTGGAGGTCAAGAAGCTCCTCTCCCTGAGCCGGCGTGAAGTACGTGTCGAGGCGGCCTTCAGCGGCAAGTGGCTCAAGGAGAATGGCAGGGATTTCCTGAGCGCCGATGCCGTCCGCCTGCCCGGCTTGAGCGAGAACATGGCGCAGCCGGCGCAGCGCGAAACGCCACTGGCGCTGGACGCCCCGTTCCAGGCGAGCGTGAACCTGGAGCTGCATCCGGCAGCCGGACTGAAGCTCGAATACGCCGCCCCGGCGCTAGAGCGTCGGAACGAGCTCGGCCATTATGCCCGCGGCCTGACCGTTGAAAAAAATGGGCTGCTGCGGTTTTCCCAGAGCTGCGCCATTGCGAAGGACCTGATCGGGCCGGAGAAATACCCGCTGTTGCGCGAGCTGCTTCTGCCCTATTTCGCCCCCGATTCCTGGCTGGTGTTCAAGAAGGAATAATAAGGCAGGGAGATCGGTTTACGGTAGACGGTTCACGGCAAGTGAAAGAAACGGCAGTTACTGGTTCCATAATGGCTTTGCCGTCCACCGTCGACCGTACACCGTAAACCGAGTGCGATCCTTGCCGGTCGCGCTCGTCGCGCCCAACCCGCCTTGCCAGGCGTGCGTTAATAATCTATAATGGGGCCCGACAAGGAGAAAAATGGCCGCTGACAACGATTTTGTGAAGGAGATCACGAAGAAATCCGTCGATTTCTCCGCCTGGTACGTCGACGTGGTGCGCAAGGCCGAGCTGGCCGACTATTCGCCGATGAAAGGCATGATGGTCATCCGCCCCTACGGCTATGAAATATGGGAGCTGCTGCGCGATCCGCTGGACCGCATGTTCAAGGAGAGCGGCCACCGCAACGCCTATTTCCCCCTGTTCATCCCCGAGTCCTTCCTGAAAAAGGAGGCCGAGCATGTCAAGGGCTTCGCCCCCGAGGTCGCCTGGGTCACCAGCGGCGGCGGCGAAGTACTCGAGGAGAGGCTGGCGGTGCGCCCGACTTCCGAAGCGATCATCTGCTCGATGTACGCCAAGTGGGTGAAGTCGTGGCGTGACCTGCCCCTGCTGTACAACCAGTGGGCCAACGTCGTGCGCTGGGAGAAGGTCACGCGCCTCTTCCTGCGCACCACCGAATTCCTGTGGCAGGAGGGGCACACCGTGCACGCCACCGCCGAGGAAGCCGAGGAAGAGACATTGCGCATGCTGGGCACCTACCGCAAGCTGGCCGAGGAGTATCTGGCCATCCCGGTGGTCACCGGCCGCAAGAGCGACAGCGAGAAGTTCGCCGGCGCCGTGCGCACCTACGCCATCGAGATGCTCATGCCCGACGGCAAG
>JALOLA010000031.1 GCA_025456205.1 Acidobacteriota bacterium | reverse complement strand
TCCGGGGTCATCGACAAGACGGCCCTGATCTACGGCCAGATGACCGAGCCCCCCGGCGCCCGCCTGCGCGTGGCCCTCTCCGGGCTGACCGTGGCCGAGTATTTCCGCGACGAGGAGAAGCAGGACGTGCTGCTGTTCATCGACAACATCTTCCGCTTCACCCAGGCCGGCTCGGAAGTGTCGGCCATGCTGGGGCGCATGCCCTCGGCGGTCGGCTATCAGCCCAACCTGGCCTCGGAAATGGGGGAGATGGAGGAGCGCATCACCTCGACCAAGAAAGGCTCGATCACCTCGGTCCAGGCCATCTACGTCCCGGCCGATGACTACACCGACCCGGCGCCGGCGACGACCTTCACCCACCTGGACGCCACCACCAACCTCTCGCGGGCCCTGACCGAGATGGCCATCTACCCGGCCGTCGACCCCCTGGCATCGTTCTCGCGCATCCTGGACGCCAAGATCGTCGGCAAGGAGCATTACCAGGTGGCCACCCAGGTCAAGGAAGTGCTGCAGCGCTACAAGGACCTGCAGGACATCATCGCCATCCTGGGCATGGAGGAGCTGTCCGACGAGGACAAGGTCATCGTCGCCCGGGCGCGCAAGATCCAGAAATTCCTTTCGCAGCCGTTTTTCGTGGCCACCCCCTTCACCGGGCTGGAGGGCAAGTACGTGGACCTGGCGGTCACCATCCGCAGCTTCAAGGAGCTGGTCGAGGGCAAGTACGACGCCCTGCCCGAGCAGGCCTTCTACATGTGCGGCGGCATCGAGGATGCCGTGGCCAACGCCAAGAAGCTGGGCTTCTGATGGCCGAAACCATCGAGCTGGAGATCATCACTTCGCGCGAGGTGGCCCTGCGCGCCGAGATCAGGGACCTCTATATCCCCGCTTTCCTGGGGGAGGCCGGCGTCCTTGCGCAGCACCTGCCCTACCTGACGCTGTTGCATGCCGGGGAGATCTCCTACCTCGACGCCTCCGGGACGCGCCATTTCCTGTACAGCGGCGCGGGCTTCCTGGAGGTGCGCGATAATCGCGTCGCCCTGATCATCGATGACTTCGAGCGCGGCGAGGACCTGCGCGAGGAGGACCTGCGCAAAAAGCTGCTGGAGACCGGAGCCCGCATCCAGTCGTCGTTCAAGGGGGCCATCACCCCCGAGGAACTCCAGGTGGAGCTGGCCCGGCAGCGGGAACTGCACCTCAAGCTGGCCATCTGCGCCAAGATCCGGGGCAAATAGGCGGAGCTTCGTTGCCGCCGGCAGCGTCCGGCCAAACCGGCGTCTGTTTTTGCCGCCTGCGGTGCCTGAAATCGTTGACATTTCGCGAAAAATCGTTTATATTTTGCTTTCTTGAGGGCCTCCAAAAAAATCTTTCCATCCGCAAGGAGTTAGCATGAATTTAGAGAATTTATTCGTACTGGCGCCGCTGGGCTCCATCCTGGCCCTGGTTTTCGCCTTTTATTTCTTCCGCTACATGAAAAAGCAGGATCCGGGCACGGCCGACATGCAGCGCATCGCCGGCTACGTGCAGAAAGGGGCCATGGTCTACCTGAAGCGCCAATACCGGGTCGTGGCCTTCGTGTTCCTGCTCATCTTCATCCTGTTCTCCTTCATGGCCTACGTGCTGCACACGCAGAACCCCTGGGTGCCCTTCGCCTTCATCACCGGCGGCTTCTTTTCCGGCCTGGCCGGCTTCCTGGGCATGCGCACGGCGACCTTCGCCTCCAACCGCACCACGGCCGGGGCCAAGGTCTCCCTGAACAAGGGGCTGCAGATCGCCTTCCGCTCGGGAGCCGTCATGGGCCTGGTGGTCGTCGGCCTGGCCCTGCTGGATATCTCCCTGTGGTTCATCATCCTGCGCCATTTCGTCCCCGAAGGGGCGAGCCAGCTGGCGATCATCACCACCACCATGCTGACCTTCGGCATGGGCGCCTCGACCCAGGCCCTGTTCGCCAGGGTCGGCGGCGGCATCTTCACCAAGTCGGCCGACGTCGGCGCCGACCTGGTCGGCAAGGTCGAGGCCGGCATTCCCGAGGACGACCCGCGCAACCCGGCCACCATCGCCGACAACGTCGGCGACAACGTCGGAGATGTCGCGGGCATGGGCGCCGACCTGTACGAGTCCTACGCCGGCTCCATCCTTTCCACCGCCGTGCTGGGCGTGGCCGCCGGCTACGGCCTGGGCGGCGTCCTGGCGCCCATGGTCATCGCCGGCATCGGCGTGATCTTCTCCATCCTGGGCGTCTTCATGGTGCGCTCGGGCGAGAAAGCCTCGCAGAAAGTGCTGCTGAAGGCCCTGGCCCGCGGCATCAACGCCAGCACCTTGCTGACCCTGATCGCCTCCTTTTTCATCCTGGTCCTCTTCAAGGAGTCGTTCCACGGCCGGCACATCGGCATCTTTCTCTCGGTCATCACCGGCCTGATCGCCGGCTGGGTGATCGGCAAGATCACCGAATATTACACGTCCCAGGATTATAAGCCGACCCAGTACGTGGCCGAGCAGTCGCAGACCGGGCCGGCCACGGTCATCATCGCCGGCATCTCCACCGGCATGATGTCCACCGGCCTGCCGGTGCTGGTCATCGCCCTGGCCATCATCATCAGCTACGCCCTCAGCGGCGGCTTCAGCCTCGACGCCAACGCCATCAACCTCGGCCTCTATGGCATCAGCTTCGCCTCGGTGGGCATGCTCTCCACCCTGGGCATCACGCTGGCCACCGACGCCTATGGCCCCATCGCCGACAACGCCGGCGGCAACGCCGAGATGACCGGCCAGGACCCGGAAGTGCGCCGGCGCACCGACGCCCTGGACGCCCTGGGCAACACCACCGCCGCCACCGGCAAGGGCTTCGCCATCGGCTCGGCCGCCCTGACGGCCATGGCCCTGCTGGCCGCCTATATCGAGGAGATCAAGATCGGCTTCCTGCACATGGGGCAGAAGTTCATCAGCGTCAGCGGCGTGGAGAAAGCGATCGAGAATACGTATATCGGCGACTGGATCGAGTATTACAACCTGACCATCTTCAACCCCAAGGTGCTGGCCGGGCTGTTCATCGGCGCCATGATGGTTTTCATCTTCTGCGCCATGACCATGAAGTCGGTCGGCCGCGCCGCCGGCAAGATGGTCGAGGAAGTGCGGCGCCAGTTCCGCGAGATCGCCGGCATCATGGAGGGCAAGGCCGAGCCCGATTACGCCAGCTGCGTCGAGATCAGCACCCGCGCCGCCCAGCGCGAGATGATCGTCCCCTCGCTGACCGCCATTTTCGTGCCCGTGGCCATGGGGCTGCTCTTCGGTGTGGCGGGCGTCATCGGCCTGCTGGCCGGGGGCCTGAGCGCCGGCTTCGTCGTCGCCGTCTTCCTGAACAACGCCGGCGGCACCTGGGACAACGCCAAGAAATACATCGAGGAGGGCCACCTCGGCGGCAAGAAGCTTGCCGACGGCAGCCGCAACCCCAACCACGGCGCCGCGGTCATCGGCGACACAGTCGGCGACCCCTTCAAGGACACCTCGGGCCCCTCGCTGAACATCCTGATCAAGCTAATGTCGATGGTGTCGGTGGTCTTCGCCGGCCTGATCGTCAAGTACGGCGACCTGCTGCAGCGCCTGATCGACAAGTTCATGCGCTGAGAACTCCCTCTGAATAGACAATGGGCCCCTCGGCATGAGGGGCCTTTTTTTTACTTCAGCGCTTTTCCAGGGTTTACTTCTTGAGGGCGATCTCCAGGTCGAACTTCTCCTGCTGGGGAACGGAGATCTCCTTGCTGAAAGGGGGGTATCCGGGCTTGAAGACGGCGAATGCGTATTTTCCCGGCGGCAGGCGCAGGAAAACGGCCTGGCCGCCGGCCGGGGCCAGCGCCCAGAAGCGGCCGTCGATATAGACGGAGGCCTCCTCGGGCGTCACTTTCAGCGCCACCTGCGTCAGGAAGGGCTCCGTTTCCACTGCCGCCGGCTCGGCGGGCAGGGGCTTCAGGGGCTCGCTCTGCGCCTGGTAGGCCTCTTCGTCCCCGGCCTTACCGGCAACGGGCACGGCGGGCGCCGGGGAGCCCTCGGAGGCCAGCTCGAATTTCAGCGTGATGCGGCGGCTGGGATAGGCGCGCAAGTCGACGGCCTTCTCGCGGAAGCCTTTTTTCCTGAATACCAGCTCATTCTCCCTGGAAGCGAGGCGCAGGGCCAGGTCGGGGGCGGCGTACTCGTAGGCGGCGCCGATGAAGCGGCCGTTGAGCAGCACGTCGGCGTCATCCGGGGTGATGCGCATGGTGACGCGCACGCCGTCATAGTCGTCCAGCGCCTCCCAGGGCACATGGATGCTGCAGGCGGCGAAAAGGCAGGTAACGATCGCTATGGCCGGCAAAAATCGTAAGTTTTTCATGGCTTCATGGTAGCACAAAATGAAAAATCAATCAGCCCGACGGGTTGGCGCCGGCGAGCGCGAAAGGCGCTGTCCCGGGTGAAAAAGCCCGTTCGCAGTTGGCTTTTGGGCGCAAAGTGTGCTACATTTTACTCTTCATGAAAAAGCGGACGTTGTGCTTCATGCTCTTTTTTCTGCTGCTGGCCGCCAGCGGGCGGCTGCCGGCCCAGGACGATCACGAGGATCCGGTCGTCTACGCCGACCAGAAGACCATCGGCGAGGACGCGCTGCGCGCCGCCGGCCACGTGGAGGTCTACTGGCAAGACTACGTCATCTACGCCGACGCCATCGATTTCAACCTCAAGACCCGCGAGCTGTTCGCCGAAGGCCGGGTGACCATGGCCGCCAAGGAGATGGTGCTGAGCGGCGAGCAGCTTGTCTTCAACCTGAAGACCCAGAAAGGCGAGCTCGTCGACGCTTTCGGCCTGGCCAGCCCCGTCGTCCGCTTCCAGACCGACCGCCTGCTCCAGACCGACCGCGACACGCTGGCCTTCCAGCGCCTCGATTTCTCCTCGTGCGCCCAGATTGCGCCGCGCTGGAGCCTCAGCGGCCGCAAGGGGCGCATCAAGAAGGCGGAATACATCGCCATGAGCGACGTGGTCCTGCGCCTCAAGAAGGTCCCGGTGTTCTACCTGCCCTACCTGCGCTATCCGCTGCAGAAGGACGGCCGCGCCACCGGCTTCCTCATCCCCGCCCTGGGCCGGTCCAGCCTGCGCGGCTTTTTCGTCCAGAACTCATTCTTCCTGGCCCTGAAGCCGAACATCGACATGACCTTCGGCCTCGATTATTTCTCCGCGCTCGGGCTGGGCGCCAGCGACGAGCTGCGCTACCTGTTCCGCAACGCCAGCGGCAGCGCCCGCTTCTATTACTTCAAGTACCGCAAGGACAACGGCGTTTATGAAGGATCCCCGGACGACTACTACGTCGAGGCCGACCACCGCCAGTCCCTGCCGTTCCTGAACACCCGCCTGGTGCTGAAGGTCAACCGCCAGAGCCGGCCGGGCTTCCTGCGCCTCCTGGACAGCGGCTTCGACAAGTCCGGCAACGCCAATTTCCAGAGCTCCCTCTTCCTGAATTCCTCGTTCGCCAACATGAGCGTGGGGCTGCGGGTCTCGCACGAGGAAACCTACACCGTGCGCACCGACACGACGCTGATCCTGGACTACCTGCCGGCGCTGACCTTCAACCTCAACCACCAGAAGCTGGGCAAGCTGCCCGGGTTTTTCTCCCTGAACGCCGGCTTCAACCGCCTGCGCCGCAGCGGCGAGACCCTGGACGAAGCCGTCGATTACGCTACCGACGTGTTCAGCCAGCGCTTCAGCGTCACCCCGTCCTACCAGCTGCCGCTGTTCAAGCTTCCCTGGCTGAGCTCCGCCCTGAACCTCTCCTCCCAGAACGCGTTCTACAGCCGCAGCTACGATCCCGAGACGGAGCAGATCGTCGACGAGCCGCTCTACCTGAAGTACCACATGGCCGTGTTCACCCTGCAGGGCCCGTCCTTCTCCCGCGTCTTCGCTTCAGGAAAGAGGAAGCTGAAGCATGTCATCGAGCCCAAGTTCGAGGTCCGCTACTCCACCCGGACCGAGGATCGCGAGCGCCTGGTCCGCGTCGACGGCTTCGACAAGCCCGGCTTCTCCTATGCCGCTTTCTCGCTGACCACGCGCCTTCTGGGCAAGAGCGGCGACAGCGCATCCGCCGGCGAGCTCCTTTCCTACACCATCAGCCAGCAGTATTTTTTCGACCCGGCCGAGGCCAACAACGACCAGGCGATCAACGGCGAATTTCCGCGCTTTTCCGAGCTGAGGCACAGCGTGCGCCTGCGCCCCGGCGGCAATTTCGATTTCGACGGCTCCCTGGAATACAACCACTACATCCACGCCCCGGCGCGGCTGAACCTCAGGGCGTCCTACCGCCCCCCGTCATTCCCGCTGAGCGGCTCGCTCTCGTACCGCGTCCTGCGCGTGCCCTACCGCCCGGCGGAGTTCAAGGGCAACCACAGCAGCCTGGTCGCCGCGTTGAGCTTCGACGCGCAGGGGTTTCCCCTGAAGCTGGAGTCCACGGTGGACTACGATTTCACCGACCGGCGGCTGCTGCACGGCTCGCTCAACGCCAGCTTCGATTACCAGTGCCTGGTCTTCAATGCCGAGATCAAGTCCTTTTCCTGGCTGGGCGAGCCCTATTTCCAGTTCCGCTTCGGCGTTTCCCTGGGCAACCTGGGGATGGTCAGCGATTTTTTCGGAGGCAAATAATGCAGGTCAACGGCCAGGAAGTCAGGAAGATCATGGTCACCGGCGGCGCCGGCTTCATCGGCAGCAACTTCATCCGCCATGTACATGAGCGCTTCCCGGAGATCGAGCTGCTCAACTACGACAAGCTGACTTACGCCGGCAACCTGGAGAACCTGGAGGGGGTCACCGGAGGCTATTCCTTCGTCCAGGGCGACATCCAGGACGCCGCCCGGGTGGAGGACGCCCTTGCCGGCGTGGACGTGGTGGTCAACTTCGCCGCCGAGACCCATGTCGACCGCTCCATCCACGACCCGGGCGATTTCATCCTCACCGATGTCTACGGCGTTTTCGTCCTGCTGGAAGCCGTGAAGAGGAACGGCCGCGTCAAGCGCTTCGTCCACATCTCCACCGACGAGGTCTACGGCAGCATCGCCCGCGGCCGCTTCAGCGAGGAGAGCCCGCTCAACCCTTCCTCGCCCTACTCGGCATCCAAGGCCGGGGGCGACCGCCTGGCCTATTCCTACTTCAAGACCTTCGCGCTGCCGGTGCTGATCGCCCGCCCGGCGAATAATTACGGCCCCTACCAGTTCCCGGAAAAGCTGATCCCCTTCTTCGTCACCCGGGCGCTGCGCGACCAGCCGCTGCCCCTCTACGGCGACGGCAGCCACTGCCGCGACTGGCTGCACGTCGACGACACCGTGCGCGGCCTGCTGCTCCTGATCGAGCGCGGCGAGCCCGGGCAGGCCTACAACCTGGGGGCCGACCAGGAGCGCAGCAACCGCGAAGTGACCCGGGAGATCCTGGCCATCCTGGGCAAGCCGGAGTCGCTGGTGCAGGCCGTCGCCGACCGCAAGGGGCACGACTTCCGCTACGCGCTGGACTGGGCGAAGATGCGTGCCCTGGGCTGGCAGCCGCAGGTCGCCTTCGCGGACGGGCTGCGGCGGACGGTGGAATGGTACCGCGAGCACGAGGGCTGGTGGAAGAAGCTGGTCGAGAAGAAAGCCTACGTGAGCCACCTGCGGAAGAATTATGAGTAGGGTCCTGGTCACCGGCTGCTCGGGGTTCCTGGCGTCCCACCTGCTGAAGCGCCTGCTGCGCGAGCCGGGCAACAAGGTCTTCGGCATCACCGAGGTCCCCGGCTTCACTTATCCCGATGTCGAGGTCTTCCAGGTCGACATCCGCCGCCGCGACGACATCGCCCAGATGCTGGAGATCATCCGCCCCGACGTGACGATCCACCTGGCGGCGGTGGCCAACGTCGGCTTCGCCTGGAAGAACCCCGAGCTCACCTACGACGTCAATTTCATGGGCAGCTCCAACCTGCTGGAGGCGCTGCAGGCCTCGGCCCCCGATTCGCGGCTGCTGCTGATGAGCTCGGCCGAAGTGTACCAGACCGGAAGCGGCGACGTGCTCAGCGAGGAAAGCCCGATCCAGTGCCAGAACCCCTATGCCCTCTCCAAGATGGCCATGGAGATGCTGGGCGACCTGTATTTCCGGGCCTTCGCCATGAAGGTCTTCAAGATCCGCGCTTTCAACTTCACCGGCCCCGGCCAGGACCGCAAGTTCGTGGCCGCGGATTTCGCCGGCCAGATCGCCGCCATCGAGAGGGGCGAACGGCCCGCGGTCATCCGCGTCGGCAACCTGGAGGCGGTGCGCGATTTCTCCGACGTGCGCGATATCGCGCGCTATGTCCAGGTCATCGGCGCCCGGGGCGAGGGAGGCGAGGTCTTCAACGTCTGTTCGGGGAAAAGCTATTCCATCCGCCACATCCTGGACGTGCTGCTGGCCCAGGCGCGGGTGCCCATCCGCGTCGAGGTCGACCCGGTCAGGTTCCGGCCCCTGGACAACCCGGTCATGAAGGGCGACCCGGCGCGGGTGCGCCGGCGTTTCGGACTCGCCGCGGAATACGCCATCGAGCAGACCCTGCGCGACCTGCTCGATCACTGGCGCGAGCTGCCGAGTGAAGGTACTGGTAGTTAAGATCGCGGCCATCGGCGACCTGCTGATGGCCACCCCGGCCTTGCGCGCCCTGAAGCGCGACCCGCGGACCGTTGCCGTCCACCTGCTGGCCGGTGGCTCGATCGCCGCCCTGGTGCGCGGCCATCCCGACGCGGACAAGGTTGTCTACCTGGACGACCGGCGCATCTTCCATGGCGGGCCCGCGGCCCGCATCGCCGAAGTGCTGCGCGTCGCCCTGGCGCTGCGCCGGGAAAAATACGACGTCGGCTTCAACTTTCACCGCGACTGGCGCTTCAACATCATCCTGTTCCTGGCCGGCTGCCGGCGGCGCATCGGCTTCGTCCGCAACGGGCGCAAGCCTTGGCTGCTCACCGAGGCGGTGGCCGTGGAGGGGATCAAGCACCATGTCTTCCATTACTGCGACCTGCTGAGGGCGCTGGGCATCTTCTGCCTCGACTTCAAGATGGCGTTCCCCCTGGGGGAAGAGGCGCTGGCCGCAGCCGCCGCCAGGTTCCTCGCCCCGGCGGGCCTCGATGACTATGTCGTCCTGGCCCCGGGCGGCGCCGCCAACGTCAAGGAGGAGATGGAGAGCCGGCGCTGGCCGGTGGAAAATTATTCCGCCCTGGCCGGCTTGCTGCTGGCCGCGGGCCAGCGGGTGGTGCTGCTGGGCAGCGGCGGCGACACGGTCCTCGCCGCCCGCGTCAAGGCGGAGCATCCCGCCGTGGTCGACCTCAGCGGCCGCACCACCCTGGCCGAAGCGGCGGCCGTATTGAAGCGCTCGCGGCTGCTGGTGTGCAACGACTCGGGGCTGATGCACCTGGCCGCCGCCGTCGGCGCCAGGGTGGTCTCCATCTTCGGTCCCACCCATCCCGGCGAGAAGAAGCCGCTCAACGAAGGCAGCATCGCCGTCTGGAAGGGCGAGAACATGGAATGCTCCCCATGCTACCAGGATGGCATCTTCCCCAAGTGCGATCACCTGAACTGCCTGAGAAGGATCACCCCTCAGGAGATCTTTAACTTAATCACTAAGTGAATCGTGATTCGTGATTCGTGATTCGTACTATCAGCAATACGTGATGAGTGATGCGTGATGCGTAATGAGAGAAGAACAATGCGATAAGGCATTTTATTGATTTATCTTTCTCATCACGTATCACTCATTACGCATCACTGAAGCCCGTCATACTTTGAACAGTTTTCCCGTGGCTTGGGCCAGGATCTGGCCTGCGGCATCGCAGATGCGGGCCTCGGAAAGAACGATGCGGCCGCGCGTTCCCACGGTCCTGGACAAGATCCGGCAGGGCTCGCCGGTCATGACCGGCTTGCGGTACTTGACGGTGATCTCGGCCGTCACGCAGGCGCCGCTGGCAGCGGCGGCCTTGATCATGGCCTCGTCGAGCACCGTGGCCAGCAGCCCGCCGTGCACGGTGCTGCGCCAGCCCTGGAACTGCACCGGGAAGGCCACGCGTGCCTCGGTCTGGCCGCTGGCCTCATCGCGGCTGAATTCCAGCTGCAGCCCGGAGGCATTCTTTTTGCCGCAGACAAAACAGTTCTGGTCGTCGATGAATTCGCTCATTCCCCTTATATACACTTTTTTTTCGAGAAAGGAAAGCCGGGCGCGAACGGGCGGGCGGCGGCCGGCTTGACAGCCATCGGGAAAACCGCTACCATCATTGGCATGATCGATTTCAGCCAGCATAAAAAAGCCGCAATCCTGTTCTCGGGCGGCCCGGCGCCCTCGGCCAACGCCGTCATCTCCTCGGTGGCGTTGAACTTCATCAATGCCCGGGTGCCCATCATCGGCTTCTTCTTCGGCTTCGAGTTCCTGGAGGACTTCGACAGCCATAACCGCTACTCGCTGTCGCCCAACGTCCACTACCAGCTGCTCGACTCCGGAATCTCCCGCATCCGCAACCAGCGCGGCGTCTATCTGAAGACGTCGCGGGCCAACCCCGGGCGGATGATACACGCAGCGGCCGACCTGGAGGACCCGGAAAAGAGCAAGCGGCTGCGGCACATCCTCGCGGCCCTGGACAGCCTGGGCATCGGCTGCCTGATCACCATCGGCGGCGACGACACGCTGAAGACGGCCAACTTCCTCAACCGCCTGGGGCTGCCGGTGATCCACATTCCCAAGACCATCGACAACGATTATTTCGGCATCGCCTGGACCTTCGGCTACTGGAGCAGCGTCCAGGCCAGCCAGGAGGCGCTGCTCAACCTGAAGGCCGACGCCGAGAGCACTGGCTCCTACTTCATCGCCGAGCTCATGGGACGCAAGGCCGGCTGGCTGACCTACGCCGCGGGCATCGCCGGCGAGGCGGTGCAGATGATGTCCACCGAGGACGTCGACGAGGACGTGCTCGACCTGGAGCGGCTGGCCGAGCGCATCGTCGACACCATGCTGCTGCGCGAGAAGAACGACAAGTACTACGGGGTGATCTGCGTGGCCGAGGGGCTGGCCGACAGACTGCCGGAAAAGTACCGCCCGACCGAGAAGGACCGCCACGGCAACGTGATCCTGGGAACGGCCGAGGTCGGACGCGTCCTGCGCGACGTGGCCGAGGAGATCTACCACCGCCGCACCGGGCGCAAGAAGAAGATCGTCTACAAGCAGATCGGCTACGAGACGCGCAACGCCCCGCCCATCAGCTTCGACGTCGTTTTATCCAGCATGCTCGGCTATGGCGCCTACAAACTGTACAAGAACAAGCAGTTCGGCTGCATGGTCTCGGTCTCCGACAACTTCTCCATCGTCGGCGTCCCCTTCGAGCAGCTGATCGACCCCGAGACCCTCCTGACCAAGCTGCGCAACGTGCCCAAGGGCAGCGATTTTTACGAGCTGAAAGAGGCTTTGTCCTATAAGTTAAGCGAATAACCGGGCTTGGCGTAGGGCCTGGGGCGTAAGGTGTAAGGCAAGAAAAATACGCATGCGGAAGGATCGCCCTTGCCTGTTCCGTTTTCGCGGCTGAGGCTTTTTTCGATTGCGCCCGGCGGAACGGTCATGCTGCGGAAGCGTGTGTCACCACTCTGTGCCCTTGTGGACAGGCCAACGGAAGTCTCTTCCTCTTTCCCTATACCCTACGTCGTGCGCCTTCCACCGAGAGCTTCCCGGGAATCACTTATACCGCACCCAGCGCAGCATCTCTCCCAGCGACGGCTTCTTGCCGTACATCAGCATGCCCACGCGGAAGATCTTGGCCCCCAGCCAGGCCAGGCCCCAGATGGTCAGCACGCAGAGGCCAATGGAGGTGGCGATCTGCCACAGGGGCGGCAGGGCGGTGGTGATGCGCATGAACATCAGGATGGGGGTGAAGAGGGGAAAGAGCGAGGCGACCATGGTCAGGGTGGAATTGGGGTTCTGGATGGCCGAGATGCCGAGGATGTAGGGGACGATGATGAGCACCGACAGGACCGAGGCGAACTGCTGCGCCTCCTGGTCGGTGTTGACGGCGGCGCCGATGAAGGCGTAGGGAATGGCGTAGACGAAGAAGCCGAGGATGAAGAAGATGACGAAGTAGACGGCGATCTCCGGGGTGAGGAAGGAGAGGATGGCGCTGTCGACCATGCCGGAGAAGCGGGACACCAGGACCGCCCCCAGGATGATCCACAGGCCGACCTGGGTCAGCCCGGCCAGGCCGATGCCCAGCAATTTGCCGTAGAATATCTGCGTTGCGCGCGCCGAGGCGATCAGCAGCTCCGAGATGCGGCTGGTCTTTTCCTCCAGCACGCCGCGCATGATCATCTGGCCGTAGTTGATCAGGATCATGAAGAGGATGACGATCATGAACAGGGACATCATGTAGTCCATGCCGGAATCGGACTTGGTGGTCCCTTCCTTCTTGACCTTGAAGGTCTCCATGGAAATCTCGCGCGTGGCCTCGTCGACCACGGCCGGGTCGATCCGCTTCTCGAGCAGCAGCTGCTTGGAAATGGCCGTGCGCAGGGTGGACTCGATGAACTTGATGGTGGTGAAATCGGAAACGGACGTGGAATAATACGAGACCTGGCGGGTTTCCTTGACGTCCACCGGGATCAGCAGCAGGCCGTCGATCTCCTTCTTCAGGACCCTCTGCTCGTAGTCCTTGATCAGGGCCGCGGCGTCGCGCCCGGCGGGCTCCACCTGCTGGAAGGAGATGCGCCCGGCCGCCTCGGCGCCCTGCTGCTCATCCATGGCGTCCATGTCGAAGCCGCCCTTCTTCTCCGCCTTTCCGGCCTGCGGCTTGGCGCTCAGCGCCTGGGTGTAGCCGCCGGCATAGTCGGCCACGGCGATCTTCTTGTCGGTGCGGCCCATCTTCATCAGCATCACCGGCACGAACATCATGCCGGCCATGAGCACCGGGGTGAGGACGGTCATGATGATGAAGGACTTCTTCTTGACGATGACCTTGTATTCCTTCTTGACGACGGCGAAAAGCTTTTTCATGCTCCGGCTCCTTTCTGGACTTTGCGGATAAAGATGTTCTGCAGCGACGGCTCGCTGAGGGCGAAGCCGTTGACCGCCACGCGGCCGAGCAGGTCGCGCAGCAGCTGCTCGCGCCTGGACAGGTCGTCCAGCTCGACCTCCATCTCGCGGCCCGAATCGCGCCATGACCTGACGTAGGGCAGGTCCTTCACGAAGCGGGCGTCGCCCTCGTACTGCACGCGGATGAACTTATGGCCGTACTCGGCCTTGACCGCGGCCAGCGTGCCGTCGATGACCTTGCGGCCGTTGTCGATCATCACCAGCGCGTCGACCGTCTTCTCGGCGTATTCCATCAGGTGGGTGGAGTAGATGATGGTCCGACCCTGGCGCTTGCGCTCGAGGATGATGTCCTTGACCAGCTCGATGTTCAGCGGGTCGAGGCCGGAAAAAGGCTCGTCCAGGATCAGCAGCTCGGGATCGTGGAGGATGGTCACGATGAACTGCAGTTTCTGGGCCATGCCCTTGGAAAGCTCCTCCACCTTCTTCTCCTCGTAGCCCTGCAGCTGGAACTGCTGCAGCAGCGCGCGGCCGCGCTCGCGTACGAGGGCGGCCTTCATGCCCTTCAGCTCGCCGAAGAAAAGCAGCGTGTCCATCACCTTCAGCTTGCGGTAGAGGCCGCGCTCCTCGGGGAGGTAGCCGATGCGGTCCTTCACCGCCTCGCTGAACTTCTCGCCGAGGATCTCGACGCGGCCGGCGTCCGGGGCGATGATGTCCATGACCATGCGCATGGTCGTGGTCTTGCCGGCGCCGTTGGGGCCCAGCAAACCCAGGATCTCGCCCTTGCGCACCGAGAAGCTGATGCCGTCGACGGCCCGCTTGCCGTCAAAATCCTTGACCAGGTCCTGCAATGACAATGCCAATTCGCTCATGACCGCTCCTTGTTCGTGATATTTCGAACGGGTGCTCGGATCCCGTGTCCCTAATACGGCGCGGCGGCCGCCAGGGTTTTCGCCGCTAGCCGGCCGTGCGGCGCAGGACGCTGCGGCGGATGCGGTGCAGGCCGGCGGCGGCGATCGGACCGGGATCGGCGTGCAGCTCCAGAATGCCGCGGTAGGTGCCGCGCTGGGGCTGGCGCGAGGCCAGGTAGACGCGCTGGACGCGCAGGCGGTCGCGATGGCGGGCGTACAGGGCGCGCATGGCCGCTCCCAGGGAGCGCAGCTCGCCGTCGCGCAGCTCCAGCTCGTACATGGCGGCAAAGGGCGGCAGCAGGAACCAGCGGCGGTACTTGAGCTCGCGCTCGAAGAACGGCTCCTCGTCCAGGAGGTACTGCAGCGCGTGATGAAAATGGAACACCGAGAAAACATGCAGCTCGCCGCCGGCGGCGAGCGTGGCCGCGATCTCGGCGCCGACGGCATGGATCATCTCGGCGGCGTCGTAGTCCTCCATGCTGAAGAAGGACTCGGGCTTCACCCAGATGGCGGCGGCAAAGAGCCCCTGGAAGACCGGGTTGAGCGCGGCCATGGTGGCGATGACGACCGGGCTCTCTTTGGCGGCGGCGAGCGCCGCCTGCGGGTCCTTGAGCTCGGCCGCGGTCAGGGCCAGCACCGCCGTTTCGCCGCTGACGCGCTCTATGGCCCGGGAGAGTGAATCGATGCTGATGTCGTGCAGCGGCGCCAGCGGCTTGCCGCAGCGCGGGCAGCCTGCCGGAGCGTCATGGCGATAGGCGCAGCGCCGGCAGGCGACGGACTCATCCTTGTCCGCCTGCAGCGAAGCGCCGCAGCGCGGGCAGGCGGCGAGGCGGCCGCAGGCCTCGCAGTAGAGATAGCGGGCCGGCTGGATGCGGTTGACCAGCACCAGCGTTTTTCTACCTGCCAGGAAATTCAGGCGTACCTGCTCGATGAGCGCCGCCGGTATGCCGCGCTCACGGCCTTTCAACGGGTGGATCTCGACGGCCGGGCGCCGGGACGGCCGCCGGTCGTCCAGGACCGCATCGCTGCCACCGGCGAAGGAGGCGCAGGTATGGGAGTGGGCGCCTGCGAGCAGGGGGATGCCGCCGGCCTGCGCCCGCAGCCCGGCCAGGTGGTCGAGGTGGAACGGCGTCCCCGGCGCATGCCGGTACAGGGGCGAGGAGGCCCGGTCGACGATCAGCAGCCCGGGAGCGGCCAAAGGCAGGCCCAGGGCGGCGATGCCGCCGCAGACGATGCCGCACTTGCCCTGGCGGTACCGCCGCCAGGTCCTTTCCCGCTCCGCCGTCCCGATCTCGGAGTGATACGGGTCGAGGCCGGGGATCACGCTCTGCCAGTAGCGGGCGCTGGCGTTGTCCGGTACCACGAGGATGACGCTGCGGCCCTGCGCCAGCGCCTGGGCGCAGGCGTCGCGGTATTCCTGCTCGCGGCCCGGCCCCAGCAGCCAGCGCCGGGCGGGGGCTTCCGGCAGCGCCGGCGCCGGGGCGAAGGGCGCCGCCTCGGTGGGCTTCTTGAAAAAGAAGCGCAGCGGGCCGGAGGCGGAGAGACGCTCGGCCTCGCCGCCGGCAAGCTCGGCCAGCTTGCGCTCGCCGTTTTCGCCGGCCAGGCGCAGGTTCTTGGGGTTCTTCTGGCTGGGCGGCAGGCAATGGTCGAGCAGGATGCCGGCGGAGGCGAAGTAGGCGGCCGCGGCCAGGCGGGCGAACTCCAGCAGTCCGGCAGCGGGGATGAAAGGGTCGTCGATGACGCCGACGATATCCTTCAGGCGGCCGCTGTAGGGAGAATCCAGCCCCATGACCCAGCCAAGTACGACGCGCCGGCCCAGCGGCACCAGGACGCGCGAACCGGGCTGCAGCCCGGCTTCCCGGGGCGCCCGGTAGGTCAGGGGCTCCGCCAGGTTGTAGGCCAGGGCGACGCTGATCTTCAAGGGCGGTCGCTGGCGATCAGGGCCAGTACTTTCTGCATGTCTTCCCACACCTCCCACTTGGCCTTGGAGATCTCATCCTTGTCCTTCTTGTGCAGGATGAAGGCCGGGTGATAGGTCGGCACCAGCGGGATGCCGTTGAAGCTCAGCAACTGGCCGCGGATGCGGCCCATGCTATGGCTCGTGCCCAGCATGTTGTTCAGGGCGACCTTGCCCAGGCAGACGATGACCCGGGGCCGGAGCGCGGCGAGCTGCCGCAGCAGATAGGGGAGGCAGGCGTCCACCTCGTCCTTCATCGGCTCGCGGTTGTTCGGCGGCCGGCACTTGACGACGTTGGTGATGAACACGGCGTCGCGCTCGAGGCCCATCTTCTGGATGATCTTGTCCAGCAGCTGCCCGGCCTTGCCGATGAAGGGGCGGCCGAACTGGTCCTCGGTCTCGCCCGGCCCCTCGCCGACGAAAACGATGCCGGGGCGGTTGCTGCCCTCGCCCGGGACGTAGTGCGTCTTGCCCTCGTGCAGCCGGCAGCGGCGGCATTGCAGGATCTCGCGGTTCAGCTCGGCCAGGCCGGCGCGCGGGTCGCCGCCGGGCAGGTGCAGGAACTCGGCGCCCATCTCGCCGTAGAATTTCAGGATCTCGCGCAGTTCGTTCATGGTTCGCCGCCTTTCCCTCTCAGCCCGCCCGGCCGGCCAGGTCGATTATCTCGTCCCAGACCCGGGCGGCGACCAGCGCCTTGCTCATGGTCTCGAGCCTGCGCACGCCGTCGCGGCGCACCAGGTAAACCTGGTTCTCCTCGCTGCCGAAAGCGGGATTGGCCGCGGAGATCTCGTTCAGCACCAGCAGGTCCAGATTCTTGGCCAGCAGCTTCTTCTGGGCGTTGGCGAAGATGTCCTCGGTCTCGGCGGCGAAGCCGACCAGGACCTGGCCGCGGCGCTTGCGCCCGCCCAGCTCGAGAAGGATGTCGGGGTTCTTCACCAGCTCCAGGGTAAGGCGCTCGCCGTCCTTCTTCATTTTATCGGGATAGTACTTGACGCTGCGGTAATCGCTGACCGCGGCGGCCATGATGATCACGTCGGCCCGCCGCCAGTGCTCGTTCACGGCCGCGCGCATCTCCTGGGCGCTCTCCACGCGTACCACCTGGGCCCGGGCGGGGATGTGCGCCGTCGGGCCGGTGATGAACACGACGGGCCCCAGGCCGCGCCGCCGGGCTTCCTCGGCCAGGTGGCAGCCGGTCCTGCCCGAGGAGCGGTTGGAAAGGAAGCGCACCGGGTCGATGGGCTCGATGGTGGGGCCGGAAGTGATGAGAATGCGCTTAAACACGGGCGCTGTTCAGGCAGTGGCGATAGATGGTCTCGGCATCGGGCAAACGGCCCCGGCCAATCTCCAGGTTGGCCAGCTGCCCTTCGGCCGCCTCGATGATCTCGACGCCGCGGCCGCGCAACCGGGCGATGTTGTCGGCGACGGCCGGATTCTCCAGCATGTGGGTGTTCATGGCCGGCGCCACCACCACGCGGCGGTAGAAGGCGCAGAACACGGTCGACAACAGGTCATCGGCGATGCCGTTGGCCATCTTGCCGATGATATTGGCGCTGGCGGGAGCGATCAGCAGCACATCGTTCTCCTTGCTCAGGTGGATGTGCAGCAGGGGGTCCTGGCCGGGGGCGAACATTTCAACGAATACCCGCCCTGGAGCGAAGGTTTCGAAGCTGAGCGGAGCGATAAAGCGCGTGGCGGCCCGGGTCATGACCACCGATACGTCGTGGCCGCTCTTCTGGAAGCGGCGCAGTATGTCCAGCGCCTTATAGGCGCCGATGGAGCCGCTGACGCCCAGGATGAGCTTCATTTTCCCCCCCGCAGCAGCTTGCGCACCGCGGCGTCGTTGCGCGGCGTTTGCCGGTGGAAGGCCACGACCAGGCAGCAGAGATCGGCCAGCGCCGCGGCCAGCTCGTCGTTGACGATCACGTAGTCGTAGCGGCGATAGGCGCGCAGTTCCTTGAGGGCGGCCCCCAGCCGCTGCCGCGCCTCGCGGTCCAGGCGCTCCTGGCGCTGGCGCAGCCGCTGCTTCAGCGCCGCCAGGCTGGGCGGGACCACGAAGACGCTCATGGCCTCGGGGAACTGCTCCTTGATGTTGCGCGCCCCCTGGGTGTCGATGTCCAGCACCAGCGTCCTTCCCCCGGCCGACCTGGAGCGGACCTCGCTCCAGCTCGTCCCGTAGCGCCGTCCGTGCACCTCGGCCCACTCGGCGAAGCGGCCGGCGCGGACCATGCGCTCGAAGCGCTCGGCGCTGACGAAGTGATAGTCCTTGCCGTCGGCCTCGCCGGGACGGGGCGGGCGCGTCGTGTGCGACACCGAGAACTGCAGCTCGGGGAACTCGGCCAGCAGCCTGGCGATCAGGGTGGACTTGCCGCAGCCCGACGGCCCGGAGATGACGATGATGTTGCGCATGAGCGGCGCCTTACTCGACGTTCTGCACCTGCTGGCGGATCTTCTCGATCTCGCGACGGATCAGCAGGATCTGCTGGTGGATGTCCAGGCTGCCGGTCTTGGCGGCGATGGTATGGGTTTCGCGCAGCATCTCCTGGGAGAGGAAATCGGCTTCCTTGCCCCGGGTGGCGGCGCCGCGGTCCAACAACAGGCGCTTCAGCCTCCGGGCGTGGGTCTGCAGGCGGTTGGCCTCCTCGGCGATCGAGGAGCGGTCGGCGCTGATGGCCGCTTCCTGGACGATGCGCTTCTCGTCGACGGGCAGGTCCTTGAGGAATTTGGCGATTTTTTTGCGGTAGTTCTCGAAGGCGTCGCGCTCGCATTCCTTCTCGCCGGCGCGCAGAACGCGAATGCGCTCCTCGATGAGGGCGATGCCGGCCAGCAGGTCGCGCTGGATGCCCGCCCCCTCCTGGGCGCGGCTGGCCAGGAAGGCGGAGAACACCCTGGCCGCCACCCGGCGGAGGGCCGCCAGGTCCCTGGCGCCGAGGCGCTCCGGGTCATGGTCCAGGCGCAGCACCATCGGCAGCTTGAGCAGGGCATCGAGGGGCAGCCCGCCCTGGCGGCCGTACTTCTCCTGCAGCGGCGCCAGGCGCTTCAGGATATCCTCGAGCAGGGGGGTGTTCAGCGTGACCTGCCACTGCCCGGGGCCCTGGTGGAACAGGTCGAAGACGACCTCGACCTTGCCGCGCTGCAGCTTGTCCTTCATCATGTCCCGGATCATGGCCTCGACGGCGGCGGAAATGCCGCTGCCCTTGAACGAGACCTCAAGGTAGCGGTTGTTGTAGGACTTGAAGGAGATGAAAAGCGAAAAATGCTTGAAATGGAATCGTCCCTGGGCAAATCCGGTCATGCTTTTCATGGGTCACATTATAATATTCATCTCGGGGAATTGCAAATTGTACAGGGAGTAGTAAAGGCCGCGCTTCTTCAGCAGCTCGCGATGGTCGCCGCTCTCCTTGATCTCGCCGTTCTCGATGACCAGGATGCGATCGGCCTCGATGATGGTGCTCAGGCGATGGGCGATGACGAAGGTGGTGCGGTTCTTCATGACCTCGGCCATGGCCTCCTGGATGAGCTTCTCCGATTCCGAGTCCAGCGAGGAAGTGGCCTCGTCGAAAATGAGGATCTGCGGCTGCTTGAGCACGGCGCGGGCGATGGAGATGCGCTGGCGCTGGCCGTTGGACAGGAAAATGCCGCGCTCGCCGACCACCGTCTCGTAGCCCAGCGGCAGCTCGGCGATGAAATCGGCGGCGCGGGCGACGGCGGCGGCGCGCTGCACGTCGTCGGCGGTATAGCGCTTGCGCCCGTAGGCGATGTTGTTGATGATCGTGTCGTTGAACAGGAACACGTCCTGGGTGACCAGGCCGATCTGCTCGCGCAGCGACTTGAGGGTGATGGCGCGGATGTCGCGGCCGTCGATGAGCACCTCGCCGCTTTCCGGCTCGTAGAAGCGCAGCAGGATGTTCATGATGGTCGTCTTGCCCGAGCCGCTGGCGCCGACCAGGGCCACCATCTCGTTGGGCCGCGCCCGGAAGGAGATGCTCTTCAGGACCGGGGATTGGGGCAGGTAGGAGAAATGGACGTCGCGGAACTCGACCTCGCCGCGGACGATCTTGATCTCGACCGCCGTCGAGCGGTCGCGGATGGGGTTGACGGTGCTGATGATCTGGCGCACCCGCTCCCAGCCGGCCTTGCCCTGCTGGAAATCGTTGTGGGCGTTGGCCAGGCGCTTGATCGGGCTGTACATCAGGAACAGCGCCGTCAGGAACGAGGTGAACTGCCCCGGGGACAGGGTGCCCAGCGAGATGCGGTGCATGCCCACGGTGAAGAGCCCGGCCGCCACCAGCCCGCCGATGATGTCCATGACCGGGGCCGCCAGCGAGTAGGCCAGCGCGATCTTGGCGTTGATGCGGAAGTGCTTCTGGTTGAGCTGGCGGAACTTGCCGATCTCGAACTCCTCCATGTTGTAGGCCTTGACGATCTTGTTGCCCATGGCCGACTCGCTCATGAAGTTGCCCAGGTCACCGATGGTCTCCTGCGACTGGATGCCGCGCTTCTTAACCTTGCGGCCGAAGTAGACCAGGGGCACGGCCGCCACCGGGATGAGCACCAGCGACAGGGTGGCCATGCTCCAGTCCTGGTAGAAGATCACGGCCAGCAGGCAGGCCAGGGTCAGCGTCTCGCGGATATAAACGGACAGCGTCTCGGCCACGGCCAGCTTGATCTTCTCGATGTCGTTGGAAATGCGCGATACCAGGTCGCCGGTGCGGGCCTTGCTTAAAAAGTCGACGGACTGGTAGATCAGGTTGCGGTACAGCTTGTCGCGGATGTTGCGCACGACCTTCAGCCCCAGCGTCTTCATCGTGTACAGCGAGAGGAAGGAGAAGATGGCCTGCCCCAGGAAGGCCACGAACAGCAGCTGCGGCAGCACCAGCACCAGCTGCTTTTCCTGGATGCTCAGGACGCGCATGATCAGGTTGCGGATGACCTGGCTCTTCTCGGCCAGCGTGCCGCCGCCCTGGATGAACAGCTCGTCGATGACCGGCTGGATGATGACGGCGAAGAAGCCGGTGAAAGCGGCGACCATGGCCATGAAGCCGAGGGCCATGACGAAGCGCCAGAAAAAAGGCCGGAAATAGGTGGACAGCGAGTTCTCTTCGCTCATGAGCCCGCTCTCAGGCTCCGCTCCTGCTTTCCTGGCCCGCGGGCTCGGCTTTTTTCCCCGGGCCGCCGGGCTCGGCGCCGCGGGACCTGCGGCCGAAGATGAAGAAAAGCAGGGGCGAGGACATATAGGTGAAGGTGAGGACGGGGATGGTCGTGTCGGGGAAGATGATCAGGCAGCCGATGACCAGCGCCAGCAGGAAGAGCGTCTTCAGGCTGTTCTTGAGCACGAATTTCTTGACGGTCTTGTACTTGATGTTGGAGATCATCAGCAGCGAGACCAGGATGACGTACAGCGAGAACAGCAGGATGGCCAGGCGGCTCTGCGGCGGCCGGCCGTCGAAGATCAGCACCACCGAGCAGAGGGCCAGGGCGGCGGTGGGGATGGGCATGCCGATGAAGATGTTGGCCGGGATGACCTGCGCCTCCTTGAACACGTTGAAGCGGGCCAGGCGGATCAGCCCGGCGCTCAGGAAGACGAAGCTGACGATCGAGCCGGCCTGGGTAAAACCGGATTGGAAGCCCCACTTGAAGGCCAGTATCGAGGCGACCAGGCCGAAGGTCACGGCGTCGACCAGGGAATCGAGCTGGACTCCGAAATTGGACTCGGTCTTGGTCAGTCGCGCGATGGTGCCGTCGAAGCCGTCCATGATGACGCTGGCGGTGATGTAATAGATGGCGATCTTGAAGTTCTGCCGGGCGCCGATGAGGTGGATCAGGGCCTGGTAGCCAAGGAAGAGGTTCAGCAGGGTGAAGACCGACGGCAGGAACGAAATGCGCGTCAGGGCCGAGGCCTTGTTCTTATGGATCCGTTTTTTTTTCATTTTCCCGGCAACGGCCTGCGGCCGACGCCGTCCTCCATGGAGTTTTTCGCGGCCATGTCAGCCCTGCTGCCTGCGAAAGGCGTCGATGCGCTTCTGCATCGCGTCCTTCAGGCGGAGCTTTTCCTTCTTGATGTTCTTTTCCGCTATGCGCTCGTCATCGGATTTCTGCTTTTTCTGCAGGAACTGCTGCAGCTGCTCCTCGAGCTCCTGGTGCTTGACCACCAGCATCTTGAACTCGCTGTCCTTCTCAATTAAGGTCTCTTTTATTTTTTGTTCCTGCATCCTTGATCCCTTTCGTCTTGAGTTCCTTGTGGTTGCGGCAGTACTTGAGGTAGGCCTGGAGATTGCGGTCCTTGCCGATGATCGACATGGTGGTGATGATCGACTCGATGAAGTTCTCGTCCAGGACGTTGGTGACGATGTAGTCCAGCCCCTTGGCGATGGCCAGCGAGACGAAATAGGAGGCGATCAGCTGGCGCTTGGGCAGGCCCTCGGCCAGCTGCGACACGTTGGCCATGGTCTTGACCTGGGGAAAATCGAGCTTGAACAGCTCCAGCGTGTCCAGGAAGACGCGGCCGCTGTTGAAGTCCTCCTCCAGGGGGCGGATCAGGGGATCGAGCAGGATGTCCTGGCGCTTCATGCCGCGGTCCAGCAGGTAGTCGATGTATTTCTGGGCGATCAGCAGGGATTTTTCCGGGGTGTTCGAATGGTTGTTGCGCTTGTCCTTGATCAGGGCGATGATCTTGGCGTTCTTTTCCATCACCGTGTCGATGAGGTAGTCGATCTTCTCGATGTCGTATTCCACGGCGCCGACGATGATCGGGTTCTTGGCGATGAGCAGCGCCTGCTTGAGCGCCTCGACGTTCTCGCTGACCACGACCAGCTTGGAGCCCAGCTTCTCCAGCATGGGGATGATCTCGCGCAGGAAGGGCGTCTCGTTGTGCAGCAGCGAGAGGGCGTTGAGCTCGATATACTCGGCCCCGGCCTCGATCTGCATCAGGGCTTCCTTGCGGATGAACTCGAAGTCCTTCTTGTTCATGCGGTCCAGGACCTTCTTGTTGGCGGAATTTAGCTTGTTGCCGACGATGGTTGTCATTTTTTTTCCCGCTTTTCCGTTACTCGATTTTCATACATTGAAAAATTCTTTCAGGACCGCGACCGTCCTGTCCTCGCTGACGCGGCGCACCTCGATGCGCCGGTTGCGCGCCGCTTCCAGGTCCACGCCGCCGGGCGCGCCGTTGTCGACGATCAGCTTCAGTTCGGTGGCCGCGGCCAGGGCCGTTTCGCTCACGGCGGGGCAGCCGGCGCAGACCAGGGCGTCGGTGGCGCGCATCTCCTCCAGCAGTTGCCCGGGGGTGAGCCCGCTCGTTGACAGGGGATGGGGCTGATGCGGCCAGGATTGAGGTATTCAGGAATTGAAAAACCGTCTTTTCGTCCAAAAAATACCTCCCGTTTCAATACCGGAAGGTAGAATAGCAGATTTTGGCCTTCCTGTCAACCCTGCAGACGAAAAACCTGTTGCCAGAGCGGCTTTCAGAGCTCTTGCCCGCGGCCGCTCCGCTGGCTGGGGCTTATTTGTTTTCCTTGGCGAATTTCTCCATGAACTGCACCAGGGCCTTGACCCCGTCCAGCCCCATGGCGTTGTAGATGGACGCCCGGCAGCCGCCGACGCTGCGATGCCCCTTCAAGCCGATAAATCCGGCTTTTTTGGCGTCATTGATGAATTTCTCCTCCAGCTCCTCGGAGGGCAGGCGGAAGGTGACGTTCATCTTCGAGCGGTCCTTGGGGTTGGCGGTGCCGCGGTAATAGCCGTCGCTGTGGTCGATGGCGTCGTAGATGGCCTGGGCCTTCTGATCGTTGATCTTTTCGACGGCCGCCAGGCCGCCCAGGCCCTCGATCCAGTCCATGACCAGCTTGATGATGTAGATGGCGAAGCAGGGCGGCGTATTGTAGAGCGATTTTTCCTTGGCGTGGGTCTTGTAGCTGAGCATGGTGGTCAGGCCGTCGGCGCAGGACTCGAGCAGGTCGTTGCGCATGATGACCAGCGTCACGCCGGCCGGGCCGATGTTCTTCTGGGCGCCGGCGTAGATCATGCCGATGTCCTTGAAGTCGATGCGGCGGCTGAAGATGTCCGACGACATGTCGATGATCAGCGGCAGGCCGTTCGTATCGGGGAACTGGGTCCACTGGATGCCGCCGATGGTCTCGTTGGAGGTGACGTGGACGTATTTGGCGTCGGGGGAGAAGCCGAATTTCTCCGGGATGTACGAGAAGTTCTTGTCCTCGGAGGAGGCGGCGACGTTCACCGTGCCGAACAGCTTGGCCTCCTTGATGGCCTTCTTGGCCCACTCGCCGGTGTGCACGTAGTCGGCCTTGCCGCCCTTGAGCAGGTTCATGGGGATCATGCCGAACTGCAGGCTGGCCCCGCCCTGCAGGAACATGACGGTAAAGTTCTCCGGCACGCCGAGCAGGCTGCGGATCTTGGCCTCGGCGGTGGTGATCACCGCGTCGAAGTCCTTGGAGCGGTGGCTGATCTCCAGGATCGACAGGCCGATGCCGTTGAAGTCCAGCAGCTCGTCCTGGGCTTTTTTCATCACTTCCTGGGGCAGGATCGCCGGGCCGGCGTAGAAATTATACTTTTTAGCCATGGTTTTCGAAACCTCCTGTTTTGTATTGAATGAAAATGGATTCTACTCCGCGGCCAAAAAAAAAGCAATATCGAGTATCCCGATCCTATATAGTTTTCCTAATCTTTTATATAAGACTTCACTATCGTTTACCCCTATTTGATCGCGTCCATGGCTGAACAGGGACGCGGATTGGGTTCAACGGCCGGATTTGTCCCAAAATGGGACAAGTTCGAGCTGAAAACATAATGCCAACGGTGTTTTCGGCGGTTTTCCGCGGTTGTCCAAAAATGGGACAAGCGTAAACGCTTATCTGAAAAGGGTTTCCGGGAGATTTCCGTTCGCCTTTGTTTCAAATTGGGACAACGAACGAATGTGTTTTTCACTCGTCTAGCCCGGAAACCCTTTGCCAGTCATGATTTCCGGGAAAGTGCCGTTTTTGGCATTAAAATTGTCATGTTCTTCCCTTGGGATTTTGGGAAAATTCTTGTTCCGCCTGGCCTAAAACGTCACCGGCGGCAGCCTGCTTCAAGAAATCTGAATTTAGTCGATTGAGTTAGATAAATGATGATTGAAACGCTGAAAAATATGATTTGGGATTACATCAAGGACAAGGAAGTCGCCCTGTTCAAGATTTTCAGCAATGAGGGAGAGATCCTGTATCACCGTGGGCGCGATGTCAAGGGAAGGACCATCGTTGAGGGCAAGGGCTTTTGCCGCAGCCACTGCCTGGAGGCGCTGAAAGTGAAGCGCGGGATCGGGGCGGAAAGCTGCCTGGTCAACCTCAACGGCAACGGTTTTTCCGAGTCGGCGCAGCTGTTGCAGGTCAAGCAGCTGCTGATCTTTCCGGTTTCCGTGGACCTGTTCTTCTACCTGGACAGTGGCTGCAGGGAGCCGTTCCGCGAAAAAGAGATCAGCGAACTGAAAATCCTGGGCCGGCATTTTTCCAGGCAGATCAACGGGATAAAACGAAGCGAGCAGGGCGCCGAGGGGATCTGCGGCCGCAGCGAGGCCGCTGAAAGAATTCGGTCGCTGGTGCGCAAATATGCCATCGTGGATGAGCCGGTTTTGCTCCTGGGCGAGACCGGGGTGGGGAAGAACCGAGTGGCGGAGCTGATCCACAAGTATTCGGGAAAAAAGGGGGACTTCGTTTCAGTGCATACTCCGGGCGTGTCCAAGGATCTCTTCGAGAGCCAGCTTTTCGGACATCGAAGGGGAAGTTTCACCGGAGCCATTGCGGATACCACTGGCTACGTAGCCCAGGCTGAAGGCGGCACGCTGTTCTTTGATGAGATCTCAGAGCTCCCGCTCCCTGGGCAGGCTAAGCTGCTGCGGCTGATCGACATCAAGAGCTTCACGCGCCTGGGCGATGCGGTCGAACGCCGGGCCGACGTGCGCATCGTCGCCGCCACCAACAAGGACTTGCGCAAGTTGATCGCGGAGAACCATTTCCGGGAGGACCTCTATTTCCGACTCAACGTGCTGCCGATTCACATTCCACCCCTGCGTAAGAGGCGGGAGGATATCAAGGACCTGCTAGAGGAGTTCGCGGGCAAGCTGAAGGGTAAGAAGCTTGGCAAGGAGGCGGTGCGGGTCTTGCTGAACTATTCCTGGCCGGGAAATATCCGTGAGTTGAATTCGGTCCTGACCCGGGCTGGGATCGATCACAACGCCCCGGAGATCGGTTCAGAGATAGCTGAATATTTTGAAAAGGGTTTCCCCTTTTTTGACACGGTCGGAGGAAATGGCAAAGTGGACAAGATTTGGCTGGAACTAATGAATAAAACGTCTTTTTGGAATGTTATTTGGGAACCGTTTATTGCAAGAGAAATTGATCGAGAGACAGTCAAAGCAGTTTTAATAAAAGCCTATAATGAAAAAGGATGTAATTACAAGAAAATGCTTCAAATATTGAACATTGAAGAAAAAAAATACCATTGTTTTATGACTCTTTTACATAAGTATCGCATTCTGCCTAAATAATTAACCTTGAAGTTAATTGTTATCTTTTTAGGGTTAATTCTAAAAAACTCCAGTTGCTTATGCATAAAAAAACCTTGATTTATGTTATTTTTGGTTTGGCATAATTTTTGCTTCTTTAATTTTGATGAATTTGAAAATAAAATTTATTTTCACCGGCTTCAGATCATTTTTACTAATAAATTTATCTATATATTTCATATTATTTTTACTTCTTTTGCATTTTGGAATAATACGCTTTTTCACTTCGGGGTTGACATATGGGAACGCACATCACTCAAGATTTTTTAGATTGATATATTGTGGAAATGTGAATGGGGCCTATGATTTAAATGGATGCGGGCATTTACGCGGATCTTTAAGCAGAAGAAAGGTTGTTAAAGACTATTTAAAACCCGATCTCGATATTTACTTAGGGAATTTTGCTAATAATCATGAAGTTCAAAATAATTCTCAAATCCTGGAATTACTTAGATTTTCAGACTTTGATATTTTTATTCCAACAAAAAATGATTTACATTTAATAGATGATGTAAAAAAGTCTTCTGTAGAATTTATTTCGAACACTTTTTCGCACACTAAAATAATCAAAAACAAAATAATTCGTTTGAAGAATGGAGTCACTATATTTTTAACTGGCATTTCTTGTATAGATAATTTACACGAGATTAATGCCGAAGTTAAAAAAATCGATAAATTCGGTCCGAATATAAAAATCATGATGGCCAATGTTTCAGGTAATAGTATTGATGAATTAGTTAAAACATTTAATAAATTTGATATCATAATACTAGCCCAAAATAGCGTCAATTTATATAATAGAAATTTTATTAATAGGGGAGTACTTTGTTCATCAGTGGAAGCAAAATCGCGAACTATTGGAGTCATTGATTTCTATTTAGTGAATGGCCGAGTGAGTTACAACTCCAGTTTTATACCACTATTTAAATTCCTTAAAAGTGATCAAAAGATAGAGGAGATACTTGGTAGTGTTTAAAAAAATTGAAATTTATTTATTGTATGTACTTGTAATAATCGCTGGAATTGAAATATATTTATTAGCGAAAAAATGCAGTGCGCTTGACAGTCAATTAAACCTAATTGAGAGCACCTATCTGAATTTAAATGAAAACCCCAAAACAATTCATAGTGAAAAAACAGTTGATATGAAGGCGTTCCTCTTTGAAATTGACTCGATAAGTGATGCGAATTATTTAGTATTCTTTTTTTCAGCCGATTGCAATTCGTGCAACATGATTTGTAAAAAATGGAATAATCTTTATGTGAAAAATAATAAAAATATGCGAATTCTAGGTGTGACATATTCTGGTGTGAAGGAGATTGAGGATTTTAAACGAAGGAATGAGCCATTATTTGACATCGTTAAATTAAAAAAGAAGTATGTCATGTTTCATCAATCTCCGCAGACTATTTTACTGGTTAATGAAAAAGTTCCATATTTGATACAAGAAAATGATTTGGATAAAATGGATCTGGTGAAATTGATGTGAGATTGGTTTATGATAGAAAATATAAAAAAAGGAGGATTCAATGGAAAAAGTGAAAAAGGTTTTATTGCTGGTTCTCTTCAACTTAGTGATTGCTTTTGGGATTTTTGAGCTCACAAAAGAGACGCTTTTCGCAGAGCCGAATCCTTGCCAATGGCATAATGATTGTATTTATGTGTGTCAGACATGTGGCTCCGCTGGATTTAATTGGTGTTATTGCAACAAAATTCCTTTTTCTGGTTTGTATGATTGCAAAACGAAGAACCCATGCGGGAGCTGAATAATTAGGTTAGCGCTTATATTGCAAGGGTTAAAGGCCCTAAATATAATTTAGAAAAGTGAAATATCAATGAAAAGCATTTATATTTTTGTGGTAATTGCGTTGTTGATGTTTGCATGTTGTCAAAAAAATCATTCCAAAACAATGGTTGGCTTGAAAAGCAATTTGTTTTGTGTGGATGGCAGTGAAAAGCAAGGAATTTATTACAAAGAGATATATTCTTTTAGTGTGAATGAAATTGGCGAGATATTCATATCGAATTTCAAATCGAACCGGATCGATGCCTATGACCGACATGGAGCATATCAATGTTCAGTCGGCAGCAAGGGCGACGGACCAGGAGAGTTCCATACGGGGGTCAGTGTTTTCGCGTGCACGAGGGAAAAAATCATTGCATTTGACATCAGTGGGAAGATTATTGTTTTTGACAAATCGGGGAAACTTAAAAAAGAAAAAAAAATATCGGATATTGGAATTTCGGGGCATGTGCTCAAAATACTCGCGTTTGCCGACAGGCTGATCCTCTATTTATTAGACAAAAATAAATATTGGGTCGCCATATTGAAGAGTGATCTTGAATTGGATCGATTGATCGCTACTCCCATTCAAGACAGAAAAATGCCGGTGCGCTTTCAATCCGACATCGATGTTGACGACCATGGGAACATGTATATTACCGACATTTATGATTACGCGATCCACGTGGTTGATCTGAACGGGAAAAGCGTTCAATCCTTTAAAAAGGAAGTGAAGAAAAGCAAATTTCAAAAAGAGGATTTTGTTGTTTTTTACGATAACGAGATTTTTCGGCATCCGGCTTCCGAACGTTTGAAAGGATTGGAGAAAAAGGATAAATATTGGCCGCCCATATGCGGCATTAATGTTGACAGGCAGAGGATATATGTCTGGAGAACCGACCTGTCAGAGAATGGAGAGTGCCTGGTGGATGTGTATGATGATAAATGGAATTATTTGCGTGGTTTTTATTGCGGCAATGGATTGGCAGAAAATTTCAATTTTATCAAAAATAACAAGGTGTATAAGCTTTCCGCGAAAGAGCCATATTCCGCAGATATTATCAGGCAACTCGGAAAATTCGGCAAAATGAGCATGCCCGATCAGGTGTGTGTCTATCCTGTGCCCGAATAAATCGAGGACAGCCTTTCGGGTCAAGTCTTTCATTATTCCCATTGACGTAAGAATGCCATTGGGGTTAAGTCTTGCATTATTACCATTGACGTAAAACGGTAATGAAAAAGTAATAATGCAAGACTTGACCCCCAATTCCGTTCAGCGTATAAACCGCGGGTATAACTACCGCCGGCTCTTATAATGGAGATCTCCCAGGAATGGGAATCAGAAAAAATGTATGTTAGCTTTAAAGAAGGTCAAGGGGCCGAATTATGAATTTACAGAAAAGAGGTTGCTTTCTCAAAAATCCAGGGAGTGCAGGAGTAACCTGGTTAATGGATTTGGCTGGGGAATTTGCAATTCTTCGGCAAGTAGAGTAATTAATTATAAAACGGAGAGTAACATGAAAAAAATCGCCCGTATCGCGGTTCTCGCGCTTGCGCTGGCCGCCGTTGTTTTTTTCGGCATGAAGTACCTGGGCCGCGGTCCCGGCGGCGCCGATGGGGGAGAAGCAGCTGCGGGCGCCGGCTCCGGCCAGGACGCTGAAACCGAGGCCGCCGTTCCGGTGCGGGTGACCGCGCTCCAGCGCGGCGACCTGGCGCTGCGCCTCACCGTTACCGCGGAAACCGAGGCCCGCGAGCGGGCGGCGGTCAAGAACGAGGTGGGCGGCATCGTAAAGTACATCTTCCATCACGAGGGCGACCGTGTCGCCGTTGGTGCGCCGATCGTCCAGCTGGAGAGCCGGGAAATCGAGCTGGCCTTGCGCCAGGCCGAGGCCAACCGCCTGGAGAAGTACTCGAATTTCCTTTCGCAATACAGCCTGCTGGTTGCCGGCGCCGAAGCCCATGCCGACGCCATGAACGAAAAGAAAAAGCGCTACGAGGACGCCCTGATAAAATTCAAAAAGGGGCGCATCTCCAAGGACGAGATGGAGAAGACCGAGGAGCTGCTGCTGGCCGGCATGATCGAGAGCGGCACCCTGCAGGACGAGGTCAAGCGCTGCGTGTCGGGCCTCACCGGCAGCGAGGTGGCGCTGGAAAGGGCCCGCCTCGACCTGGAGCGCACCGTGATCCGCGCCCCATTCCCCGGGACCATCTCGGAGCTGAAGGCCTCGGTCGGCGAGCGCCTCGGCGCGGGCAGCGAGGTGTTCGCCATCGTCAACCTGGCCTCGGTGTTTCTCAAGGCCTATATCCTGGAAACGGAGATCGGCAAGGTCAAGGTCGGCCAGCAAGCGCGCATCCGCTTCATCAGCGACCCCGGCCGGCCGCTTTACGGTCGGGTCACGGCGCTCTCTCCGGAGATCGACCGCGAAAAAAAGACGGGCACCGTGTTCATCGGCTTCGTCAATCCCGGCACGGTGCGCGCCGGGCTCAACGCCGAAGTTGACATCGAGTACGCCGTTGTCCGCAACGTATTGAAGATCCCCCGCCAGTCCATGCTGGTGCGCTCCAACCGCCCCCTGGTCTTCACGGTGGAGAACGACACCGCCTTGTGGAAGTACCTGGAGGCCGGCGCCGGCAACGAAGAGGAGATCGAGGTCAAGTCCGGCGAATTGCGGGCCGGCGACCGCGTGGTGATCGAAGGGCAGCTGACCCTGGCCCACCAGGCAAAAGTCAAGGTCATCGAATAGCGACGATGCGCAGGCGACCGGTCGCTCGCGTCCTGTAGAGAAAACCAATGAATCTAACCCAAACGGCTGTCAAGCGCCCGGTGGCCACGGTCATGGTTTTTGTCGGCGTCGTGCTGCTGGGGATCATCTCGCTGCGCAACCTCGCCATCGACCTGCTGCCCGACCTGAGCTTTCCCAAGCTGTCGGTGCTGACCGAATACGCCGGCGCCGCCCCGGAAGAGATCGAAAATCTCATCACCGCCAACCTGGAGTCGGTGTTCGCGCCCATCCCCGGCGTCAAGCGCGTCTCATCGGTTTCGCGCGAGGGCATCTCCCTGGTCTCCCTGGAATTCCACTGGGGCACGGACATGAATTTCGCCCTGCTGCATACCAAGGAAAAGGTCGAGGAGGCGCGCAGCCTGCTGCCCGGCGATTGCGCCG
>JALOLA010000082.1 GCA_025456205.1 Acidobacteriota bacterium | reverse complement strand
GCTGCTGAAAGTAAGCGTAGAGATCGTCGACGGTCGTGAAGCTGGGGGCGCTCTCCCCGCGCCCGCCGCCGGCGGCGCCGGCGATGACAACGACCATCTCGCCCAGCACGGCCTCCCCGCGCAGCGATTCCTGCCAGCTGCCCAGGCGCGCGCGGATGAACGCTTCGTGCTTCTTGCTCATTTCCTTGGCCAGGGCGAAGTCGCGGTCGCCGAGCACGGCGGCGGCGCTTTTAAGGAGAGACGCCAGGCGCCGCGGCGATTCGTAGAAAACAAGGGCATAGGGCAGGGCGGCCAGCTCCTTCAGGTAGCGCTCGAGCTCGCCGGGACGGCGCGGCGGGAAGCCGAGGAAAAGGAAGCGGCGCGGGTCGATGCCCGAGGCGACCAGGGCGGGAACGAAGGCGGTCGGACCGGGCAGCGGTATGACCGTGATGCCGGCGTCGATGGCCCGGCGTACCAGCAGGGCCCCGGGGTCGGAGATCGCCGGCGTCCCGGAATCGGTGACCAGGGCGCCGTCGGCAACGGCCAGCATGGCGACGATCTTTTCGGCCTGCGTCTCCTCCTTGGGACGATAATGGCTGACGATCTTCTTGTTGATGCCCAGGTGGTTCAGCAGCTTCAGCGTATAGCGGCTGTCCTCGGCGATGATGAAATCGACCTGCGCCAGCACCTCGACGGCGCGGCGGGTGATGTCGCCCAGGTTGCCGATCGGCGTAGGAACGATATACAATGCCATTAGTGAAAACCAGTGTCAGTGCCAGCGGCAAGCACTCTGCAGAATTTCAAAATATTGCAGTTTTCTTCACTTTTGCCTTTCGCCTTTCTCCTTTTGCCTTTTTCTTCAACGTCGAACGTCGAACGTCGAACTTCGAACCTCATATTGTTTTCTTCTTCACTTTTCACTTATTCCAGTCCCTCAGGTATCTGAAATCGATGCCGATGGTCCTGGCGTGCAGCTTGGCGACGGGCGGCATGGTGCGCTTGAACTGCGAGTTGATCATCATGGCGCGGATGCGGCGGATGAGCGGCAGGGGAAAGCCGCGCTCGATGATCTCCCCCTCGTCCCAGCGCCGGTCGACCATCAGGTGCAGGATGACATCGAGGTCCGTGTAGGGGATGCCGATCTCGCCTTCGTCGGTCTGACCCGGCCACAGGTCGGCCGACGGCTTCTTGGCGATGATATCACCGGGAACGCCCAGGTGCCGGGCCAGCTCGAAGACCTGGGTCTTGTAGAGATCGCCGATGGGCTGGAAGGCGGCGGCCGAATCGCCGAACTGGGTGGAATAGCCGACCAGCAGCTCGCTCTTGTTCGATGTTCCGGCCACCAGCGCCTTGCGGCGCACCGAGTGGTCGTAGAGCACCGACATGCGCTCGCGGGCGCACTTGTTGCCCAGCTGAACCTTGCTGGCGGTGGGGTAGCGGTCGAAATAAGCGTCGACGGCGGGGGAGATGTCGATGACCTCGTAGCCGACCTTGAACGTGGCGCAGGCCAGCTCGCCGTGGCTCAGGCTCTCGGGGGCGGAGGCGCGGTAGGGCATGAGCAGGGCGAAGGTGTGGCGGCTGCCCAGGGCCTTGCGGCACAGGGCCAGCACCACGGCCGAGTCGAGCCCGCCCGAGACGCCGATGATGGCGTTGTGAAAGCCGTTCTTGATGACGCTGTCCTTGATGAAGGCCACCAGGACCTTTTCCACCATTTGGCAATCGATCTTAAGCATGGAGGATCCTCCGCATTTCCTGCAATACCAGCCCCGGCTGTTCGTCGCGCAGGTAGCCGGAGGCCAGGCGGGCGCGGCGCACGTCGGCGCTGCGCACCTCGGCGTCCAGGACATCGGCGTCGACGTACTTGGCCTTCTGGACGATGCCCAGGCCGGCGCGGGCGAAAAAGGAGCCGCCGCCGAAGCCGATGCCGTCCTCGAAGCCGACGCGGTTGACGAACAGGTAATTCTGGTGGTAGAACTGGGAAAAAACGTAGCCCATGGTCTCCCAGAGCTGGAAGGAACTGATGCCGTCCTTGCCGATGCCGCGCTGCGGGCTGTTGGAGATGCCGATCAGCAGGTCGGTCTTCTGCAGGAAATAGAGGTAGGCCAGCATGGGGAAGAGGATCTCGCGGCAGATCAGGATGCCGGCCTTGAAGCCGCCGATCTTGAAGGCGTGGAAGCCCTCTCCCGGCTTGAAGATCATCCGTTCCTCGAACATGCCGTAGTTGGGCAGCTGCACCTTGCGGTGCATGTGCCGCAGCCGCCCGCGCGAGAAGTAGAGGGCGGCGTTGACGATGATGCCCGGGTCTTCCTCCACGGGCGCGCCGGCGATGATGTCGATGCCGCGGCTCATTTTTTCGAGCCGCCGCCATTCGCGGCCGTTCGGCTTCAGGGCGGCATCGGGGGCGATATCCTTCAAATGATAGCCGCTCAGGCTTAATTCCGGGAACACGACCAGCTCCTGCCTGTCCTTGACGGCGTGGGCCGCCTGCTCGGCATGGAACTCGAGGTTTTTTTCGACATGGCCCAGGGCGGGGCTGAACTGGACGGCTCTGACCTTCATGGCGCGAATATAGCACAGCGGCAAAGAGGAAACAATCCCGCGTCGCGCCCCGGACGCGGCGATGAAGCGGTGACGCTCGCCCGGCGGCAGCGTGTTAAAGCAGGCATGGAGCGATTGACAGCCGCGGCGGATTGTGCTATTTTCATCCTCTTGAACCGCTGCATCCCAGGGAATCCCGGTGAAAAATAAAATCATCCCCTTCATACTGATCATTTTGCTTGCACCGGGGCTGCGGGCCGGTTCCGGCCAGGACGGCACGCCAGCGGCGGACGAAGCCGGGGCCAAGCCGAAGGCCGGCCGGGCGTTCCTGGAAATGGGTCTCAACCTGGCCGTTTCCACGATCAATTATTGGCACAAGTACTCCAAGTTCATCGAGGACTGGCAGTTCACCCTGACCTGGAAGGACCAGAAGCGCAAGTTCTTCACCTCCGAGGGGCTGCGCTTCGACTCGAACAACCTGCGCCTCAACTGGACCCACGCCTGGTCGGGTGCCCTGTATTACAACTGGGCGCGCAGCAACCGCTACGGCCCCTTCGCTTCGTTCCTTTTCTCCACGGGAGGATCCTTTTTCTGGGAGTATTTCTCCGAATGGCGCGAGATCGCCTCGATCAACGACATGATCTATACCGCCTTCGGCGGCCCGGCCATCGGCGAGCCCCTGTACCAGATCGCCGACCATTTTCGCCGCCGGCGCGGCCTGGCCAGCCGCCTGGCCGAGGCGCTGGTCAACCCGCCTCTGGCGATCAACGACCTCCTGGACGGCAGGGAACGGCCTCCCCGCGTCCCGCTGCAGGACCGCAGCGACTTCCGCTTCAGCCTGGGCGGCAAGCAGGGCCCGGCGTCGTTGGCCGACGGGGCCTCCAGCCATGCCGCCATCGACATCGACCTGCGCCTGGTCACCCTGCCCGGCTACGGCCGCCCCGGATCGGGCTCGGGCTATTCGCGGCTGCCGCTGGACAACGAGTACCGCATCGCATTCAGCTTCAACGGGCGCGGCGTGGAGGAGTTCTCCGCCTCCACCCGCTGCCTGCTGTCCGGCTGGTGGCGCCGCAGCGTGCGCCAGGGCGCGGACGGCGGCCTGCACGGCAGCGAGTTCTGGTTCGGGCCGGTGATGGCCTGGGACTTCTTCCAGAAGAAGCCGGTGGCCGACTACGACGGCGACGAGCTCGGCATGACCGACCCCTGGTTCGAGCGCGAGCAGCCGACGCGCTACACCGACAAGTTTTCGACGCTGCACCTCATCGGTCCCGCTGTGGACTGGACGGGGTATGCCGGAAGGCTCAGCGCCCGCTTCGGCGCCGAGGCGACGCTCGACTTCGCCATGATCAACTCGCTGCCCTACAACGCCTATTCGGCCGACCACGACGTCTGGGGCGTGAAGACGACCCTGCACAACTGGGGCTACTATTATTCCCTGGGCTACACGCTCGCCGGCCGACTCGACCTGCGCCGCGGGCCGTTCCGCGCCGAGGCCGGAGTACGCTACCAGCGCTTCGCCTCCATCCAGGGGCTCGACCGCTTTCAAAAGGATATCCGCGACGATTCCCCGCTGCGCGATTCGCGCTTCACCTGGAACGCCGCCCTCGCGCTGGCCATCCCGCGCTCACCCCTCTTCCTCTCCCTGAACCTGGAGGGCATCGACCGCTGGGGCCGCTTCCACGAGGTCAGCGCTACCAACCGCGAAACGCGCTTCTTCTATCGCCTGGGGGCCAGCTTCTAGCCCTCGCGCGTACGGCCACCCTTTCCGCCGCTTGCTTATCAAGCTTGCTTCTAACCTTTTCCCCATCGTGCCGATATAAAGGGGTATGAAACCTTCGGCACTGACCTGTTCCGCTGCGGCCCCCCTGGCCTGGGGCCGGGATGCTATAATGGCCCCGGCCATGGATCAAAGCGAACAGGCTGCCTTGGAGCGCGAGCGGGAAGCCTTCTGGGGGCTGCTGGCCGCCCAGGAGACCAAATTATACAACTTCCTGCTCAAAGCCAGCAATTATTCCGCGGAGAGCGCCGACCTCTACCAGGAGGTCGTTCTCCGCGCCTGGAAGTATTTCCCCTCGTTCGACCGCGGCAGAAGCTTCCCGGCCTGGATCTTCGCCATCGCCCACAACGAGATCCGCAGCCATTTCAACCGTTGCCGCCGGGAACGGGCCGTGATCCCCATGGCGGAACTCGCTCAGGAGCCCGCCGCGATTGCCGTTGACCCGGACGTCGCCCTGGTGCTCGAGGCGGCCCGCCGGCTGCCCGACCGCCAGCGCGTGGTCTTCTTCCTGTTCTATTACAACCGCTTTTCCGTCGCCGAGGTCGCCGCCGCCTGCGGCTTGAGCCAGGGCAACGTGAAGTTCATTTTGAACCGCGGCCGCGAGGCCGTGCGTCTCGCTTTGGAGGCCGGCCATGAAAAATGAAGAATTGGACCGATTCATCGTCAGCGCCCTGGAGTGCGCCCAGGCAGAAATTCCCGTCGTTCTGCGTGACAAGACGCGGCAGCGGGTAACTCAGGCCGCCCCAAGACAGCGACCGCACGCCTGGAAGCAGGTCGCCTTCTGGGGGCCGCTCCTGGCCGCCGCCGCTCTGATCGTCGCCTTCTCCCTGCCACTGCTTTACCCGCCCCGGGCCGAGGAGAAGAAGATCACGCAGATCCGCACCGAGTTCAGCTTGCCGGACAAGAACATCAAGATCATCTGGGTGCAGCGCGACGATTTCCGGCTTGCCGGGATGGAAGGCTGACACTCAGAAGTAAAAAAATGGAAATAAATCGAAAAACAGGAGGCTGAAATGAAAAAAATGCTGGTTGTATTGATCGTGCTATTGGTGCTCATCGCCCTGCCCATCCATGCCGAAGAACAGAAGGTAGCGCCGGCGGCGGAGACGCAGAACGAGACCGGCGTAGTGACCAGGACCTATACCCTGCGCTATGTGTCCCCGGAATTCATCCGCGAGGCCCTGCGGGTGTACTTTATGAACTGCTCCTTCAGCCGGGAATCAAACCTGATCTCGGTGGTGCTGGAAAAAAGCAAGGTCGCCCAATTCGAAGAGCAGCTGCGCAAGCTCGATGTGGAAAAAAAGGTCATCACTTTGCGCGTTTTCACCGTCATCGCCGGCAAGGAGGGCACGAGCGACGCCATCGAGAACAAGGACCTGAAGCGCGTCCTCGCCGAGGTCAGCAACCTGCTGAATTTCAAGTCCTACGTGCTGGACGGAGCGTCGGCGATCACGGTCAGGGACGGGGCCGACTTCGGCCGGCTGGCGCTTTCTACTTCCCTGAGCGAAGGGCTGCGCTTCGATTACAAGGGAGTGACCATCCTGACCGCCAACAGCGGCAAGCGCTCGGTCAAGCTGGGATTCTCGGTGCAG
Organism: Acidobacteriota bacterium; assembly: GCA_025456205.1. Lineage (GTDB taxonomy): Bacteria > Acidobacteriota > Aminicenantia > UBA2199 > UBA2199 > UBA2199. The sequence goes on along the minus strand of JALOLA010000082.1, from coordinate 1,745 downwards.
CAGCAGGGAGGCGGCAAACAGGAGTTGCTGAGCGCGGAGACCGAGATCGCCGAGGACGGCTACCTGGTGGCCGGCGTCTCGCGCATCGGCAATGAAGGCAAGTCGCTGGTGCTGGTGATCAACACCGAGATCAAGTAGCGCCGGGGATCGCGGGATGCCCCGCGGTTGACAAGCGGGCGGATCGGGGCTATATTTCCGGCAGCCAGTGGAGGACCCATGAAGAAGATCGGCATCATCATCTGCGGCCGCTATCTCAGCTGCGGCGGCGGCAAGTGCTTCCGCGCCCTGCGCGAACGGGTCGGGGCATTCGCGGCCTATGGCAAGGACGAAGCGGTCGAGGTCGTCGGTTTCGCCAACTGCGGCGGCTGCCCGGGCGGCAATGTCGAGTACGTACCCGCCGAGCTGAAGAAGAACGGCGCCGAGGTCATCCACCTGGCCACCGGCCTGGTGGTCGGCTATCCGCCCTGCCCCAATATCCGCAAGTTCAAGGAATTCATTGAAACGGCCTATGGGCTGCCGGTGGTGATCGGCACCCATCCCATCCCGCTCAAGTACCTCGAGAACCAGCAAAAACTGCCCTTCTGGAAGCAGGTCAAGATGGATGAGCTCGTCCCCGCCCTGCTGGCCGAGGACCGCGCGGTGATGGAGAGCTACAATTGATCTGGGGGCGAGGAGAAAACGCCGGCGCTCCTGAAGGGATCGGCGGGCTGACGGAGCTGGCCGATCCCGCCGACATCTCGGCGCACGTCTCCGGCGCAAAAAAAACCGTGGTGTTCTTCGAAATGACCTTCTGCCCCTATTGCATCGCCTATAAGGGGCGCATCGCCGACCTGGTGCGCGAGCGCTCCGCCGACCTCGCTTTCCTGCGCGTGAAACTCGACGATCCGCGCAACCCGTTGTGGGAGCGGTACAAGATCCATGCCGTGCCCACGGTCGTCGCCTTTGCCGGGGGCGAGATCGTCGCCCGCGCCGACTCCATCCTGGCTTTCGGCTTGTCCAGGAAAAAGTGGGCGGATTTCTGCGCCACGCTCTGAAAGCCCGCGGCCGGCCCCGGTCATCGCCAAGGTGACCGCCGGCACGCTGCTGGCGCTGGTCCAGCTGCCCGTTCTCTGCAGCGTACGCCATGGAGAGGAAGGCCGGCACATAAGATTAGTGACGCTCTTCTATGAATCTTTTTTCTTGAATTGACAAGGCCTCCTTTTTATACTATTCAAAAGATTGAATTAGATTGAGAAAAACTTGTAGGTTGGAGAAAGGAATGACGAAAAGCAAGAAACTGTTTTTGCTAAGTTATCGGCCGGTCACCATTGACCATACCTGATCATCTACCCCAACAGTCGGTTCGCGCTGGGATGCCAAACTGTGTTGGTCAGTGCGATCGATGCCGTCCCGCGGCGCACTGCGCCGAACGGTTTGGGCGCACGTGAACGCATCAGCACGGCTGAGGCGGGCTGCCGTGCGCGGTTCGGCCGCCGCGACCAGCGATCGGACCTCAGCCCGCCCAAGGAAACCCTGGGCAGGCGCTTCTGCGTGTCGGCCTTCGTCCCACACTCAGACGAACAGGAAGTCCGCCGCCGTCCAGACGTGCCCGTTGTCGGCGAGGCAGCTTGCCGGTGCATTCCGTTAGTTGCTCTTTGTCCAGTGCCACAATCAGAGAAACATTCGCAACCGAACCTAGGAAGCTACGGGCTTCCCACTCTTCCATGGATTTCCAGTTTTGCACTAATTGGACACTACCCAGCGAG
>JALOLA010000121.1 GCA_025456205.1 Acidobacteriota bacterium | reverse complement strand
GATGGCGAAGAGGCCCATGATGATCGGCACGAAGTCGATGCCGGCCATGAGTTCCATGGAGCCGAAGGTCAGCCGCGCGACGCCGGTCAGCGGGTCCAGTCCGACCACGGCCGTCAGCAGCCCCAGCAGCGCCGAAAGCAGCCCCTTGCCGAGATCCCGGCCGGACAGGCTCACCACCAGGCTCAGGCCCAGGAAGGTCAGGGCGAAGTACTCCGGCGGACCGAAGGCCAGCGCCGCCCGCGATAGCACCGGCGCGAAGAAGGTCAGGCCGATCACGCCCATGGTGCCGGCTGCAAACGAGGCCAGGGCCGAGATCCCCAGCGCCGGGCCGCCGCGGCCCTGGAGATTGAGCTGGTAGCCTTCCATGGCCGTGGGCACGGAGGAGGCTTCGCCGGGGATGTTGACCAGGATCGAGGTGGTGGAACCGCCGTACATGGCCCCATAGTAAATGGCCGCCATCATGATGATGGCCGGCGCCGGGTCCAGGTGCGAGGCGAGCGGCAGTAGCATGGCGATGGCCGCCGTAGGACCCAGACCCGGCAGGACCCCCACCAGGGTGCCGGCGATGCTGCCGATCAAGGCAAAGAGCAGGTTCGTGGGGGTCAGGGCGGCGGCAAAACCGTTCAGCAGGGAGGACCAGGCTTCCATTCAGCACCTCGGCGCCATCGCTACGGGAGAAAATCCAGCAGCCCCATGGGCAGCGTCAGGTCGAGCAGGCGAACGAACACGACATAAATGAACACGGCCACGCCCATGGCCCAGGCCAGCGCCACCGGCAGGCGGTAGCGGCCGAAGTACCGGATGAATCCCGCCACGAAAACGAAGCTGCAGACCAGGAATCCCAGCGGCCGGGCGAGAGCGACGAAGAGCACCAGGCTGCCGAGCGCGATCAGCCACAGCTTCCAGCCTCTCGCGTCCGGCCAGTCTATCGGCTTGCCGGGGGCTTGGGCGGCGGCGGATACGGCCAGCCCGCCGCCGCCCGCCAGCAGGAGCGCACCCAGGAGCATGGGGAAGGCGCGGGGGTGGAGGTGCCCGCCCGCGCCCTCGTCGATCGATGCCGAGGCCCAGAGCGTCAGGAGGCCCAGAAGGGCCAGAAAGAACCCGCTGGCGATGTTTCCGGATCTTTTGGTTTCAAGCACGGAGCGGTTCCCGGGTTATTTCTTGATGTCCTTGACGATGTCCTTGTAGACCGACGTCATTTTCTCGATGTGCGCCTTGCTTTCCTGATGGCCCAGCGCCAGAGGCACGAAGCCTTCCTTTTTCATCTGCTCCTGGATGGCGGGATCTTTGGCGATCTGCAGGAACGCCGCTTCGAGCTTCTTGACGACGGACTCGGGGGTCTTCGGCGGCAGCCCGATGCCGCGGTCGATGGATTCGACCATGTCGACGCCCGACTCTTTCAAAGTGGGGGTGTCCGGGAACCCGAAGAACCGTTTCTCGTCGGCGACGGCCAACACCCGGATCGAGTCGGCGTGCTTGACCAGGTCGTCGGAATTGCCGAAGATGGCGTTGACATGCCCGCCCAGGAAGGCCGTGATCTGCGGCGCGGCGCCGGTGAAGGGCACGTAATTGAACTTGGTGCCGGCCAGTTTCTGCAGGCGCAGGGTGGCCACGTGGTGGCCGGAGAACGTGCCGGACCCGCCGATGCTGATGTCCCCGGGCTTGGCTTCGGCCGCGGCCAGGAATTCCTTGATGTCCTTGTAGGGCGCGGTTTTCAGCACGGCCAGGGCCAGGGGGGTGCGCTGAAAAATGGCGACGGGTACGATCTGCTCGGTCGTGTAGCCGGTCTGCTGCTGCAGGGGCTGCAGGATGATGTGGGGAATATTGATCCCGGCCATCAGGTAGCCGTCCGGCTGCGAGCGCACGAGCTCGCTCCAGCCCAGGGCTCCACCGCCGCCCACCTTGTAGTCCACGATGACTTTCTGCCCGAGGATCTGCTCGAGGATGGGCTGCTGCCGGCGGGCCTCCCGGTCGGACTGCCCGCCGGGGTCGAAGGTGACCAGGTAGGTTATGGACTTCGCGGGATAGGGTTTGTCCTGGGCCAGGGCCGAGCCGGCCGGCCCGGATGCCAGAGCTGCGCATACCAGCAGGATCATGAAGCCGGAACAATCTAATCGACGCATGATGATTCCTCCTTTTGCCTTAAGTTGGCGATTGCGGATCGTTAACACCCTTGGCGCTCATGTAGCTCAGAAGCAAGACCGTTGCCAGATCCAAATATTAAACAACAGTTTGAAATCTAATTAAAAATTTTAGGCCTGGCGGGAAAGGTAAAGCCGATTTGCCCAATTTTGGGCACGCTGCCGAAGTCCGGCGGGCCTGGGCTTCAGAGTGAACGCTGGAAGACGATGATCAACCGCCGCCGACGGGCGGAAAGACCCCCACCCTTTCGCCGCCGTTGAGTCTGGAGAGGAGGTCGGCCTTCGTGCCGTCGATGAAAATCAGCTTGGCTTTTTCCTCGGGCAGGTTCAACTGGGCGAGGATCTGCCGGACGGTCGTTCCC
>JALOLA010000081.1 GCA_025456205.1 Acidobacteriota bacterium | reverse complement strand
TCGGCATCGCCCCCGATGTCAGCGGCCGCGTCACCTTCGTCGCCCGCAACACCGGCACGCCCTACCTGGTGAGCGGGCTGAACGCCGCCCAGCGGCCGCTGGCGGTCGTCGGCGACAGGCCGGCGCAGCTCAAGGGGCAGGGCAACGGGGCGGAATACCTGGTCATCGCCCCTGAGGAATTCAGGGCCGCGGCGCAGGAGCTGGCCGACTACCGCCAGGGCAAGGGGCTCAAGGCCATGGTCGTCACCCTGGAGGACATCTACGAGTCCTTCAACTACGGCATGCCCAGCCCCCTGGCCATTCGCGATTTCCTGGCGTACGCCTACAGCAAGTGGGGCGGCAAAAAGGTGAAGTACGCGGTCCTCGCCGGCAAGGGGACCTATGACTACAAGGATCATCTCGGTCTCGGCGACAACCTGGTCCCGGTCATCCTGGCCCGGACCTCCGAAGGGCTTTTCGCCGCCGACAAATCGTTCGGCGACGTCACCGGCAAGAACGGCCTGCCCGAGATCGCCATCGGCCGCCTGCCCGCGGTCACCGTCGCTGAATTGCGCTCGCTGATCGCCAAGATCAAGGCTTACGAAAGCGGCCAGGGGGATTGGGCGGGCAAGGGGCTCTGGATCGCCGACAACGCCGATGACGGGGGGGACTTCGCCCAGGGTTGTGATGAATTGCAGCAGGCCGCCACCGGTTTCACGGCGGAAGAGTTCTACCTGGCCGGCTCGCTCCAGGAGACGCGCGACAGGATCATCGCCGCCTGGAACGCCGGGGCCGGACTGGTCAACTACTGCGGCCACGGCGGCTTGGGACAGCTGGCCCAGGAGAACCTGTTCGCGGTCGCCGACGCCAATGCCCTGCGCAACGGCGGCCGGCTGCCGCTGGCGGTCATGCTCACCTGCGTGGTCGGCCGCTTCGAGCTGCCCGGGTTCACGAGCCTGGCCGAGGCCCTGGCCTTGAACGAGAACGGCGGCATCGCCGGCGGTCTCTTCCCGGCCGCGGCGGCGCTGCACGCCGACTCCATGCGCCTGGGCGAGGAGTTTTACAAGTCCGCCCTGCGCGGGCCGGGGACGACGGCCGGCCAGGCCCTGGTCCAGGCCATGAAAAACTACCTGCAGCAGGGGGGCAAGTCCTCGCTGCTCAATGTGTACAACTGGATCGGCGACCCGGCCCTGGCATTCAAATGAACCTGGACGCGAAGCTGCGCAGGAAGGAAAACATTGCCGGGCGCCGCATCGCCGGCGAGTCCTTCCTGATCCCGGTGTGCGGCAAGCCGGTGGACATGGAGAACATCTTTGTCCTCAATCCGCTGGCCGACTTCATCTGGGAGCGCCTCGACGGCGAGCATACGCTGGCTGCGATCGTCAGCGAGGTCCTGGAGAACTATGACATCGATGAAGAGCGGGCGGGCGCGGACGCCAGCGACTTCATCGGCCAACTGCTGCAGAACGACCTGGTCGAGGAGGTGGCATGAGCCCCGCCCACGAGCAGGCGATCCGTCGCGGCGGAAGGCCATGCCGGCAAAACTTTCCCGGAATGCCGGTAAGCACCGTGTTGCCATTCCAGCGGTTCTTTTTGCAGCCATCATTGCCGGGAGTGAACCGGGTCTTGAACATAGCGCGATCTGCCCAAGTGGAGGAAGAATGATTAAGAACGAAACAGGCAAGAAAAGCAGAAAACCCTACGATAAGCCGCTGTTGCGGGTCGTCAGCATTTCCAGCGGCACACAGACACTGGGCATCGGCTGCAAGATCGCCGGCTCAGTGATGCCGGGAGCCCTGCAGCCCACGTCCTGCGGCATCGCCAATGGCTGTGCCCAGAACGGGAGTTAAGCCTGCCACGCGGATCGCGGCAGCCGAACCAGCGCGCCGGAGCCCCGACCGTGAGTGATCCTTGCCTGGACGCCCATCCCCTGCGCATCGCCGGCATCCGCTTCGATGTGCGCTGCCCGCGGCATGTCCGGCTGCGCAAGCTCAATCCCCTCTATCGGAAGTTCGTCGACCCGGGAAGGCTGGAAGGCGAGGAGGAGCGGATCCGCTTGAACATGATCCTCGGGGACGCGCCGGGAGAACAGGGACTGGACGCGGTGTACACTACGGGCGAATCATGGTCCATGCAGCGCGACCATCGGCACAGCTGGATACGGCTCCAGCCCCCCGGGCAGCCCCGGCCTTTCTGGGCGGCACGCTTCGATCGCGGCGTGCGCAGTGTTGATATCTATGTTGATCCGGCCCGGACGCCGTCCGGGAATAAGATGATCCGCTTGGATCATCCGGTCTATTATCCCCTCGATCAGCTGCTGCTGATGAATTATCTCGCCCGGCATGCAGGGGCCTTGATGCACGCGGCCGGCATGGTCAGCGCCAACAGGGCTTACCTCTTCGCCGGCGCCTCGGGGGCGGGAAAAAGCACGTTCGCCCAACTGCTCGTCCAGGCCAAAGCGGGCAGGATGCTCAGTGATGAACGCATCATCGTCCGCGGGATCTCCGGGAAGATGGTCGCTTTCGGCACGCCGTGGGCGGGAACGGCCGGGATCGCCGGCAACGGCAGCGCGCCGCTAACCGGCCTCTTTTTACTCAGGCATGGCCTGGAGAACCGGATGACAAAATTGGCGCCGGACGCGGCGCTGGACCGCTTGCTGCCGCTGCTTTCCATCCCCTGGTACGATGCGGGACCCATGGCGAGGATCATCGCCTTCGCCAAAAAGGTCGCGGCTGCGGTGCCGTGCTACGAGTTCAGCTTCATTCCGGACCCTGCCGCTGTCGTTTTCTTCCGCGAATTCAAGCGCTCACTGTCCTGACCCCATGCCTTCGAGCCGTTGATTTTGCCAACGGCGCTCCCGGTCATTTCATTCAGCGGTAGGCCCTCCGGCTCTGCTTGAAATGGGACGGGTGCCGGGGAGCGGCGCTGGGGCGCGGCGCGGCCCCACGCGCGCTGTCGCGCCGGCCGTTGCTGCCGCCGCGCTGCTCCTTGGGAGCGGGACGGGCGTCGGCGCCGGTGGCCCGGCAGGCGGCCTCGGAATGGAACGCATGGCGGGTGTCGACAGGCACGTTGGTGCGGATCAGCTTCTCGATGGCGCGCAGGAAATCGCGTTCCGTTGATGACGTGGGAGATGCCGTCGACGTCCAGGCCGCGGGCGGCGATGTCGGTGGCGACCAGCACGCGGACGCGGCCGTCCTTGAAGCTGGCCAGCGCTTCGGTGCGGGCGCCCTGGCTCTTGTTGCCGTGGATGACGGCGGCGCTGATGCCGGCCGCGGCCAGCTTCTTGGCCACCTTGTTGGCCATGTGCTTCATCTGGGTGAACACCAGGACGCGGTCCCAGCGCGAATCGGCCAGCTGCGCCACCAGCAGGGCGTCCTTGTTGTTGCGGTCGACGAACATCACCTTCTGCATGATGCGCTCGACGGCCGGCGCCTCATGGGCGATGGTCACGTGCACGGCGTCGTGGACCAGGGTGCGGGCCAGGGCCACAACCTCGGGCTCCATGGTGGCCGAGAAGAACAGCGAGCGGCGCTTGGCCGGCAGCTTGGCGATGACCCTCTTGATATCGGGGAAGAATCCCATGTCGAGCATGCGATCGGCCTCGTCCAGGACGAAGATCTCGACCGCGTCCAGGCTGGCCAGCCCCTGCTGCATCAGGTCGAGCAGCCGCCCCGGCGTCGCCACCAGGATGTCAAGGCCGTGGTTCAGCGCCTGGACCTGCTGGAACTGGCTGACCCCGCCGAAGATGACGGCGTGGGTGAAACGCAGGTGACGGCCGTAGGTGGCGGCGCTAACGGCGATCTGCGCCGCCAGTTCGCGGGTGGGGGCGAGGATGAGGACGCGCGCGCGGCCGCGGACCGGCGGGCGCTTGTTCATAGCCAGGTATTGCAGGATGGGCAGGGTGAAGGCGGCGGTCTTGCCGGTGCCGGTCTGGGCGCATCCGATCAGGTCGCGGCCCTCGAGCAGATGGGGGATGGCCTTGGCCTGGATCGGAGTGGGAACGGTGTAGCCTTCTTCGGCCACCGCCCGCTGCAGCTCCGGCAGCAGCGCGGCGAACACGCCGGCGGTCGCCAACGGCTCCTGTGCCTCTCGGCGAGGGTCCCGTCGGAGCGGGACGGGTCGGCCTTCAGGGCCCCCGTGGTGAAGGCTGTCAGGGGCATCCCTGAGGACATCCTGCAGGCGGGGGTGGCGGATATCCGGCCGTGGTGCGGGCCGCTGGCCGGACTGTCTGACGGGCGCATTTTTTTCTTGGGTCTTCATCATATTTCCTTGCTTTGATTTTGAACCCGCCATGACAGCGAATCATGAAGAAATGGCGATCCGGATCGAGTTCAGGACTCAATGGCGGGATGCGGCCGTCTCACCGCATTTGAAGCGGCCAAAAGGCTTTACATCATTTCATTTTTTCCCTGTGAGACGGCCTTACGACCGGCCACGGGCTCAATTGCCTTAATTATAGCCGATCCAGGGCCGCTTGTCAATGGGCGCCAGCAAGACCACTTGCGCCCTGACGCGAACCCGTCGCGTCTTCTTTCTGAAAACGGGCCAGGATGCCGGCAAACCGAGGCGTTCAGCGCTTGATCAGGGCCCGGATCACGTTCGCCGTCAGCGAGGCGGCATTGTTGGCCGGGTTGCCGTCCGTCACCCCGGCCGCAATGGCGTGGGGTCCCAGCTCGGCCTTGACAGTGATCGTGTACTCCCCGGGGGTGACGGGGGTCCAGGTGAAGCTGAATGGCACCACCAGCATGCCCGGATCGTTGAAATCCTCCTCGTAGACCCTGGCGAAACGAACGGGCGTTCCGCCGCGCACCGTGCCGGACACCTTGAAATCGCGGATAGCGCCGGTGGCGCCTCGTACCTCGCCATAGACCGTGAGCGCCCGGCCGGCGGGCAGTGTGATATCTCTCAGCCGGGTGCCGAAGGAACGGGCATGGTCGATGCTGATGCTCAGGTCGTAGTGCTCGGTCAAGGGCGTGCTGGCGACGCCGGTTATGGCCAGCTCCTGGCGATTGTTCCTTTCGTTACTCTCCGCCACCGTGTTATCGGGATCGATCTCAAAATAAACGCGGTGCTCCCCTGCGGGCACCTCCCAGATGAACGCCACAGGTTCGATGCCGCCGTCGCCGGCCATGGCGGCAAAAGTATGGTCGTAGAGAACGGGGCCGCCGACCACGCCTCCGCGGACGCGCACGTTGTCCGCGCGCACCGTCAGAGCGTCGACCTGTGCAGAAAATTCATAGTTCAAGCCGGCCTTGACCCTGGCGCCGCCGCTGCTGCACCGCAGTTCTTTGAAAAAATAAAGGTCGACCTGGCTGCACGCCAATCCGGGATCGGTCATGACATTGTCGCCCTCGTTGTTTTCCGCCACTTCGCCGTCGCAGTCGGCGACGATGGCGATCGCTTGACCGCATACGGCGGTCCAGGTGAAACCGCCTGAGCCGTCGGCGCCGTTGACCAGTTCGTCGTAGGCCTGGCGGGCTACGATTGCGCCGCCGACGCGCAAGCCCACGTGGAAAGGGCCGGCGGCGTAATCGCTGTCATTGCGCAGGTAGTAAGTGATGGTCACCGTATCGCCGGCCGAGAAGGTCCTGGGCGTGAAGGTATGGTCCCAGCCGATCTCGTGCATGCTGCCGATATGGATATTGGGCAGGCGGGCGACCAGGGAAAAGGCGGCGTTGCTGTTGTCCACGGAGTCGGTGCCGATCAGGCGCATGCGTATCAGATAGTTGTTCCCGGGGGCGGCCGTGCCGGTAACGAGCGTTCCCGCTCGCCAGGTGAAGACCGCGTCCGCTACCGGGACGGAGTCGGCGATGGTCCCGACCACGACGCCGCTGGTCGTGATCAGGTTGATGCGCGCATTGCCGCTGACGCCCGTTGCCGTCCAGCGGATGCTGACCGGGTCGCCGATCAGCCAGGATTCGCCGCCGTTGGGGGCGGTGATGGTGAGCGTCTGGCCGCATATGACGAGCGTCAGGCTCAAGATTGCCAGGATGAATACGATCGGTTTATTGCAGTTCATTTCAATTCCTCCAGCTTGCATTTCATGAAATAAATAGAGCTTTGCCGGGAAAATCTCAATCCATTTTCCGCCATTTCAACTCGGCGGCCGGCTGAGATATTTGCGCGAAACCCGCATTTATATTTATAAAGAGAATAGGGGAGGGCGAAATGAAAAAAACATGGATTCTGGTGTTCTTGGTGGGCTTTTTCGCAGCAACGGTCCATGGCGCTACGATCACCGTGAGCCAGCCGGCGGGCAGCAGCCTGATCATGGGCAGCACGTATCCCATCGCCTGGGCGGCGAACGGCGTAACCGCCAATGTGAGGATCAACCTCATCAAGCCCGGCGGCGCCCTCGTCGGCCTTATCGTCGGCAACCAGCCCCCGGGAAGTTCGCCGTACTCCTGGACGGTCGGCGCCCCGGCCGTGGCCGGGGAGCAGTACCGGGTCCGTGTCGCCGCCAGCGACGGCTCGGCCATGGGCGAAAGCGCGATATTCACGGTGATGGACATCCCCCAGATCAGCGGCCTCACCATCCAGGTCCCTGACGGCGGCGAGAGCTGGGAGCTGGGCAGCACCAAGAAGATCCAGTGGCTGGCGACCAACATCCAGACCAACTGCCGCCTGGTTCTGCTCAAGGACGGGGCGGTCAAGGGGACCATGCGCGATTCCTTCGCTCCCGGCCATGGGGAAAACATCTGGAACTGGGTCGTGGGCAGTTATCAGGGCGGCATGGCCTCTGCCGGCGGCGGCTACAAGGTGCGCATGGAGCTGATCGACGGCTCGTACCGGTCCGAGAGCGTCGCCCCTTTCACCATCGTCGATCACGTTGTTTTCGTTCCGGAGCCAATGGTGTTCGCGACCAAGGTCAAGGCCGAGGCGAAGCTGATGCCTTTCCCGCCGCCCGACCTGGTGGTCTGCCTGGCCTGGTCGGGTAAGATGCCCTATATCTACCAGGACAGGCGGGTCAGCGTGCGCATAAAAAACGTCGGCCCGGGCAACGCTCCTGCCGGCAATTTTAAAATTTATGTCGAGGGGCACGGGGACCAGATCGTCCAGGTGCCGGTACTGGCTGCCAAGGGAGAGTACTCATGGAGCAAAAAGTATGATTGGAAGACCTGCGGGCACAAGACGGTGCGGGTAACGGTCGATCCCGGCGGACTGATCACGGAAAGCCGCGAGAACAACAACATGCTCGAGGGCAGCATCAAAGTAAGCTGCGGCGAAACGGGCTATCTGCTGCAAATGGACCGCTGCTCCGATCAGAACTGAGGCGGCGGCAAAAAGCGGCAACAGCCCTGAGGGTCAGGAGCAGACGAATTACGTGATCCGTCTGGCCTGCGCATAGCGCATGAAATCGTTGATCGATCGGGCGTGATCCCCGGCGAGCAATACGTGGTGGTTGGCCAGGGAGGCGCGCAGGAAATAGGCGGCCGGCTCCTGCAGCCGCACACGGACCTGGGTGCGGCACAGGCCGGGCTCGGTGCGGTAGGGGAGCGCCTCCGCCGCGGAAACGAAGTAGCTTCCCAGCCCGGGATCCCCGACCTTGAAGACCGTGGCCGGCCCCGGGGGGAATTCGCCGCATAGGGCCACTCCCAGACCGGTCTCGAAATGGGTCTGCAGCGCGTACCGCCCCACGGCGCGCCGCGGCACGGTGCAGTGGGCGAAAACGACCTGGTTGCTTTCCGCGTCGACCTGCGCCGGATTGGCCATGAAGGGGTATTCCCCGGTGAGGGCGAAGAGCAGCAGCATGGAAAAAACCGCCGGCACGTCGCCTTCGCAGCCGCAGACCAGCCCCTCGTCGTTGAGCCGCGCCAGCGCCAGGCAGCCGCTGGTATGGCGGGCCTCGATCAGGCTGAAGCAGCGCAGGGTGGCGGCCCGCAGGCGGTGGCGGGCGAAGGCCGCTTTCAGCGCCGGCACCAGCCGCGCCGCCTGTTGCACCGCTGCTTCGTCGACCTGCTCCAGCGACCCCGCCGCGGCGATGAATTCCCGGGCGATCGCTTCCACCTCGCCCTCCACGTCCTTGTGCCCGGTCACTTCGTCAAGCCCGATATCGACGAATTCCGTCCCCCAGCGGGCGCTGACGGCGGCGCGGTCGACGGCGGAGGCGATCAGCCAGTCCGAGGGCTCGCCGATGACACCGATGCGCCCGGCCAGGACGCGGCGGCACTGCTGAAAAAGAGCCAGTTGGCGCAGGCGGGCGATGACCGTGTCGCTGCGGCCATGGACGATCTCGGCTTGGCCGCCCTGCTGGCGCACCCAGCTGGAGATCTCCAGGGCGGCGGGAAGGGAGTTATGCTTGCCGTCGGCAAGGAGGATGACGGGACGGGCCAGGAGGGGATACTGCCGGCGGAAATTTTGTTCGCAGCCGCCCGAGGCGATGAATACGACCTGCAGGTCGGTGTGGGCTTCTTCGCCGGGGCTGGTTGTGACCAGCGCGAATTCCTTCTGCAGCGGGGCAAGGAATTCCCGGCGATCCCTGTCAACGCGGGCCCGGTCGTGCCTTCCCGAATCCAGGTGGATGAGGACGATCTTTGTCATGATCTTCTCTCTGACTTTTGCGTTCAACGCAACCGTCCGGATTCTACCATGAAAGAAGGATCAATTTCATTCAAGCCACGAATTACGAATCACGAATTATGCTGTGTTTTGCGGCCGCGGGCGAAGAGGGCGCGGATCTTGTCCATGATCAGGCGGAACACGAAGCGCAGGCCGCGCCAGATGTGCTTGCCTGACCAGAGCATGAGCAGGCCGAGGGCGGCCAGCATCAGGGACAGGATCAATGTGAGTATGCCGCCCACCTGGGGGTTGCTCTGGAAGGGGCCGAACTGGAATATGGCTTCGCCGGCCCAGCGGTTGATCTCCAGGAAGACATCGGGAGAGACGATCGCTATCAGGCCGATCAGGGCGCCGATGAAGCCGCTGACTACCAGGGCCACCGCCGTGGCGAAGTAGCCGATCAGCAGTGCGAACAGCCCCGCCAGCAGGCCGACGACCACGCCCAGCCCGCCCATGCCCAGCGGCGCGGCGAAAAAGACGATCAGCACGCCGGCCAGAATATAGAGAAGGGATTTCTTCTTCTTGCCCAGCCGGGTGACGCTGTCACCCATGCGGCTGGAGACGACTTCAGCAGGCTCCCCCAGGCGCTTCAGCGCCCGCAGGGCCCGGTCGACTTCGTCGCCTTCGCTGTCGTTGTTGAACGATTCGTAAAGGTGTGAGCGGATCTCAGCCAGGACCTCCTGCTGGTCCGTTTCGTTCATCCCCTTCAATTGGGGGAGCAGCTTGTCCAGGTAGTCGGCGATGATCTTTTCCGCCGTTGGCGGGAAATGGCTATTCATTTTTCTTCCTCCTGATCGCGATTTTTTTATCACTTTGCGGGTCGGGCCGCGGCTCCGCTTCGCCGGCGGCGCTCTCCACCAGCAGCACCAGGCGGCGGAACTCGGCCTGAAGCGCCTCGTACGCGGCCCGGCCGGTTGCGGTCAACTCGTAATACTTGCGCGGCGGACCCTGGCTGGATTCCACCCATTCGGAGATCACCAGCCCCTCGCGGGCGAGGCGGGCCAGCAACGGGTAGACGGTGCCCTCCTTGATCCCGGCCGCGTCCGGGCCGGCCAGGCTGCGGACCAGCGAGTAGCCGTAGTGGGACTTGCGGTACAGGACGGCCATGACCGCCAGTTCCAGTATCCCCTTGCGCAACTGGGTTGCCTTGTTGTCTGTTTCTTCTGCCATGATCTTGTTCATGCCTAGTATACGTTATTGCATAGTAGAAGGTTCAGGGAAAAATCATCCCGAAAGAAAATCAGTTATGAAAGAGCCGATGGGCGATCGCCCGCTTCAGCTGCGATCGCCCCCTGCCATCCGCGTGAAGGAACTCCTGCTGCCGCGCAGGTCGCTTGCGAACATGAGCGGAGTGACAAGACCATTCATCGCAGCAGCTCGTTGATGTCCCTGGCCAGACTCTCTGCGGCCGCTTTTTTAAAACGCTTGACGGTTTCCGCCCAGTCCTTCATCTCCCTGGCCTGCTGCTGGGTGATGCCGGTCGTCTGTGCCAATTTCATCCGCCCCGGGAGGCCGCCCATCTCTTCGACCAGTTGATAGATGCGCACCAATTTTTTCCCCATGCCTCCTCCTAGTCGGGATACTCGATCACATAGGATTCCTGAAGGGCGGCCAGTGTTTTCGGGATCACGATATTGGTGAGCAACCCCTGGGGGACCCTGCTGCGGATCAGCAGAATTCCCAGCTGGACGTCGCCGCTGACGATCACCAGTGCCTGCCTGCCTTCCGCCAGGTCCAGCAGATAATAGTTCCCCATAGCCGGGAAGCGACTCGCCGCCAGGAGATCGATCAGCGCGCGCGTGATGCCGGCGAAGGCCGAACATGCCTTCGGGTGCGAATTCCAGCCGGCCAGCGAGTGCCCTTCCGCGGATAGGAAGGCGTCCGTCCTGAGCAGCGCGTCGCCAAGCATATCGCGAACGGCTGCGATCAAGCGCTGGAGCTTCTCGATGCGCAGGACGATCGACCTTCCTTTCCGGGTAAGGCGCAGGGTCCTGATGTTGCTGCCTCCGCCTGCCGCGGCCCGATGCCTTGGCTGAACGAGCGAGCGCTCCGCTGCGGCAGAAGCGGGAGGCGTGCCTTTCGGGAAGGGCTGGCCATGAACCGGCCCTTCCATGATCTCGACATTGACTTTTTCCCAGGATGATATCTCTGCCAGCGCCATGCGGTCCCGGGGGTTGCCGGAACTGGCCCCGATCAGGCGGCCTTGATCCATGTACAGAATCCCTTTTTTCCTGCCCTGGCGGACGATGACCTGCCCGCTCAGTTTC
>JALOLA010000120.1 GCA_025456205.1 Acidobacteriota bacterium | reverse complement strand
GAGGCGGGCTCCCCCGCCCTCAACGCCGAGGCTCGCGACAAGAAAGCCCTGGATCTCGCCTCCAAGAGGACGGAGATCAAGCGCTTCGCCGAGGACGCCCAGAAGGAAGGCGCCGCCGCCCAGCAGAAGGAGTTCGAGAAGATCCAGGCCGACCTGATGCCGCTCATCGAGAAGATCGCCAAGGAGAACGCGTTCTCGCTGGTCCTCGACCTGAACACGGCCGGCGTCACCTATTTTGATCCCGCCATCGACATCACCGAAAAGGTGGTCAAGGCCTACGACGCCCAGTCCGCCGCCGCTCCGGCCGCCAAGAAATGAACCTGCCCCTGGGCATCGAGGACATCAAGAAGATCCTGCCCCACCGCTACCCCTTTCTGCTGGTGGACCGGGTGACCGAGTGCGACGGCCGGGTGGTGATCAAGGGCTACAAGAACGTCACCGGCAACGAGGAGTTTTTCCAGGGGCATTTCCCCGGCAACCCGGTCATGCCGGGAGTGCTGGTCATCGAGGCCCTGGCCCAGCTGGGGGCGGCGCTGCTGATGCAGCGCTTCGCGGGCCAGGGTGTGTACGCCTATTTCGCCGGCATCGAGAAGGCCCGCTTCAAGAGGACGGTGGTCCCGGGCGACCGCCTGGACCTCGACGTCCTGGTGACGCGCGACCGCGGCAAGTTCGCCGTCATCGAGGGCAAGGCCTTGGTCGACGGCCAGGTGGCCTGCGAGGCAACGCTGATGTGCATGGTCGGCGCATGAACACGCCGCTGCTCCACCCCACCGCCGTCATCAGTCCCAAGGCCGAGCTGGGCAAGGGCGTGCAGGTCGACGCCTATTCGGTCATCGGGCCCAATGTGCGCATCGGCGACGGCACTCTCGTCAAGCACCATGTCACCATCGACAAGAACACGCTCATCGGCAAAAATTGCCAGATATTCCCCTTCGCCTCGGTGGGCACGGACCCGCAGGACCTGACCTTCAAGGGCGAGGAAACCTGGGTGCACATCGGCGACGACAACGTCATCCGCGAGTTCATCACCATCAACCGCGGCACGGTCAAGGGCGGGGGCGTCACGCGCATCGGCAGCCACAACTACTTCATGGCCTACGTGCACATCGCCCATGATTGCCAGATCGGCAGTCACATTCAGTTCGCCAACAACACCACGCTGGCCGGCCACGTGGAGGTCGAGGATTACGTCGGCATCAGCGCTTTCTGTTCGATGCTGCAGTTCGTGCGCATCGGGCGCAACGCCTACATCGGCGGCTACAGCATTGTCTGCCAGGATATCCTGCCCTTCGCCAAGGTGGCCCAGAGCCGTGAGTCCTTCAGCCTGTACGGGCCCAACGCCATCGGCATGATGCGCCATGGCCTCAGCCGGGAATTCATCGAGAACGTCAAGGACATCTACCGCATCATCTACCACTCCGACCTGAACACCACCCAGGCCGTCCAGCAGATCGGCGAGCACCATGCCGGCAGCGAGGAGGCCCGGGTGATCACCGACTTCATCGGCAAGACCAAGCGAGGGATCCTGAAGAACTTCCGTTCCGATGAGTGAAACGATCGGGATCATCGCCGGCGAGCCCCCCCTGCCGCTGCTGACCTGCCGCGAGGCGCGCCGCCGGGGCTGGCGCACCGTCGTCGCCGCCGTCAAGGGCGCGGCGACGCCCGAGCTGGCCGCCGCGGCCGACGAGTGGGCCGAGTTCCCGCTCGGCCGGCTGGGAGGCCTCATCCGCTTTTTCAAGGGCCACGGCGTGCAACGGGCGCTGATGCTCGGCCGCGTGCGGCACGCGGCCGTCTTCTCGGCCTGGACCGCCGATGCCAAGTTCCTGCGCTTCCTGGCCAAGGTCAAGGACCGTACCACCACGTCGCTGCTGTCCACCCTGGCCGACTTTTTCGCCGCCGAGGGCATCGAGATCATCGATTCCTCGTTCTTCCTCAAGGAGCACCTGGTGATCGCGAAAAACTACACCCCCCGGCTGCGTTTGACGAAAGCGCTGGCCGGGGACATCGAGTTCGCCTGGGAGAAGGCCTGGGGCATCGCCACCCTGGATATCGGCCAGACGCTGTGCGTCAAGTCGCGGGCGGTGGTCGCCGTCGAGGCCATGGAGGGCACCGACCGCGCCATTGAGCGTGCGGCGGCGATCGCCGGTCCCGGGCTGGTTGTGGCCAAGGTCAGCCGGCCCGGCCAGGACATGCGTTTCGACCTGCCGGTGGTGGGCCAACGGACCATGGAGGTGCTGGCGGAGAAGCGCGCGGCGGCGTTCGTGCTGGAAGCGGGCAAGACGCTGATGCTCGACCCCGAGGCGCTCGTTGCCCGGGCGGAGCGCGGCCGGATCATCGTGCTGGGGAAAGCATGAGGATCGCAGTGATCGGGACCGGGGCCATGGGCAGCAATCATCTGCGGGTGCTCCGCCAGCTGCCAGAGTTCGAACTGACCCCGTCATGGTCGCGGCGCCGACGCTGGAGCATTTCGCCCTCAGCCGCTTCTTCCTGGAGAACGGCAAGCACGTCATGGTCGAGAAGCCGATCAGCCGCACGCTGGCCGAGGCCGACGAGTTGATCGCCCTCGCCGCCGCCAGGAGACGGGTGCTGGCCGTGGGCCACCTGGAGCGTTTCAACCCGGCGGTGCAGTATGCCGGCGCGCTGGTGGCGAAGCCGCTGTTCATCGAGGTGCAGCGCCTGGGCTCCTTCTCGCCGCGCTCGCTGGACATCGACGTGATCATGGACCTGATGATCCACGACCTGGACATCATCCTGCA
>JALOLA010000080.1 GCA_025456205.1 Acidobacteriota bacterium | reverse complement strand
CTGGTGGAAGGCGGTGTCGAAGGTGCCGGCCATGGGGATGCCGGGCAGGATCTTCTGGCAGGCCTCGATGCCGGTGATGTTGGGCGGGTTGTGCAGCGGTGCCAGGGGGATGCACTCCTTGAGGGCGGCGAGCACGGCCGCGGTGACGGGCACGGTGCCGTTGAATTTCTCGCCGGCGTGCACGACGCGGTGGCCGACGGCGAAGATCTCGCTCTTGTCCCTGATCACGCCGGTGCCGGCAGCGGTGAGGTGGCTGACGATCAGCTGGATGCCGTCCTCGTGGTTGGCGACATCGCGGGTGATGACGTGCTTCTTTTCGCCCTGGTAGTAGTTGAGCACCGAGCCCGGGATGGCGATGCGCTCCAGCAGGCCCTTGGCCAGCACCGTGCCGGTCTCCATGTTGATCAGCTGGAATTTGATCGAGGAACTGCCGCAGTTGATGACCAGAATCTTCATTGCGCCCTCTTTGCCGTCGAATTTTTTAATTTTAATTATAACGCTTTTCCGCTGAAAATCAATAGAAAAGTTTTATCATTAACATTATTGCGTCGCCTCCTAGACGTTGCCAGTGCCTGTATCAGCAAGAGAATGAGATGGGTGCTTTAAAATAAACAATACCATCCTGGTTGCGATTCATTCTAAATAAAGTCATTGTTTATAGCCAATTTTAGTGCCAGTGCTGTCACTGACACTGACACTGTCACTGCTGTTCGGGATTTTGCCCCTGGCCCGAATTATGGTAAAATGACCCATGAAAAAAACACGAATTTTCATCCTCTTGACCATAGCGTCTACGGCCTCCCTGCTGAGTTATGTGGGGCCCGGGGCCGGGTTCGCCTTCGTCGGCTCCTTCTTTTTCATCTTCGCCGCTTTTTTCCTGGCCATCTTCAACTTCCTGACCTTCCCCGTCCGCGCCCTGCTGCGCTTCATCAAGAAAGCGCGCATCATGAAGAAGGCCAAGTTCAAGCGCGTGCTGCTCATCGGCTTCGACGGCATGGACTACAACCTGTTCAACCGCTTCAAGAAGCTGGGGCACAAGTTCCCCCATTTCGAGAAGCTGGCGGCGGATGGCACCTTCTCGCCGCTGTGGAGCACCGAGCCGCCGATCTCGCCGGTGGCCTGGTCGACCTTCACCACCGGCGTCAATCCCGGCAAGCACAATATCTTCGACTTCCTGACCACCGACCGCGCCACCTATATGCCCAAGATGGCCGGCTCGGACATCATTCCGCCCCGGCGCAGCCTGAAGATCGGCCCCTGGGAGATCCCGCTGGGCAGCCCCAAGATCGAGCTGAAGCGCAAGAGCCAGAGCTTCTGGAAGATCATCAGCAGCAAGGGCGTCTACGCCTCGGTGCTGCGCATGCCATTCACCTTCCCTCCCGAGAAATTCTACGGCTCCATGCTGGCCGGCCTGGGCACCCCCGACTTGCGCGGCACCCAGGGCAGCTTCAGCTTCTACTCCGACGGCGCCGCCGAGAGCTTCGACATCTCCGACGGCGTCTTCGAGCCGCTGCAGACCCTCGGCAACGACCTTTTCAGCGGCCGCATCAAGGGCCCCGGCCACCCGTTCCGCAAGGGCAATCCGCCCCTGGAGATCCCCTTCACCCTCACGCTCGACCGCGCCGGCAAAAAAGCCGTGATCGCCGTGGGCAAGGAAACGTTCACCCTGGAACAGAACCGGCTTTCCCGCTGGGTCAAGCTGGACTTCAAGGCCGGTCTGATCGGCGTCGCCGGCATCGCCCAGTGGGTGCTGGAGGAGGTCGAGCCCCTCAAGCTCTACCTGTCGCCGATCAACATCGACCCGGAGAAGCCCTCCATGCCCGTTTCCCATCCCAAGATCTTCTCGGTCTACCTGGCCAAGCTGCTGGGTCCCTACGCCACCCTGGGCATGGCCGAGGACACCTGGTCGCTGAACGAGCGCGTGCTGTCCGAGAAGAACTTCATCGACCAGGTCTACCGCACCCAGGAGGAGAGGGAGGGCATCTTCTTCAATACCCTGGGGAAGATCAAGGAAGGATTGATCGTGCAGGTCTTCGAGACCACCGACCGCATCCAGCACATGTTCTGGCGCTACCTGCCCGATTCCGGATCGCCGGCGCCTCGTCCCAGCCAGGACCCCGAGGTGACCGGCTCCATCCTGGAGAGCTATCGGCGCATGGACGCCTTCCTGGAGAAGCTCTTTAAAAAAATGCGCCCGAACGACCTGCTGATGATCGTCTCCGACCATGGCTTCAGCGCCTTCAACCGCGGATTCAACCTCAACACCTGGCTGCACCGCGAGGGATACCTGGTGCTGAACGAGGGCAGGAAGACGAGCGGCAAGTGGTACGCCGACGTCGACTGGAGCCGCTCGCGCGCCTACGGCCAGGGCCTGAACGGCATCTTCCTCAACCTCAAGGGGCGCGAGAGCCAGGGCATCGTCGCCGCCGGCGAGGAGGCCGAGAAACTGAAGAAGGAGATCAAGGAAAAGCTGCTCAAGGTCGTGGACGAGAAGCACGGCAAGAACGCCGTGCGCAAGGCCTTCATCCGCGAGGAGATCTACCGCGGCCCCTACACGGTCAATGCCCCGGACGTCGTGGTCGGCTACGCCGCCGGCTACCGCGTCTCCTGGGAATCGGCGGTGAACTACGTCGGCGAGGAGCTGTTCTCCGACAACACCCGCATGTGGAGCGGCGACCACGCCTTCACCCGCGACCAGGTGCCGGGGATCTTTTTCTGCAACCGCAGGATCAAGGAGAAGGACCCGGGGCTGATCGACATCTCGCCGACGGTGCTGGCCGCTTTCGGCATCGACAAGCCCGGCTTCATCGATGGCCGCGACCTGAAGATCGACTGACGATTTTCCTGATTGAAAATTTTCGCTTTTTGAATATATATATGATTGGGTAAAGAGAGGATCCCCATGATCAAAAAACGAGAGGAAAAGCGCGTCCCTTTCCGTAAATTGATCATCTGCAAGTATGGCGACGAGATGCACCCGGGCTTTACCCAGGACGTGTCACAGCACGGCATCGGCATCCAGACCATGCAGCGCCCGGCGCTCAACCATAAGCTGCGCATCGCCCTGGCCGTTGACCAGAACTCGATCTTCCTCGACGGCGAGGTGCGCTGGGCCCATGAGAGTGACTCCGCCCACGAGGCCAAGCCCCGCGAGATCGGCCTCTATATCCCCCGGCCGCCCGCCGACTATCTGCGGCTGGTGGCGGAATGCAATGACAACGCCAAGCCCCGCCTGTCCTACCAGCCGCTGAAATAGCTCCCATCTTTTTCGCGACGACCGGAACTTTTTTTAGAAAAAAACGTCATATAAGCATGCGGGATCGCTGCAAATTGAGTTTCCCGCAGCCAAAGAGGAGGCTTTCATGGCTGAAATGAGCAGGCGTTCTTTCCTGAAGACCACGGGCGGCGCGGCCGCTGCGGCCGCGGCGGTGCCCATGCTGGCCGGGAACTGGCACCAGCTGCTGGCCGCCGACAGCCCCGGCTATTTCGAGCGGGAATTCGGCATCGGCGACGCCCTGTGCCGCAAGGTCCTGGCCGCGGCGCTGGCCAAGGGCGGCGATTACGCCGACCTGTATTTCGAGCATACCATCGGCAACTGGATCATCCTCGAGGACGGCAAGGTGAGCCGCGCCTTCAGCGACGTGGCCCTGGGAGTGGGCATCCGCACCGTCAAGGGCGACCAGGTCGGCTACGGCTTCACCCAGGAGCTGGAGGAAAAGGCCATGCTCAAGGCCGCCGCCGTCGCCGCCACCATCGCCGCCGGCGGTCCAGCGGCCGCGCCCGGGCAGCTCTCCTGGATGAAGGCGGCGGACCACTACCCGTTGAAGAAGCTGCTGACCGACGTGCCCCTGGCGGCCAAGCTGCCCCTGGTGCAGGCGGTCAACGACCGCTGCTTCGCCCTTTCACCCCTGGTGATCAAGGTCAACGCCAGTTTCCATGACCAGCAGAAGCGCATCATGGTGGTCACCGCCGACGGGACCAAGTCCGAGGACCTGCAGCCGCGCGACTATCTCACGGCCTTCGTGATCGCGGAGAAGGGCGGCCGCAAGGAACAGGCGGCCTGGAACCTGGGCGGGCGCCGGGATTTCTCCTATTTCACCCCGGGCGCGGTCGAGGCGATCGCCGCCAGGGCCGTTGGCGATGCCGTGCAGCTCTTTGACGCCGTGCAGCCGCCGGCGGGCGAGATGCCGGTGGTGCTGGGCCCCGGAGTGACCGGCATCCTGCTGCACGAGGCCATCGGTCACGGCATGGAGGCCGACTTCAACCGCAAGAAGACCTCGACCTTCAGCACCATGATCGGCAAGCAGGTGGCCGAGCCTTTCGTGACCATCCTGGACGACGGCACCATCCCGGGCATGCTCGGCTCCATCAACTTCGACGACGAGGGCATTCCCGGGCAGCGGACGGCCCTGGTCGAGAACGGCATTTTGACCAGTTATATGCATGACCGCATCTCGGCCCGTTTCTACAAGGTGAAACCCACCGGCAACGGTCGCCGCGAAAGCTACCAGCACTACGTGCAGCCGCGCATGCGCAACACATACATGCTGGCCGGCCCTGCCGCCGCTGACGATGTGATCCGCGCCGCCGGCAGGGGCATCTACGTGCAGAATGTCAGCAACGGCCAGGTGAAGATCGGCGAGGGCGATTTCGCCTTCTACGTCTCGCAAGGGCGGATGATCGAGGACGGCCGCCTCGGCGCCCCGATCAAGGACATCAACATCATGGGCAATGGCCCGAAGATGCTGCGCAACATCAGCATGGTGGCCGGCGACCTGGAGTTTTCCCAGGGCGGCACCGGCGCCTGCGGCAAGGGCGGCCAGGCCGTGCCGGTCGGGTTCGGGCAGCCCACCTGCCTGGTCAAGTCGCTGACCGTCGGCGGCGTCCGCTCGTAAGCGAAGGAGAGAGCAGAATGAACAAGGAAATGCTTGCATTGTGTGATTGGGTGACGAAGACCGCCAAAGCGGCGGGAGCCGAAGCCTGCGTGGTCAACCTGGACGCCAACCGCACCGTGGAGGTCAGCTACCGCGACCATAAGCCGGAGAACATCAAGGAGGCCTCCACCAAGGCGCTCAATGTCCAGGTGTTCGTCGCCGGGCGCTATTCCGTGCAAAGTACCTCGGACCTGCGCAAGGAGGCGCTGCGTGACTTCCTGGGCAATGCCGTGGCCGCCACCCGGCTGCTGGCCGAGGATCCCTTCCGCAGCCTGCCCGACCCCAAATACTATGAGGGACGGGCCGGCACCGACCTGGAGCTCGTGGACCCGGCCTATGCCTCTTTCTCCCCGGAGAACCGCCACGATATGGCCAAGGCCCTCGAGGGCGCCTGCCTGCAGGCCGGGGGCGACAAGGTGGTATCGGTCACGTCGCAGGTGCAGGACGGCAGCCAGGAATCGGTGATGGTGGCCAGCAATGGCATGGTCGGCTATTCCCGGGGGACCTATTATGCCCCCTTCGCCCAGATGACGGCCCAGGACGCGGGCGACCGCCGGCCCAACGGCTACAGCTATGCGGTCACGGTCCACCGCGGCGACCTGCCCAAGCCCGAGGAGATCGGCGCCCGGGCGGCGCGGCGCACCTTGGACCTGCTGGGAGCGAAGAAGATCAAGACCGAGACCCTGCCGGTGATCATCGAGAACCAGAACGTCGGCCGCCTGCTCAACGGCGTGCTCGGCGCCATGTTCGGGCGCTCCATCCAGCAGAAGCGCTCCTTCCTGGCCGACAAGAAGGGCCAGGCGATCGCCAGCCGGCACCTGACCCTTGTCGACGATCCGCTCATTCCCAAGGGATTGGGCAGCCGCCACTTCGACGGCGACGGTTTCGCGGCGCGCCGGCGGGTGATGGTCGAGGCCGGGGTGCTGAAGGAGTTCTTCGTCGACTGGTACTACAGCCGCAAGCTGGGCTGGGAGCCGACCACGGGCAGCCCCTCCAACCTGGTCGTCCCGCCCGGGACGCGCTCGGTCGCGGAGATCATGAAGGACCTGGGCCGCGGCATCCTGATCACCGGCTTCATCGGCGGCAACGCCAATCCCACCACCGGCGACACATCCATCGGCATCATCGGCACGCTGTTCGAAAAGGGGGAGCCGGTGCAGGCCGTCTCCGAGATGAACATCGCCGACAACTACCTGAAGTTCCTGCCCAAGCTCGTGGAGGTGGCCAACGACCCGTTCCCCTACTCCTCCACGCGCTTCCCCAGCATGGTCTTCGAGAACGTGGTGGTGTCCGGATTATAAAAACCAATACTCGGCGTAAGGCGTTAGGCGCGAGGCATTGGGGAAGAAAAGGAACCGACCCCGTTCTGGGTGGGTTTATCGTGTCTTGTCCTCGACGCCTTTGCCGAGTATGTTCTTTCTGTCTGCCGTCAGCTTTTCTCTTCCTTTACGCCTTATGCCCTGCGCCTTGCGCCGAGCCCATGATGTTCATATAAAATACCCCAGGATCTCGTTCAGCAGCAGGATCTTTTCCGCCGGCACGGCGAGATTGTTTTCCTTGCGCACCAGCAGGCCCTCCTGCAGCAAAAAGGCGGTTTCGGCGGAAAAGGCCACGAACGCCGAAGCCGGGATGCCCGCCAGCAGCCGCAGGCCGGTGATGATCCGTCGTTTAACCGGGTCGAGCCGCGGGGTCCTCAGCAGGGGCAGTTTCCCTTTCTTGAGCGCGGCGCCGTAGCGCTCCAGGTCGGGCGCGTTGCGGTAATCGTCTCCGTCCAGGTAGCCGGCGGCCGAGGGGCCGACGCCGAGATAGGGCGCCATGCGCCAGTACTTCAGGTTGTGGCGCGCGGCCTTGCCGGGGCGGCAGAAATTGGAAACCTCGTAGTGCTCGAAGCCGAGGTCGAGCAGTGCCTGCCGCGCCTGAAAATAGAGCCGGGCGTCGTGGTCATCGGTCGCGGGCCGCCGCACCCCCTCCAGGATGTAGAGCGAGACGTGGGACGGCCGCAGGGCCTCGATGACGCGGAAGTTCGCGTCCTGCGTCCGCAGGGTCTGGGTGGGCAGGCCGATGATCAGGTCGATGCTGACATTGGCCAGCCCGGCGGCGCGGGCCGCCTCCACGGCGCGGCGGCCCTGCGCGGCATCGTGGGTCCTCTTCAGGAAAGCCAGGTCGCGCCCCTGGAACGATTGCGCCCCGATGCTCAGGCGGTTGACCCCGGCGCGCCGGAGCCGCTCAAGCAGCGGCAGGTCGAGGTCCTCGGGGTTCGCCTCCAGGGTGATCTCGCTCTTTTCCCCGAGGTTGAAATGCTCGGCCGCGGCGGCCAGCAGCCTGGAGACCTGGCCGGCGCCCAGCAGCGAAGGCGAGCCGCCGCCGATGTAGACCGTGTCCAGCGCCAGGCCGGGATCGCGGCGCAGGCCCATCTCCAGCTCGAGGCGGCGCAGGAGGGCGTCCACAAGGCGCGGGCGGAGCTTCTTTTTGAAAAAATGACAGTAGAAGCAGGCGCGGCGGCAGAAGGGGAAGTGGATGTAGAGGCCGGCCTTGCTCAAATCAGGACCAGGCGCTTCTTCTCGATCCAGCCGGCGATGCGCTCGGAAGCCGTCACCTGCACCCAGTCGCCGCGGCGATCGATGATGCGAACTTCCAGCCCGGGGTTGATCGTGAACAGGACGGTGTTGTCGGCGCCGGGCCCGCTGCGCAGCTGCGAGTCCTCGGCGCGGACCACCGCGCTGTCGCTGCGGCCCATGGCGGCGGTGCGGCCGACGTGGCAGGCGCCCAGGCCGAGAACGAACAGCAGGGAGAAGGCCAGGGCGTAGAAGAGCCTGCGGTCGCGGCCGCGGGTGAGCGCGCTTTCCAGGGTCTGCACGGCCCGGGTGACGAAATCGGGCGCCGGCAGGACGGCATCGTCGCGGAAGTGGCGGTTGGTCATGGCGATGTTGCGGGCAATGGCCGGCTCCAGCGGCCGCCGCTTGCGCGCCTTCAGGTAACTGACCTTGGCCGACAAATAGTCCCCCAGCTTGTAGTGGCAGTTGCCGATGTTGTAGGACACCTGCCAGTCGTCGGAGCGCTGGGCCACCTTCAGGTAGAGGGCCAGGGCCTCGGCATAAAGGCCCTGCTCGTATCTGCGGTTGGCGGCGGCGAAATCCTCCCTGGCTCCGGCCAACAGGCCGCCGGCGAGCAGCAGCGCGGCCGCGCAGAACAGGATCGCTCGTTTCGCCTTCATTTCATCTTCCTGTCGATCTCCCTGAACAGGCCGCGCAGGGCCTGCAGGTCCTTTTTCAGCTCCAGCGCCGACTTCTTGGCGGGAGAGAACCGCGCCAGCTCGCTCTGGCCCTTGATGAAGAGGAAGCGATCGATGTCCGCCCGCGCCAGGCCGCCGGCGGCCAGCGCCTCGGCGATGCGGCGGTCGCAGATCTCGGCCGGGCCCAGGCCGCTCTTGGCGCAGAAATAGCTTTCCAGCACCGGGGCGATCTCCTCGGTGCGGCGCACGCCGTCGAGCCCTTTCAGGGCCCTGGCCAGGAGGCGGCGATTGCGCATGCCGGCGCTGGGCGCGATGCCGCGGTCCCAGGCCGTCACCTTGAGCAGGACCAGCAGGTTGGCGAGGAACAGTCCGGCCAGCAGCAGCGGGAACCAGGAGCGGCGGTGGATGGGCCTAACCAGCCCGCGCAGCGGGCTTCCCTTGATGAAATCGATGTCCTCGCCCTTCTGCAGGATGGTGCTGCCGGGCAGGGTGCGCGAGAGGCCGGAGGGCGATTTCTCGCCGCTGACGCGTATACGCAGCGGGGCGCTGCGCAGGGCGACCACGACGCGGCGCTCCGGGTCAAAGTAGCGGAACTCCAGGGCGGGAAAGGTGATGTCGCCCTTCTGCTGGAAGGCGACCGGGATCTCGGCGATCAGGGTGCCGGCCAGGGAGTCGTCGGCGAAGGCGGTTTCGCGGGTGATCTTCGCCGGATAGACCATGGCCGCCTTGTTGCCGGGCAGCGCCGGCGGCATGATGGCCTTGGTGTTGCCGCTGCCGCTGATGCGCATGCGCAGGGTGACGATCTCGTTGACGTCGGCTTCCCGGCGCGGGCAGTCCAGGCTGAAGGTGAACTGCCCGACCGGCAGCCCCGCGGCGTCCGCCCCGGGGTCGCTCACGGCCACGGGGATCGCCTGGGTGGAGCGGCGCAGCGCCTGGGTACCGAAGAACCCCGCCGCCGGGTCGGCCAGCTGCAGCTCGAACTGCAGGGGCGGGATGGTCAGCGAGCCGCTCTCGCCGGCAAAAAGGGCGGCCTTGCGCACCTCGTAGACCTGGTAAATGACGCCGTTGACGTTCTCGCTGGATGGCGAGATGGACTGGGGAACGGGGAACCACTCCTGCCAGAAGCCGGCGAACGAGGCGCTGGAGAGCATATTCACCGCTTCGATGCGGTTGCGGGTGTAGAGCAGGACGCGGAAGAGCAGCTGCTCGCCCTTGAAGCAGGAGGGCTTGGAAAGAACGGCGCGCAGATAGGCGTCGACCTTCTGCGGCTGGCGGTTGCGGAACGGCGAAGAGAAGAAATCGTCGTCGAACAGGGAGGGCGCTCCCGGGCGCTGCGCGCCACCGGCGGCGAGGCTGCCCTTGACCACCTCGATGGCGAAGGCCTGGGTGCCGTATTCGCGGCCCTGATGGCTGTAGCTCACGGCGGGCAGGAGAAGGCGCCCGGTGCGCGTCGGCATCAGGTAGTAGGTGAAGCGGATGGCGGCGGTGCTGGCGCCGTCGCGGAACTGGAACTCGGAACTGCGCGAGGTCTGCAGCACCTTGAAATCGTCAAGGTACGTCATGTCGGGCTGGGCCGGGTCCTGGATGTTGCTGAAGGTCAGGGTGTAGACCAGGGTGTCGTCCAGGCCGATCTTCACCGCGCTGACCTCGGCGGTCACGCCCGCGGCGGCCGCGTCCCCCGCCCCCAGGGCGCCCCCCGGCGGCAGCGCGGCCAGGATGGCCAGCAGGACGACGCTACCAGTCCTTCTCATTCTTGGCGGCGCTGATGCGGCGCTTCCTCTTTTCCATCTGCTGCTTTTCGTTCTGGTTGAGGAACTGCATCATGGCTTCGTATTTCTGCTTCTGCTTCTCGGCCTCGGCCCGGTCGTCCTGCTGCTCCTGCTGCTGCGGCTGCTGTTGCTGCTCGCGCATCTTCTTCAGGGTCAGCTCGTAGTTCTTCTTGGCCGGGACGTCGTCGGGGTCGAGCAGCAGGGCGTGCTTGTAGCTCTCCAGCGCCTGCGCATACCGTTCCAGGCGGTAGCTGGCATTGCCCAGGTTGTAGTGAAGGCCGGCGGCCGACGAGCCCAGCGCGGCGGGATCGATGCTGGAAAATTCGTCGAGCGCCTCCTGGTATTTCTTCAGCTGGTAGAGGGCGGCGGCGGTGTTGTTCTTGAGCTGCGGCGCCCCGGCCTTCAGCCCCTTGGCCGAGAGGAAATGCTCCAGGGCGGCGGCGAACTTGCCCTGGCGGAAGGCCTCGATGCCCTTCTGGTTCCTGCGCGCGGCCGGCTCGAACCAGTGCCAGCCCATGAGCAGCCCGCAGGCCAGCAGCAGGGGGATCAGCCTTTTCGCCATGCGATCCTCCTGTCGCTGAGGGCCATTTCGCCGGCCAGGAGCAGGACGGCCAGCAGTAGGGGGTAGGCGAAGCGGTCGATCCTGCGGCTCTTGACCTTGCGGGACAGCTGCTGCCGCTCGTAGGCGCGCAGGATGCCGATCAGGGGGGCGATGCCGGAAGCGGCGCCCAGCCTGTAGTACTGGCCGCCGCAATCGGCGGCGATGCTCGCCAGCGTCGTCTCGTCCAGCTGCGACCTGACGATGTTCCCCTGCGTATCCTTTTTCCAGCCCGTGGTCCGGCCGCTCCCGTCGCGGATGGGGATGGGCGCCCCGCCGGCGGCGCCGACGCCGACGGTGAACACGGTGATCTTCCGCTTCTGCAGCTCGCGCACCGCCTCGGGCCAGCCCTGTTCCTGGTCCTCGCCGTCGGTGACCAGGATCATGAGCTTCTGGCTGGAGGGCGAGTTGCGGAAGAGGCGCAGGCCCAGCGCGAAGGCCTTGGCGAAGTCGGTGCCCTGCTCCGCGTCCGGGCTGGCGGCCGAGGCCAGGGCCAGCAGCTTGAAGGCCTCGTAGTCCAAAGTCGGCGGGCATTGCACGTAGGCCGAGCCGGCGAAGTTGACCTGGCTGACCATGTCGGTGCGCAGGGCGTCGACGATGGCCGCCACCAGGTTGCGGGCCACCTCCAGGCGCGAAGGCGGCAGGTCCTCGGCGTTCATCGACGCCGACGTGTCCAGCAGGAAGACGATCTCCAGGCCGCGGATGTCCATGCTCTCGAAGCGCTCGCCCCACTGCGGCCGGGCCAGGGCCAGGATGAAGAACGCCAGCGCCGCCAGCAGCAGCGAGGTCTTGAAAAAGTCGATCTCACGGCCGCCGCGCACCACGACCCTGTCCTCGGCCGCTTCGGCGATGAACTCGCGCAGGATCTCCCGTTTCTTGCGGAAATTGTAGGCGGCCAGCATGGCGAAGGGGATGAGCAGCAGCAGCAGGAAAAGGACGGCGGGGTAGGCGAAGGTCATGGGTGCTCGAAGATGGCCGTTGGAGTTTCCGATTTTGCCATTTTGTTTTCAATATTATATCAAAATGGGGCGCTGAATGAAAGGAGGACTCGGTGTAAGGTGTAGGGCGCATGGCGTAGGGAAGAGGAAAGGACACGTTAAAGCAAAACTCAACGGCAATACTTCACTTTCTATCAATCTCCATGTCATAATAAAAAAAATGATTGCCATGCCATTTTATTACATCTCATTCGTCTAGCCATATGAGAGACAGTGACTGCAATCAGATCCAGCCGCAAAATGGCGAACCCCAATTCCAGGAGATATGCTTGGATTGCTATCCTGTTATCTATCGCCTGGCCTTTCGCCTGTTGGGCGACAGCGAAGACGCGGCCGATATCAGCCAGGAAGCGATGCTTCGGTTTTTTCTGGCTTGTAGCAAACAGGGGATTAGCGTAGAACAACCAAAGGCCTGGCTATGCCGTACTGCAGCT
>JALOLA010000119.1 GCA_025456205.1 Acidobacteriota bacterium | reverse complement strand
TCCATCTGCCTTCCCTGAGAACCCGCAAGCCCTGCTTGACTTGCCCCGCCATCTCTGTTACATTGAATCAATCCTATCTGGACCCATTGGAGAGAAAATGGCACAACCCACAATAGAAAACAAAGACACCAAGATGGCCGTCCTCATCGACGGCGACAACGCCCAGGCCTCGCTGCTGGCCAAGATGCTGGCCGAGGTGGGCCGGCACGGCTCGGTGACCATCCGCCGCATCTACGGCGACTGGACCACCTCGAGCATGCACTCGTGGAAGGACGCCCTGCACAACCACGCCGTGCAGCCCATCCAGCAGTTCCGCTACACGGTGGGCAAGAACGCCACCGACAGCGCCCTGATCATCGACGCCATGGACATCATGCACCGCCGCTTCGTCGAGGGCTTCTGCATCATCTCCTCGGACAGCGACTACACGCGGCTGGCCACGCGCATCCGCGAGGAGGGCTTCTTCGTCATGGGCATCGGCCAGAAGAAGACTCCCAAGTCGTTCGTCAACGCCTGCGACATCTTCATCTACACCGAGAACCTGGCCCCGCGCCGCGACAGCCAGCAGCGCGCGGACCGCGGCCGCGACCGCGGCCGTGACCGCGGCCGTTCCGGCAGCCGCAAGGCCGAGCCGCAGGAGCAGCCGCCGTCCCCGCCGCAGGAATCCCAGCCGCAGTCGCTCTACGCCGGCTCCGACCCCATGCCGCTGCTGCGCGAGGCCTTCGAGATGGCGGTGCAGGAGAACGGCTGGGCCAACCTGGGGCCGATGGGCAAGGCGTTGCAGCAGCTCGACCCCGGCTTCGACCCGCGCAGCTTCGGCCAGCGCCAGCTGTCGTCGCTGATCAAGGCGCTTCCCGATTTCGAGGTGCGCCGCGACGAGGATGACGCCTCGGGCGGCATCTGGGTTCGGTTGAAGGAATAGCCATTCAGCGAACTTTCAGGCAGAGTGATAGTGATAGTGGTTGTGATAGAAAGAAAGTCAATAACCTGACCATGCCCATGCCAACCTTCAGGATCAGGGGGATTTATACTTTTTCTTCTACTATCACTACCACTATCACTATCTTTGGGGGCGCAAGAAAAAGTCCTGCCGATTGTCTAAATGAGTGAGGAAAAAGATGAAAAAAGCGACTTTTATTATAATGGCGCTGCTGCTGACCGGGGGTTTGGCCCAGATCTTCCCCTGCGATGTGACCATGGAAGCCAAGCCGGCTGGCGCCAAAGGCCAGATCGAGATCAAGCTGCTCGTCGAATGCGTCCACAGGCGCTGCCCGGTGAAAATCGACATGACCAAGCTGGAAACAGTGGGGCTGACCATCGAGAAGCATGGGCAATGGCAGGACCTTGGTGCGGGCTTGCATCGGCTGGACATGGTCGTCTCTCTGACCGGCAAGGGCAACGGCGAGATCCGCGTGCTCAGGCAATGCCCCAAGCACGGCCTGCAGAAGGAGACCCTGGAGATCAAGCAGCCTTAGCTTTTTCTATTCCAATAACAATTTCAGTGTCAGCAGGAAGCATTCAAAGCAATCAGTGTTAGTGATCGTGTTGGTGTATGCAGGAGACTCCAGGCGCCAGCGAATAATTCGGCAGCCAACGAAAATTGCCGGCCAAAAAGATCTCGTCTTCATATCTTGCTGACACGGATACTGACGCTGTTACTAAAAACAGTATTTCTACCATTTTCTTGCTAACACTATCACTAACAGTAACGCTTGTCTTTGTATTGCCCTGCTACCACTACCGCTCTCTTTATTGGAATATCCGCTGGAGCCCTTTCTCGAGTTCCAGGAACTGGTCCAGGCCGCTGAACTCCAATTCGAAGTTGCCCCCCTCGAGGTGCTTCAGCCCCGGCACAACGAAGCCCTTTCCCGCCGGAACCTCGACATCGCGGCCGGCGTCAAGCTGCACCCGGTCCGCAAAGACCTCGGCCCTGGCCCAGCGACAGCGGCGGGCGAAGAGCTTCACCGCGCCCACGTAGAAGATGCTCGCCATCTCCGCCGGCGGCTGGCCGTAGCGGTCGCGCAGCTCGTCGCGAAGCGACAGCAGCTCCGCGGCGTCTTTCGCCTCCAGGATGCGGCGGTAGGCGGCGATGCGCTCCGCCGTCCCGGCGATGTACTCTTCGCCGATGGCGTAAGGGAAATGGACGCGCAAGGCGAGCTCCCGTTCCTCCGCGGCCTCGCCCTTCAGGCCGCGGATCGTCTGGCGCAGCAGTTCCAGGAAGTAATCGTAGCCCAGGGCCTCGACATGGCCGTGCTGGCGGTTGCCCAGCAGCGCGCCGGCGCCGCGCAGGTTCAGGTCGAATTCGGCCAGCTTGTAGCCCGCACCCAGCTGGGAAAACTCGCGGATGCCGTCGAGTCTCTTTTTCGCCTGCTCGCTCACCCCGCCCTTCACTGCATCGACCAGGAAATAGGCGTAGGCTTGGCGCGTGGAGCGGCCGATGCGGCCGCGCAGCTGGTACATCTGCGTCAGCCCCAGGCGGTCGGCGTTCATCACGATCATGGTGTTGACGCGCGGGATGTCGATGCCGTTCTCGATGATGGTGGTGGAGAGCAGGACGCGAAACTTGCCCCCGATGAACTCCATCAGGTTCTTCTCG